>JAOPVE010000026.1 GCA_025963185.1 Actinomycetes bacterium
GCGGAGGCGGCGGGCCGGCCCGGCCGGACGGCGGGGGAACGGCGCGCCCGACGGACGCCCGTCCACTCGCGGCACCACCGGGCGGACCAGCGGCCGGACCTCCCACGGAAGCCGAGCCGGACGGGCGCGCGGAACCGCGGAACCCGCCGCTCTGGCTGACGTGCGGGGAAGGCGGCTGCGGAGGAACCGGGCCACCAGCGTGCGGAGGCACTGGACCGCGAGGATCACCGCCGGAACCGACGCGGGCGACGCCCCGGGTCGGCCGTTCCGGATTGTCGGGTGAGCTCATCCCTCCACCATGCCTGGTGTTGTCCAGCAACTACAAACGCTGTCACTACAGGCTGACCACGCATTCACGGAGCGATTATGGGACAGGCCCACCCCCTGCGCACCAGTCCCCGGCCCGGAAAATCGTTGTGGGGCACCGTATTTTCGCTGCGCAGGCCGCTCGCGGACGTTCTGGATCCGGTTGCGCGGGGGCCCTGGTGAACTGGTCGTGGGGTGGGAAATCAGGCGTCGGCCCTCCGGCGGTCTCCGGCGGGCAGCCCCGCGCGCCCGAGCGTGTACTTCTGCACGAGGTGGTTCCAGTTGCAGACTCGGCACACTTCGACGACATACACGTCGAATTCGCCATAGCTCATGGCGAGGACGGGCAGTTCGGCGCGCGGCCTGGCCTGTCCGGCGGAGTGCTTGAGCTCGTCGCCGTAGATGTAGTGGACCAGCCAGACGTTCTCGCGGCGGCAGACCGGGCACGGCGTCTCGGTGGCCTCGCCGAAGTACTTCGCAGCCCGGACCAGGTACGGAGAGGCGTCACAGACCTCGTTTGTCCCGGTTCGTCCTGAATAGACGTCGCGCAGCACCGCACGCCGGTGAAGGGCGTAGTCGATGAGCTGCCGCTGCGTCCGCACCCGGGAAAGCGTACGCGGCGAGAGGCCGTCCGCCAGTGAGCGCGAGGTAAAACGCCCGTGACGGCGCGATGAGGGCCCGCTAGCGCCGTTCACCCGGCAGACGTATAGTCACGATGTATCGCCGCGATACATCGTCACGACGGGTAGCGCCGCCATGACGCGTGCGGACGACTGTCGAGGGGAGGCCGGCGGAATGCTTGAATTCGCCATCCTCGGTCTCTTGCACGAATCGTCGATGCACGGCTACGAGCTGCGAAAGCGGCTCTCGGCCATGCTCGGCTCGTTCCGGGCCGCCGTGTCGTACGGGTCCCTGTACCCGACGTTGCGCCGGCTACGCGAAGCCGGGTGGATCACCGAGGTCGCCCCCGACCCGGCCGACGTGGGGTCCGCACCGCCCCTCACCGGCCGGCGCGGGAAAGTCGTCTACAAGCTCACCGCCGAGGGCAAGGAACGGTTCGCCGACCTCCTGGCCGAGGCCGGGCCGGACACCTACGACGACGAGGGCTTCGGCGTCCACTTCGCGTTCTTCGGCCGCACCGACGCCTCGATCCGGATGCGGATCCTCGAGGGGCGCCGCCGCAGAGTCGAGGAGCGCCGGGACGGGCTGCTGGAAACCCTCTCGCGCACTCGCGAGCGGGTCGACGCCTACACGCTGGAACTTCAGCGCCACGGGCTGGAGTCGGCTGACCGGGAGGTCCGCTGGCTCAACGAGCTGATCGCGAACGAGCGCGCAGGGCAGCCACCGTCCGTCAGCTTCACGGGAAACCCCACTGAGCGCCCCGAACGCGAGGGCCGAACATGAAGGCAAAGGAGGACCAGATGGGTTCCGTACGCGTAGCCATAGTCGGCGTCGGCAACTGTGCCGCGTCGCTGGTGCAGGGCGTGGAGTACTACAAGGACGCCGACCCGGACGCACGTGTGCCGGGGCTCATGCACGTCCAGTTCGGTGAGTACCACGTGCGCGACATCGAGTTCGTCGCCGCGTTCGACGTCGACGCCAAGAAGGTCGGCCGCGACCTCAGCGAGGCGATCGTCGCGAGCGAGAACAACACGATCAAGATCGCGGACGTCGCCCCGACCGGCATCACCGTCCAGCGCGGCACCACCCTGGACGGCCTGGGCAAGTACTACCGGCTGACGATCGACGAGTCCGACGAGCAGCCCGTGGACGTCGTCGCGGCGCTCCGCGAAGCCCGCGTCGACGTACTGGTGTCCTACCTCCCCGTCGGATCCGAAGCGGCCGACAAGTTCTACGCCCAGTGCGCGATCGACGCCAAGGTCGCGTTCGTCAACGCGCTGCCGGTGTTCATCGCCTCCGATCCCGAGTGGGCCGCCAAGTTCACCGAGGCGGGCGTGCCGATCATCGGCGACGACATCAAGAGCCAGGTCGGCGCGACGATCACCCACCGGGTCATGGCGAAGCTGTTCGAGGACCGTGGCGTCCAGCTCGACCGCACGTACCAGCTCAACGTCGGCGGCAACATGGACTTCAAGAACATGCTCGAGCGGGACCGCCTGGAGTCCAAGAAGATCTCCAAGACCCAGGCCGTGACCAGCAACATCGAGCACGACCTCGGCGCCCGCAACGTGCACATCGGCCCGAGCGACTACGTCCAGTGGCTCGACGACCGCAAGTGGGCCTACGTCCGGCTCGAAGGCCGCGCGTTCGGTGACGTGCCGCTGAACCTGGAGTACAAGCTCGAGGTCTGGGACTCCCCGAACTCGGCCGGCATCATCATCGACGCCGTCCGCGCGGCGAAGATCGCTAAGGATCGCGGCATCGGCGGCCCGATCCTCTCGGCGGCGAGCTACTTCATGAAGTCCCCGCCGGAGCAGTACGACGACGACAAGGCCCGCAAGCAGGTCGAAGCCTTCATCCGCGGCGAGGTGTAGTCGGCGGCCCGCTCGGGCACGCGATCTGCTGCGCCGTCCGGTGGAGCCGGTATAACCAATACCGGCTCCACCCCGCGGCTTGCATCTCACGCACCCCAGCGGGCTCCAGGTTTAGATCAAAAGATTTCAAACATTGACAGGCTTCCTCCGGATCTTTCGGGGGAGCCTGTTTTCGTTCGTCAGTAGTGGGTGGGTGGCTGTACGAGGGGGAGGCGGAGTGCGCTGGACGCGAGGCACAGAGACACCTTCGTGCCGATGTCCGGGCGCAGCGAGTAGTCGTGGTCCGTGCTGATCACCACGAGGGCGATCTGGTGACCGGCCGCGAACACGTAGTCCTTCGGCTGGAGCTCGAACGAGTACGTGTACTGAACCCCCTTCTGGATCGGCGCGGTCGCCGCGGATCCGTTCCGGTTGCGCACGTCGATCCAGCCTCGGGTGACGATCACGGCCTGGTTGTTCGCCGGGTTGTAGTCCGCCACGATCGCGGTCAGGGTGCCGCTGGTGGCGTTGTCGACGCTGGCCTTGAGGGTGACCGACGGGGTCCCGCTCAGCCTGGTCGCCGCGCTGACCGGGGTCGTGACGTAGCCGAGGCGGTTCGCCGCGTCCGCCGCGGGGTTGGTCGTGAGGGTCTCCGCGGTGATCACCTTGCCGACGTCGGTGAACGACTCGATGGCCGGAGTGCCGGGCGAGGTGCCGAGCTTGCGGGGGCTCAGCGAGTAGGTGGTCGTCCGCGCCGCCGGGTCGGGCCAGTCGGCGTAGTTCGCGATGCTGGTGCTGGACCGCTCGATCGTCACCATCGGAGCGGTGTCGATCCCGTTGGGGACGTCGTAGAGGTACCGGTCGATCCAGCGGTGCACGGCGTCGGACCAGGCGGGCGCCGACGACGGGCCGTGGCCGCCCGGGTGCAGCCAGAGCTTGCGCTTGACCCCGGCCTTGGCGAGCGCGTCCCACCACACGGCGAACTGCTTGGACTTGACGTTCCAGTCGGTCAGCCCGTGGGTCAGGAACACGCTGGCCTTGACGTTCGCGGCCTTGCCCACGTAGTCGCGCTGGGCCCAGAACGGCGTGTAGTCACCCGTGACCCGGTCCTGCGCGGCCTCCATGGCGTCCATCTTCGCGGCGCACACCTCGGGGTTCTTGCGGGTGAGCACCGCCCGCGCGAGCACGTCCGCGTCTTCGCCCTGGTACCCGCCGGGCGCCAGGACGGCCCCGTTCGCGCGGTAGTAGCTGTACCAGTTGGAGATCGCCGAGATCGGCACGATGGTCTTGAGCCCGGCGACTCCGGTGGTGGCGACCATGTTCGGCAGGGTGCCGTTGTAGGAGACGCCCATCATCCCGACGGATCCGGCCGACCAGCCCGCCGTGACCGGGTTGCCCGCGGCGTCGAACGCCTTCGCGGCGCCGGTCAGCCACTGCACCACGGCCTTGCCGGCCAGCGTCTCCTGCTCGTCGCCGGTCGTCGGGCATCCGTCGGACTGGCCGCTGCCGATGCTCTCGGCCTTGACGTAGGCGTACCCGCGGGTGACGTAGAACTCCTGCGTGCTGGGTGCGAGGAGGGTGGACGAGCGGGCCAGGGTGTCGCCGCTGCCCGGGGCGAGCGGTGCGGGGCCGATGTCCACGCTGTGGTTCGGGTTGTCGCCGATCCCGGACCAGTAGGGGCTGAGCTCGACGATCGAGGCGACCTTCATGCCGGTGTCCGTCGGTCCGGGCCTGGTGATCGTGAGGTGGACCCGGTCCGGCTTGCCGTCGGAGTCGGAGTCCACCGCCGTCTGGACGAAGACGGACTGGGTCACCGCCTGGGCGATCGGGAAGACGGGCTGCGTCTCGCCGTCCTGGACGACCACCTCGGGCGGCGGCGCTGGACGGCGGGGCGGTGCGGCCTGGGCGGGAGCGGTGAGACCGGCGACAAGGCCGGTCGTGGCTGCCGCGGCCAGGACCGCGAGGGGTAAGCGCATCAAGACCTCGCACGGGATCGGGATCGTAAGCCCCCGCACGCTACCGAGGATCGGCACTTATGGTCCCAATTACCGCAAGGTGTAGCCCTCGGGCGTTCGCCACAGTTCCACGTGGAACACCGAGTCCAGCGACTCCCGCCGCGGCCACCAGCGCTGGATCACACTCCACGACAGCGGCCCCACCTCGTCCTCGGGCAGCTTCCACGGATCCACGAACGCCGCCTCGACGATCCCGTCGTCCTGCTGCGGCACGGGCAGGGTGGACTCGTCGGACTCGGCCGCGAGGTAGAACGCCCCGAGCACGATCGAGTGCTTGAACAGCCGGAACGAGATGTAGGTGCACACGATGGATCCGGTGATGACCTGGATCCCGGCCTCCTCGGCAAGCTCGCGCTCGACCGTCTCCTCCAGGGACTCGCCGGGCTCCTGCCCACCGCCGGGCACCTCCCAGCGGACCCCGGTGGCGCGGACCTGGCGGACCATCAGCAACTGGTCGCCCCTGACTACGAGCCCGGACGCTCCGACGCTGGTGACAGTCCTCTGATCGGGTGTCGGCTGCACCAGCCCATCGTGTCAGAAAACCGACTGTGTGCAGGAGAAACACCAGTGGCACGGCAGCCCTACCCTGGATCCATCAGTACGGGGAGGACGGCATGGGCGAGGTCACGATCGGGTTCCTCGTCCTCGGTGCGGTCGGGGTCGTCGTCCTCGCCACATCGCTCCTGTTCGGGGAGTTACTGCACCTCGGTCACTTGCTACAGCTAGGGCACGTCGACGCCGACGGCCCGTTCTCGGCTCCCGCGGTCGCCGGTTTCCTCGGTGCTCTGGGCTTCGCGGGCGCGCTCGGCGCGGTGGCCGCAGGTGGCACCGGACCGCTCGCCCTCGCGCTCGGCGCGGCCGCCGGGCTCGCCGCCGCGTTTCCCACCGGCTGGCTGGCGGTCCGGCTCACGCGCCTGGTCAGCGGCATGAACACCGACGCCACGCTCACCTCGGCCAGTCTCGTCGGCGCGCGCGGGATCGTCGTGACGCCCGTTCCGGCCGCGGGATACGGCGAGGTCCGGGTGCTCGTCGGCGGTCAGCCGCTCAAGCTCAACGCCCGGGCCGACGGTCCGCTCGCGACCGGAACCTCGGTGTTCGTGGTCGCCATGCCCACCGAATCCTCGGTCGTGGTCGTGCAGACCACGCCGATCCACTGAGTTCCACATCGATCCACATCACTGATGTTCCACATCAATCCACATCCCTGAAGGGAACGTCGATGACCCTTGCGGTCCTGCTCGCCGTCGGCGGCGGCGTGCTGCTGCTCCTCCTGCTGGTCGCCTTGATCGTGAGCCGCCTCAAGGTGGCTCGCCCCAACGAGGCCTTCATCATCACCGGGCGCAAGGGCCGCTCGGTGACCGCCACGAGCGGCGAGGTCTCCACCGACCTGTCCGGCCAGAAGGTCGTACTCGGTGCGTCCGTGTTCGTGTTACCTGTGGTCCAGAAACTGCACAAGCTCGACCTGTCCAGCCGCCGGATCCCGGTCGGCATCCACGGGGCCGTCAGCTCGAAGGGGATCCGCTGCGACCTCGAAGGCGTGGCGATCGTCAAGGTGGGCGGCACCGAGGCGGCGATCCGCGCGGCGGCGCAGCGCTTCCTCGGCCAGCAGCACGGGATCGACGTGTTCACCTCCGAGGTGCTCGCCGGATCGCTGCGCGCGATCGTCGGCCGCCTCACCGTCGAGGAGATCATCAAGGACCGCGCCGCGTTCGCCTCCGCGGTCGCCGAGGAGGCCGAGGCCTCGCTCACCAACCAGGGGCTCGTCCTCGACACCTTCCAGCTCCAGGACATCCAGGCCGAGGGCAGCTACCTCGCCGACCTGGGCCGGCCCGAGGCGTCCCGGGTGCTCAAGGAGGCCTCGATCGCCGAAGCCCGCGCACGTCAGGCCGCCGAACAGGAGCGGCTGCTCGCCGAGGAGGCCATCGCGATCGCCGATCGGGCGCTGTCGCTCAAGAAGGCCGAGATCCAGGCGGAGATCGACGCGGCGCGGGCCCAGTCCGCCGCCGCCGGGCCGCTGGCGCAGGCCGAGCGCGACCAGGCCGTCCTGGCCGAGCAGGAGAAGGTGGCCGTGCGGAACGCGTCGCTGAAGGAGCGGCAGCTCGACAGCGAGGTCCGCAAGCCCGCGGACGCCGCCCGGTACCGGCTCGAACAGGAGGCCGAGGCAGCCAAGAACGCGGCGATCTTCAAGGCCGACGCGGACCGCCAGGCCACCATCGCCGCAGCTCAGGCGTCCGCCGAGCAGGCACGCCTGACCGGTGAGGGCGAGCGCGCCCGCCGGGCCGCACTGGCCGACGCACAGGCGATCGAGGGCACTAAGCAGGGCGAGGCAGAGAAGGCGCGCCGGGTCGCGATCGCCGAGGCGAGCAACGTCGAGGGTGCGTCGATCGCGTCGTCGATCCTCGCGAAGGGGCAGGCCGAGGCCGAGGCGATGCAGCTCAAGGCCGAGGCGTTCGCGCAGTACAACGAGGCCGCGATCCTCGAAATGCTCATCAAGGTTCTGCCCGAGGTCGTGCGCGCGGCCGCCGAGCCGCTGTCGGCCGTCGACAAGCTGACCGTGATCTCCACCGACGGCGCGAGCCAGCTCACCAAGACCGTGAGCACGGGGGTGGCACAGGGCCTCCAGCTCGGCAGCGACCTCACCGGGGTCGACATCCAGGCACTGCTGGGCCGGATCGGCCTCGGCGCCGCCCTCGTCCCCAGCGGGCCCGCCGCCGTGACCGCGGCGCCGGCACAGGGCCGGAAAGAAGCGTGACGTTCGCGTTCCGGGCCCTCACCTGCGGGCCCGGAACGCTCGCCGGATGAAGTCCGGATTGCCGGGACCGTGTGGCGGGTGAGACGCATAGGGTGGTCCCATGCACCAGTCCGGGCATCACCTTCGCGCGATCCTGCGCCGAGGGGACTTCCGGCGGCTGCTGGCGATCCGGGTCAGCAGCCAGTTCGCGGACGGCGTCTTCCAGGCCGGGCTCGCCGGGTCGGTGCTGTTCAATCCCGAGCGGCACACCGATCCGGTCGAGGTGGCGGTCGGGTTCGCGATCCTGCTGCTGCCGTACTCGCTGGTCGGGCCGTTCGTGGGGGTCCTGCTCGACCGGTGGAGCCGCCGGAACGTGCTGGTCGCGGCCAACCTGCTGCGGGCGGTGATGATCCCCGTGGTGGCCGCGATGATGTGGGCCGGCTACAGCGGTCCGGTCTTCCTCGCACTCACCCTGGTCGTGATCGGCATCAACAGGTTCGTGCTCGCCGGGCTGTCCGCGTCGCTGCCGCACGCCGCCGAGGTCGACCACCTCGCCACCGCGAACGCGTTCTCCTCCACCACCGGAACCCTGTTCTTCTCGGTGGGGATCGGCGCCGCGGTCGGGCTCGAGACCCTGTTCGGCGCCGGGGACCACGGCTACGCGCTGGTCTCGGTGATCTCGGTGTTCGGCTACCTCGGATCGTCCGCGCTCGCCGCCCGCTTCGCCCCCGGTGACCTCGGCCCCGACGACGCGGACCGGGCCGCCAGGCCATCGTTCCTCGCGGTCGCGCGCGGCATGGTCGAGGGCTTCGGCCACGTGTACCGGCGCCCGCCCGCCCGCAACGCGCTGCTCGCGATCACCGCCCACCGGCTGTTCTTCGGCGCGTTCACGATCAGCACGTTCCTGCTGTACCGGAACTACTTCCACGCCGAGGGGTTCTTCCGGTCGGGGGTGGTGGGCATCGGGCAGGTGTTCGCGGCGAGCGCCGTCGGATCCTTCCTCGCCGCCACCGTGACCCCGGTGGCGATCCGGCGAACCTCCCCGCGGGCCTGGGTGATGAGCCTGCTGCTGCTCACGGCGGGCGCGTACCTGCTGCTCGGCGGGCTCTACCGGATGCAGGGGCTGCTGCCGGCGGCGCTGATCGGCGGGCTGGCAGCGCAAGGCATCAAGATCGTCGTCGACACCACGGTCCAGTACGAGTGCGACGACGAGTTCCAGGGCCGGGTGTTCTCCGTCTACGACACATTGTTCAACATGAGCTTCGTGCTGGGGCTGCTCGTCGCGGCGGAGACGCTGCCGTCGTCCGGGCGCTCGTACGGGGTCCTCGCGCTGATCGCGCTGGGGTGGGCCGCCGTCGGCACCTGGTACGGCTGGGCGTCCGCGCGCACGCCGGGGCACCTCGCCGAGGCGATCCACGAGCCGCATCTCGCCGTCCCGGCCGTCCCGTCGGCGGTCCGCCGGTGACGCGGTTCGCCCCCGGCACGCCGATCCTGCACCGTTTCCTCCAGCACGGAGTCGCGGTCGACGTGCGCCCGGTGACGGTCCTGGCCGACGACGAGCGCGGGCTGGTGCTCTGGCTCGCGGACGGCACCCCGACGATCATGGCGACCCTGCCCGGCGGCATCGACCTGCGCGCGGTCAGCAAGCCCGAGATGTTCGGCGAGCGCTGGGAGACCGCGCCGCGCACCTGGCGCAACGACGTCCTGCTGGTGCTGCCGCCGCACGCCGAGTACGGCGTGTGGTCGTTCTTCGATCCAGTGGACGGGTCTCTGACCTGCTGGTACGCCAATCTGCAGGCACCGTTCGAACGGTGGGACGGC
>JAOPVE010000034.1 GCA_025963185.1 Actinomycetes bacterium
CAGCCAGAACCCCGTCCGGCGGATCCGGCCTGAGCCATGACCAGCGAACCCCCGGGCACTGAACCCCCCGCCGCCGAGACACCGGCCGTGGCAGCGGACCGGGCTGGGCCGCTCGCCGGGGTGCGGCCGAGCGCCGTGCTGCCCGATACCGACGGGCGCGCGTTCGCCTCGCTGCGGTACGCGGCCACCCCCCGCGCCGAGCGGTACGCCCTCGGCCAGGACCTCCGCCACCGGGTGCCCCGCTCGGCGCTCGCCGCCTGGCGCCCCCCGGACGGCCGGCGCGACCCCGTCGAGCTCATCGCCGAGACCAACCAGGGACGGCTCGACTGGCTCATCCCGGTCCGGATCGGGCGGATGCTCGCCACCCCGTATGCGTTCCTGCGCGGCGCCGCCGCCCAGATGGCCGAGGACTTCGCGACCCTGCCCGCCACCGGCATCACCCCCGTGATCTGCGGCGACGCCCACCTGGGCAACTTCGGCTTCTACGCCTCACCGGAACGCGAACTCGTGTTCGACCTCAACGACTTCGACGAGGCCCACCCCGGCGCCTGGGAGTGGGACCTGCGCCGCCTGGTCACCAGCGTGTGGGTCGCCGGACGGCAGAACGGCCACACCGAAGAGCAGTGCGGCAGCGCCGTGACCCGCTGCGTGAGCGCCTACCAGGACCAGATCCGGCACCTCGCCGAGGAACCCCTGCTCGCCCGGTCGTTCGAGCGGCTCGACCTCGGGCGGCTCACCGAGACCGCCACCGAGGCGTCCTTCCGCGACGAGATCACCCGCGCCGCCGCCCGCGCCCGCCGCCGCACCAGCGACCGCGCCCTGCCCCGGTTCACCGAACAGGCCGGGGGCGCCCGCAGCATCGTCGAGGAACCCCCGCTCATCACCCGCCTCGACCACGCCGACCGGGACCGCCTCGCCGCCGCACTCGATGACTACCTCGGCACGCTCCCGCAGCAGTGGGCCCGGATCCTCGCCGGGTACCGCGTCGTGGACATCGCCCACAAGGTCGTCGGCGTCGGATCCGTCGGCCTGCGCGCCTACGTCGCCCTGTGCGAGGGGTCCAGCCCCGACGACGTGGTGTTCCTGCAGCTCAAGCAAGCCCGGCGATCCGTGGTGGCGCACCTCGTCCATGGCGGCTCGGCCTGGCACGCCCACCAGGGGCAGCGCGTCGTCGAGTACCAGCAGGCGCTCCAGACCGTCTCGGATCCGCTCCTGGGCTGGACCGACGCCGGCGGCTACCAGTTCTACGTCCGCCAGTTCCGCGACATGAAGGGCGCGATCACAGTCGACGGGATCGACGCCGCGGCGCTCGCCGACTACGCCGGGATCTGCGGGATCCTGCTGGCCAAGGGCCACGCCCGCACCAGCGGCGCCTCGATGATCGCCGGCTACCTGGGCCACGGCCCGAACGCGGCCAAGGCGCTGACCGAGTTCGCCCGCCTCTACGCCGACCAGACCGAGTCCGACTACGAGGCCCTGACCGCGGCCGTCGAGCGCGGCGTCCTCCCCGCCGAGCGAGGCATCTGACAACCAATCCCCGATGTGCGGTACCCCCGGCCGGTCCGGACCGGCTGGGGTTACCGCACTTGCGGAGTGTCGGGCTACGGCAGCTGCTTGAGCTCGTCGACGACGGCCGTCCGCAGGTGGACCGTCAGGTAGGTCTCCTTGCCGCCGCGGCTGACCTCGCGCTCACCGAGGTAGGTGTAGTCCTTGCTGAACAGCCACTCGGTGCGGCCGCCGGACGAGCCGGTGCGGGCGATCCCGATGCCGGGGCGGCCGGCCGGGTCGACGGCGGCGTTCAGGACGGCCACCCCCGGGATCCTGGCGGCGGCGCGGAACAGCGCGGCGTTCAGCTTCGGCAGCGGGTAGCCCTCCATCACGAGGTCTCCGATGAGGACGAACGCCTCCTGGTCCGGCCCGTCGCCCTTGCCCTCGGCGTCGTGGCGGAACTTGCGCAGCAGCGCGTCCGGATCCGCGGGCAGGCCCTTCACCGCGTTGTAGGTGGTGGCGCCACCGGTGCCGTTGACCACGTCGAACTCGTCGGCCTTCTGGCCCTCCCGCAGCTCGCTGACCCAGTGCTTGCCGCCGTCCGGAGAGGTCCAGTCCCGCCGCACGAAGGTGCCCCGCGGGCCACCCGGTGCCGGGCCGCTAGTGGTGCGCGGCGGCGGCCCCTGGTCGGTGACCTTCTTCTCGGTGAAGATGAACTGATCGGCCCGCGGATCCAGCGCGGGCTGGGTGGAGGCGACCTGCGCCACGCGTTCGAGCAGCACGGCCGCCTGCGGATCGGCGGATCCGGCCTGCCCGCCGCGGTGGCCACCGAGTGTGACGCCGGTGACCACGGCCGCCACGGCGACAACCGCGGTGACGGGCAGCGCGAACGCCGGGCGGATCCACGACGGCCGGCGTCCCGCCGCCGGGGCCTGGGCCGGGCGGTTCCGATCCTGGGCGATCTGATCCTGGCCGATCGGGTTCTCGGCGATCTGGGTCATCAACTGCTCCTTGAGAACGTGGTGGCGTCCGGGCGGCAGGTCTCGGGTGGGCGGCGGCGGGAGGGGAACGCCGTGGGCACCCGTCCAGTTCTGGGAATTGGTCACCGCTGTCCTTCCTGTGCAGTCCGGGCCGCGATAGTGCGGTCACCTCTTACCTGTCCTCGGCGGGACCCGGGTTCCCGGTCCGGGCCGGCGATCGTGCGCAGCTTGGCCCTGGCCCGCGACAGCCGGGACCGCACCGTCCCCACCGGGATCCCCAGCGCGGCCGCCGCCGCCGCATAGTCGAGCCCCTCCCACAGGCACAGGGTCAGGACCTCGCGTTCGGTGCGCCGCAGCGCGCCCAGCGCCGCCATGACCGCGGCGAGCTGGCGGGTGTCGTCGACCTGCCCCGCGACCGTGTCGGCGTGGTCGGGGGTGGTGGGTTCCTCGGTGCCGAGGGCGGCGACCGCGGTCCGGTAACGGCGGTTGCCGCGCCGGGCGTTGCGGGCGGTGTTCGTCGCGATCCCGAGCAGCCAGGGCCGCAGCGAGCCGCCGTCGGGGTCGACCCGGTCCCGGAGCCGCCACGCCTGCAGGAACGTCGTGGACAGCACGTCCTCCGCGAGGCTCCAGTCGGCCGTCAGGTGGAACGCGTGGTTGTAGACCGCCCGGGCATACCGGTCGAACAGTGCCGCGAACGCCTCACGGTTTCCGGCTCGGATCTGGTCGCGGAGATCTGGGGTCACGTGGTGTACCTGTCCGGCCGGGGCGTCGGAGTTCCCATTCTCCCCGGCCGGAATCCCATCGCCGGGCCAGCCCGGACGCGGTTACCTACTCCCGGGACTGACCGGCGTCACGCCGAGGCGGCCGCGTGGCAGGCGCCGTAGCCGTCGGCGCGGGCCACGATCCGGCCGGCCCGGATGCGCACCGCGGTCTGGGTGGCGTCGCCGCACTCGGCCACTCCCGCCGCCGCGGCGACGGCCCCCGACTCGTCGTGGACGATCCGCAGCGAGGGCCACGCAGCCGGCGGGACGGCGGCACGCAGGCACCCGCCCAGGTCACTGACCACGAACCGGGCCAGCGCACCCAGCTCGCCGGGACTGTCCGTGACCAGGACCGCCGTCACCGCCGCCCCGGCGGGCACGGCACGCCAGGCTTCCTCGACGGCGGCCAGGCGGTGCAGACCGAGGATCGCGACGACGCCATCACCGGTCAGCTCGGCCGGATCGCCGCGCAGCGCGTCCCGCACCGGCGGCGGATCCCAGCGCTGGTCCACGGCCAGGGCGGGGGAGACGTACGGCAGGTGGGCAGGCGCCCAGCCGTCCCCGAGGTCGAGGTCGGCGAGCTCCTCGCAGATCCGGGCCACCGCGAACGGCTCGCCGAACCCCGGCGCGGCCGCGGCGAGCTGACGCGCCCCGTGCAGCGCCGTCAGCGCCGTCCCGGCCGCCCGGACCATCCGGGTCGCCGCCTTCTTCGGGTCGAGCTGTTCCATTGCCAGTCCGACGACGATCGCCGACAAGCTCGTGAGCTGCGAGAACGCGCGGCTGGCCGCTTCACTGGACAGGATCTCGGGGACCAGGTCGCGATCCAGGTGGCTCGCGCCGTGCCAGCCGTCGGTGGCCAGCGGCAGCCGTGCCATCCAGGCGCGCGCGAAGTCGGCCAGCGCGGCGCTCGCGGTCCGGGCGGTCGGCGGGTACGGCGGACCGGGCGCCTCGGCGGCGGCCTGGGCGAGCACCGCGAAGTAGAGGGCGCGCTTGCTGGGGAAGCAGGAATCGACCGCGCCGCGGGTCAGTCCGGCCCGCTCGGTGATCTGGCCGACCGTGGCGTCCCTGAACCCGTGCTTGGTGAACTCGTCGCGGGCGGCGGCCAGCGCCCGGTCCGCGTCGCTGCGCTCGCCCATGGTCTCCCTCACCGCCGGCGTGTGCGGTGCCCCCGCGCCCGCAGGTTACCCGTCTCGCATCTTCCGAAGTGCGGTAACAACGACCGGTCCCGACCGGCCACGGTTACCGCACTTCGCGCGGGAGTGGGCTCGGTGTTCAGTGGTCCGCGTCGTCGGGACCGGCGGTGAGGCCGGCGGTGAGGACGTCCGGGGCGCGCATCCGCCAGGCGTCGGTCACCAGTTCGGCGAGGCGGCCGGCGTCGATCTCGGCCAGCCGCAGCATGACCAGGGGCAAGCCGTCGTAGCCGGGCGTGGTGAAGAACAGCCGGGGCTCACCGAGCAGGAGGGCCTGCTTCTCGGCCTCGTCTCCGACGAACAGCACGGCGACGTCGGTCCGGATCACCCGGCGCCTGCCCGCGCCGCGCTCCGGATAGGACCAGACGAAGCCCTTACCGCCTACCCGGAAGTCGAAGCCGTCGCTCTCGATCTCCTCGACCTGCGGCAGCCCGAGGGCGAGGCGGCGTACGTCGTCGGCGTCAGCCACTGAACCTCCCTTCGCCGGACAGTCTCGCACCCGGCCCCCACCACTCGATGCGCCTCGGCGCACTACGAACGGCACGTCACGCACGGGGCCAGCGCGGCGCCCGGCAGCCCTACATCCCCGCCACCGGGGCGGGCGCTCATGGGCAGCGCCCGGCCCGCGGGTGGTCAGGGGCGGGTGGCGGTCCGCTCGATGCTCTGTTTGGCGACCTTGACGACGGCCTCCGGGGTGAACCCGAACTTGGTCTGGAGGGCCTTGAGCGGCGCGGACGCCCCGAACGTCGACATGGCGACCACGGCGCCGTCGGAGCCGACCCAGCGGTGCCAGCCGAACTCCGAGGCCTGCTCGATCGCCACCCGCGCCCGCACGGACGGCGGCAGCACCTCGTCCCGGTAGGACTGCTCCTGGGCGTCGAACAGCTCCCACGAGGGCAGGCTCACCACGCGCGCCCGGACGCCGTCCCCGGTCAGGGTCTCCCAGGCGCTCACGGCGAGGGAGAGCTCGCTGCCGCACGCGATGAGGATCACCTCGGGCGGCTGCCCGTCCGCCGGATCGGCGAGCACGTACCCGCCGCGGGCCACCCCGGACGCGGGCGCGAACCGGGACCGGTCGAGCGTCGGCAGGGCCTGGCGGGACAGCACCAGCGCGACCGGCTCGTGCCGCAGCGGCATGATCGCCCGGTAGGCCTCGGCGACCTCGTTCGCGTCGCCGGGCCGCATGTCGATCAGCCCCGGGGTGGCCCGGATCATGGCCAGGTGCTCGACGGGCTGGTGGGTGGGCCCGTCCTCGCCGACGCCGATCGAGTCGTGCGTGAAGATGTGCAGGACCGGCAGCTCCATCAGCGCCGAGAGCCGCAGGGCGCCGCGCTGGAAGTCGGAGAAGATGAGGAACCCGGACTGGAACGGCCGGATCTTCGACAGCGACAGCCCGTTCGCGATCGCCGCGGCCGCGTGCTCGCGCACCCCGAAGTGCAGATTGCGGCCGGACCGGTCGGTGGGGGAGAAGTCGCCGGCGCCCTCGAAGGTCAGCCGGGTCTTGGTCGACGGGGCCAGGTCCGCGGCACCGCCGATCAGCCACGGGACCTTCTCGGCGACCGCGTTGAGCACCTTCCCGTTCGCCTCGCGCCCCGCCAGGCCCTTCGGATCGGCCGGGAACTCCTGGATCCCGGCGTCCCAGCCGGCCGGGAGCAGCCGCTTCTGCATGTTGTCCAGCGCCTCGCCGAGCTCGGGGAACTCGTGCCGGTACTTCTCGAACTGGGCCTCCCACTCCCTGCGCAGCGACTCCCCGCGCGCCGCGGATCCGTCCGCGAAATGCCGGTACACCTCGTCGGGGACCCGGAACTGGGCGTCCTGCGGCCAGCCGTAGAACTTCTTCGCGGCGCGGACCTCGTCCGCGCCCAGCGGCTCGCCGTGCGCCGCCGCCGTGCCCTGCTTGGTGGGGGCGCCGTACCCGATGTGGCTGTCGACGATGATCAGCGTCGGACGGTGTTCCTCCTGCTTGAACACCGTGAACGCCCGGTCGAGCATCTCGACGTCGTTGGCGTCGCCCACCCGCGTGACGTTCCAGCCGTAGCCCATGAACCGGGTCGCCACGTCCTCGCTGAACGCCAGCTCGGTGCTGCCCTCGATCGTGATCCGGTTGCTGTCGTAGATCCAGCAGAGGTTGTCGAGCTTGAGGTGCCCGGCGAGGGAGGCCGCCTCGGATCCGATGCCCTCCATCATGTCGCCGTCGCCGCACAGGGCGTACACGTCGTAGTCGAACAGGTCATAGCCCGGCCGGTTGAACGTGGCGGCCTGCCACTCCCCGGCGATCGCCATGCCCACCGAGGTGGCGATCCCCGTGCCGAGCGGGCCGGTCGTGGCCTCCACGCCGGAGGTCCACCGGTACTCGGGGTGGCCGGGGGCCTTGCTGTCGAGCTGGCGGAATCCCCGCAGGTCGTCCAGCGACACCGCCGGGGTCCCGACCGCCTCGTACTGCGGATTCACCGAGGTCACGTTCGCCAGGTGCAGCAGCGCGTAGAGCAGCGTCGAAGCGTGCCCGGCGGACAGGACGAACCGGTCCCGGTTGCTCCAGATCGGGTTCGACGGATCGAACCGCAGGTGCCGGCTCCACAGCGTGTACGCCACGGGCGCCATCGCCATCGGCGTACCGGGGTGGCCGGAGTTGGCGGCTTGGACGGCGTCCATCGCCAGGGTCCGGATCGTGCTGATGCTGAGCTGGTCGAGGTCCGGCGCGTTGACGGGCGTGCCCGGAACGGAGGCCTGCGGCTGAACGTCGGTCATGCCACGGCCCTCGCTCCGCTCGACCCGGCCGTTCCCTCGGGACGCGCTGTACGGATGATTCGCTCGCTGCGCTCGCTCATGTCCGGCGATCCTCTCGAGTCGGAGGGCGGCGGCGCGCGTGCCGTCACCCGGGGCGGAACCGAGCCGTCCCCGGTGCAAGTACCTCCTGCGGGGCGGCGCGAATCGTTCGCCGGCGCGTGGGCCGGCGATTTTGTCGGTCGGCGGTGCCAAGATGCCAGAGACGGGCGGGCGTGGTACCCGCCCGACAATCCGCTGGGAGACAACTCATGGCCAAGTACACACCCGGCACTCCGTGCTGGCTGGATCTGGGCTCGCCGGACGTCGCCGCGTCGCGCGAGTTCTACGGGTCCCTGTTCGGCTGGACGTCGGAGCCGGGGGCCGAGGAATACGGGGGCTACACCACGTTCTACCTCGACGGAAAGTCCGTCGGCGCCGTCGGCGGCCTGCAGAGCCCGCAGCAGCCGGCGGCCTGGAGCACCTACTTCGCCTCCGACGACATCGCCGCCACCCAGGGCAAGGTCGAGGGCGCCGGCGGCAAGACAATGGTCGCGCCGATGGAGGTCCCGCCGTTCGGCACGATGGCGATCTTCTTCGACCCGGCCGGCGCCGTGTTCGGCGTCTGGCAGGCCGCCGAGATGCCCGGGGCCGATCTCATGTTCGACCGCGCCGGCTCGGCGAACTGGTTCGAGCTCGCCACCCGCGACGTCGAGGCGTCCAAGGCCTTCTACCCGCAGGTACTCGGCCTGACCACGCGTGACGTGGAGATGCCCGGCGCCAGCTACACGCTGCTCGTCAAGGGGGAGACCAGTTACGCGGGCATCATGGGCATGTCCGACGAGAGCTACCCGGCCGAGATCCCCTCGCACTGGATGATCTACTTCGCGGTCGACGACACCGACGCCACGGTGGCCAAGGCACAGGAGCTCGGCGGTTCCGTCATCGCCGGCCCCATGGACATGCCCCCCGGCCGCTTCGCCATCCTCCGCGACCAGTTCGGCGCTGCCTTCTCCGTTATTAAGCCGAATCCTGATTTCTCGGCTTAATTTGTCGTTGTTGTTGGGGTAGCCGTCGGGCTTAGCTGGAAGGTGCGCGGCCCGCTGGGGCACGCAATCTGCGGCGCCGTCCGGTGGGGCCGGTATAACCAATACCGGTCCCACCCGACGGCTTGCATCTCACGCACCCCAGCGGGCTCAGCGTTTAGATCAAGTGCTTAAGATCAAAAACCTTCGATCAAATACAGTTTGCGGATCTAGGCGATCCAGACTGCTTTTGCGTTGCAGAATTCGCGGATTCCCAGTGAGGAGAGTTCGCGGCCGTAGCCCGAGTTCTTGATTCCGCCGAATGGGAGTTCCGGGTACGAGGTGGTCATTCCGTTGATGAAGACCTGGCCCGCTTCGAGGTCGTTCACGAAGCTTTCCTGTTCGGCGGGATCGGCGGTCCACGCGTTCGATCCGAGGCCGAACGAGGTGCCGTTCGCGACCTCGATCGCCTCCGCGTAGGAGCCCACCCGGAACAGCCCGGCGACCGGCCCGAAGACCTCCTCCTGCCACATCCGCATCTGCGGGGTCAGTCCGGCGATCACGGTCGGCGGGTACCACCAGCCGTCCCGGTCCGGGCGCTGGCCGCCGCACAGCACCTCGGCGCCCTGGCTGACCGCGTCGGCCACCAGTTCCTCGACGTCCGCCCGGCCCTGCTCCGTGGCGAGCGGCCCGACGTCGGTGGCCTCGTCCATCGGATCGCCCACGACCAGCGCCGACATCCGCTCGGCGAACGCGGCCGCGAACTCGTCATACACGTCGCTGTGCACGATGAACCGCTTCGCCGCGATGCAGGACTGCCCGTTGTTCTGGCACCGGGCGATCGCGGCGACCTCGGCCGCGCGCCGGACGTCCGCCGAGGGCATCACCACGAACGGATCGCTGCCGCCGAGTTCGAGCACCGTCTTCTTCACCTCGCGCCCGGCGATCTCGGCGACGGACCGCCCCGCGGCCTCGCTGCCGGTGAGGGTGGCCGCGACGACCCGCGGATCCGTCAGGACGCCCTCGACCTGCGCCGATCCGATGAGCAGGGTGCTGAACGCGCCGTCGGGGAATCCGGCCCGGCGGAACAGGTCCTCCAGGTACAGCGCGGTCTGCGGCACGTTCGAGGCGTGCTTGAGCAGCCCGGTGTTCCCGGCCATGAGGGCGGGCGCGGCGAACCGCATGGCCTGCCACAGCGGGAAGTTCCACGGCATGACGGCCAGCACCGGTCCCAGTGGCTGCCACCGGGTGTAGGCGCGGCTGGCCTTCACCGCGGCGGCGTCGGCGGGCTCGTCGGCCAGGAACGCCTCCGCGTGCTCGGCGTAGTACCGGCAGCCCGTGGCGCACTTGGCCACCTCGGCCTTGGCGGACTTGAGCGTCTTGCCCATCTCGGCCGTCATCATCGCCGCGACGTCGCCCGTGTCGGCGTCGAGGATGTCCGCGGCCGCGCGCATCCACTCGGAGCGCTGCGCGAACGTGGTCGCCCGCAGCGCCGCGAACGCCTCCGCGGCCGCGCCGACGCGCTGGCGGACCTGCTCGGTCGACATGGCGTCGAAGGTCTTCAGCACCCGGCCCGTGGCCGGATCGGTCGTCGCGATAGCCATACCGTCATCCTGCTACGGCGGCCCGGCCGCCGCCCGCCGAACCGCCCGCACCCTGCCCGCCCAGCCGCCCAGGTGTGTGCCGTCGTGCCGGTCCTGGCCGGACTGACGGCACACACCTACGTGCGGATCGGGTTCCGGCGCGCGCCTGCCCGGCTCAGTTCTCGCCGAGGTCCTTGAGCGGCTCGGACTGCAGCATCGGCGGCGCGTTCCACTTCTGGATCGTCCCGTCGCTGCACAGCTCGGTGTAGAGGTCCGAGGACGAGGCCGTGAGCTTGGCCGGATCCGGCTGCAGGCAGTACCCGGCCGAGTCCTGGATCCGGTAGCTGGTCGAGTACGTGCCGGTGTCGCGGAACACGGTCCAGCGGACGGGGTCGGGGACGGTCCCGGACAGGGATCCGGAGCAGTCGAGCATGGTGACCTTGCCGTGGGGGACCAGGGCGCTCTGCAGGCACCAGACATCGCTGTGGGCCGAGTCGGTGGCCTTGATCCGGCCCTGCACGCCGTTCGGGTCGTCGGTGAGGGCGGGGAAGGTCCACACCTCGTTCCAGCCCAGCGCGGAGGCCGACGGCGCCTGCTTGCACGGCCACGCCAGCACGTGGCTGGGCACCGCCGGTGCGGTCGCACCGTTCTGCAGCGAGGCGTCGATGCAGCGCCCGAACATGCTGAAGTTGACCCACTGCTTCGTCGACAGCCCGGCCGCGCCGGCGCCGACCTGTGCCGCGGGCCGGAAGGTGTTGGAGTCGGCGCTGCCGTTGCAGTTCGACGTGCCGAAGTCGAGCTGGCTGCCGGCGGTGAGGAGACCGACCGGGGCGAAGCAGTACCCGTCGAGCGCGCCGCCGGTGTTGCCCTCGAAGTTCGAGGCGTCGTCGTAGCTCCACTGCTGGCGCTCGGTGGCGGGGTTGGAGCAGTTGTTGATCACCATCGGCACCGTCCCCGAGAAGCTGTGCGGGTACTGGGCGTCCAGGCACATGCCGTAGGGCTTGCTCGCCGTCTTCGAGGCCACGAGCACGAGGTTGAGCTTGGGGTTGTAGGCCCACTGCTGGCCCGCGTCGCCGGTGACGCAGGTCTCCATGGTGGGCTTGGACCCCACCGCGGGGGTGCCCGATCCGGCGTCGATGCACAGGTCGCCCGCGACGCCGTACTTGTTGTTGTGGATCTGCCCACCCGCGATGTTCCCGATCGTGGTCTGCAGCGGGTACGTGGCCCGCAGCGACCGGCCCTTGGCGCTGGCGATCGTGCCGGTGGCGTAGTCGGTGCCCCGCGACTTGAGCAGCGCGAACGCCGGCACGGTGGCGGTACCCGAGCCCGCGGTGCAGGTGATCTTGTTGGCGTTGATCCAGGTGGTGTCCTCGGCGTGGGACTGCGGATCCACGCCGAAGTAGTAGATGTCGGTGGTGTAGCGGGCGGCGATGGCGACGCTGGTGGTCCCGGCGATGGGCCCGCACGGCAGCTTGGACTTCAGCCCGTTGCCGTTGCCGTCGTTGGCGGCCCGGATCTCGGCCAGCGCGGCGTCGAGCCCGGACTGTGCGGCGTGCAGCGCGCGGACCCGGTCCGCCGTGTTCTTCGTGCCCTTGACCTGCAGGATGACGGCCGGCAGCACGAGCCCGGCGAGCATCATCCCGACGGTGGAGATCATCATGGCCAGCGCCAGCGAGCCCCGGTCCCCCGAGAGGCGGTCACGGGAGAGGGCGAGCCGGCCCAGCACGGTGTGCGGACCGAACATGGATCCGGCGCGAGCGCGGGTGCGGGTCACGGGACGGCGTCTCCTTCCGAGCAGAGGGTGGCGTCGGCAGCTCCGGCGGTGGCGTTGAGCGCGGTGAACGTCAGCTCGGTCGCCCGGGAGGTCGCGTCGCTGGCGGCGCCATTCGCGGCGCGGACCCGCAGGACGAGCTGCGGAGTAAGCCGCGGTCCCATGGCGTCATTGACGATGAACGGGCTCGTGCCGGTGACGCTGCTGGCCAGCGGCAGCCACGCGGTGACGGCCGGGGTGCCCGTGGTGTGGGTCCAGCTGCGCCGCAGCAGCTTCTTGGCCGTCCCGTCGAGCTTGAGCTCGACGCAGGTCGGGGTGCCCGTGTTGGTGATCAGGTACCGGATGTAGTAGTCCGGCAGCTCGGGGTCCGGCGCGCCGAGCGCGGAGGCGTACCGGATCTCCTTGTCCAGCCGCAGGAACGCCGCGTTGAGCTGCGCCTGCACCCCCGAGATCGACTCGGTCTTGTTGAGGTTGGTGTAGATCTGGATCATGCCGCCGGTGAACAGGATCATCGCGACGCTCAGGACGGTGATCGCCACGACCATCTCGATCAGGGTCAGGCCGGTGTCGTCGGCGGCGGCGCGGGCCTCCCGCAGGCGGATGAGCGCGGCGATCATGATCCGGCCGCCGGAAACGTGGGGTTGGAGTCCGAGCTGACCAGCGTCGAGGTCACGTAGGAGCAGTTGCTGGCCGCGCAGGCCCGGCTGGTCCAGTTGATGGCGACGACAACCCGGAGCATCTCGACGGATCCGGCGAGCTTGGCCTTGGCGCACGCACCGCCGGCCGCGGGCAGGTAGCAGCGCCCGATGTACCAGTCCTCGGAGTAGTCGATCGGCGGGCCGCTGCTCGAGCCGTTCTTCAGCGTGACCGTCGTGCCCGCGGCGGGCAGCCAGTAGGGCGGCGGTGACGCGGGGACGCCCGGGACGGCGCCGTCGTCGTAGACCATCGTCATGTCCGCCAGGTACGGCGCCGCGCCCGTGGCCGGGGAGTTCCAGGCGGCGGTCGAGTCGGCGAGGGTCCGGCCGCCGACGATCGCGGTCGGGCTCATGGACCGGGCCTTCTCGATGGCCGCACCGGCCAGCTGCACCGCGGTCTGCCGGGTGTTCTCATAGCCGGTGGTGGTCATGGTGCCGCTGAAGAACATCGTCAGGGACGTCATGACGGTCCCGATGATCGCGATCGAGATCATGACCTCGACCAGCGTGAGCCCGGCGTCGCCGCCCGTGCCCGCGCCGCGGGAGGACAGCCGCGCACCGACGGCGTGACAGGCACGGCGCAGCATGGGTCCTCCTCCTTCGGTGACGGGCTTCTTGGTGACGCTGGCTTCTCGGTGCTGCGGGCGGGCGCCCTGGCTTCCCGTGCGGAACGGGAGGGGGGACGGGGATCAGCCGGTGGCGGACCGGATCACGCCGGGCGCGGTGAACAGGGTCAGGCTGATGCTCATCGCGGTGGCCTGGTCGGCGATCGAGGACACGTCAAGGACGCCCGCGGCGCTGGCCGAGACCGAGGTGACGAGCGCGGCCCGCGATCCGGTCTGCTGGATCCCGGTGAGGAAGGCCTGTAGTGCGTCGGCCGTTCCGGTGACCGTGATAGCCGCCGGCACGGTGTAGGTCGAGCCCGTCTTGGACTTCGGGCCGGCGTCGGCGCTCATGGTCTCCACGACGACTCCGGCCTTGTCGGCCAGGGCGCGCAGCTCCAGCAGGAACGCGTCGGTGTCCGGGGTGACCGGGAGGGCCAGCTTGTCGGCGGCGAGCGTGGCCTTGTACTCGTCCAGGTGCACGTTCTGCTTGCGCAGGTCCGCCAGGTGCTTCTCCAGCGAGGCGACCCGCTGCTTCTCGGCGGCGGCCTGCTCGCCGAACGCGGCGGTGTCGGCGTTCTGCGGGCTGATCAGCAGGAGGTAGCCGAGGACGAGCAGCAGGAGGGCCACCGCGGCGCCTCCGCCGATCCACACCCGGTCGCTGTTCACGGACGTCGGCATTACTTGGCTCCCTTGCTGGCGTGCTTCGCGGCGAACCGGGTGCTGGCGACCTGGGTGGTGACCGCGGCGTCGATGGTGAACGTGTACTTGCTCTCCGAACCGACGCGGGACACGTTGGTGAGCAGCGGGTTCGTGATCCCCTTGGCGCTCCACAGGGCCTTGGTGAACGCGGCGATGGACTGCTTGTCCGCGCCCGTCCCACTGAGCTTGACGGTGCCGATCAGCTCCTTGCCGGACGTGTTCGGCAGCCCGGCCGCCGTCGGCGCGCCCGGGGCGTTGAGCGCGGCGTTGACGATCGAGAGGTACACCCCGGCGGGCAGGGCGGCGCGCAGCGAGGCCACGACGTCGGCCCAGCGCTGGTCGGACTTCATCAGGGTCGCGAGCTCGCCCTCGATCGCCGTGGAGTCCTTCTGGACGCCCGCGAGCTCGTTGAACGACTTCTGCTGGACCCGTAGCGAGACGGCCCGGTCCTGCGCGGCCGTGACCTCGGACTCCGCCGAGGCGGTCTCGTACTTGGCGAGCCCGAACCAGGCGGCGATGATGGCGATCACCGTGGCGACCGCGGAGATCGTGACGAGCCGCACCTTGCGGGTCCGCCGGGCGCCGGCGATTTCCGGCGGCAGCAGGTTCGCCGTGATCGGCAGCATCCGCAGCGAGCGCTCCAGCGGCGCGGTGGCCGGCAGCGTGGCAGTCATCAGGCTGCTCCGAGGGTGAGGCCGATCGAGACGGCGGCGGTCGGGCGGAACGCGTCGAGGGATCCGTGGCTGGCCGCCGCGGTGTGTACCCGCACAGTCGCATCGGCAGGCGTGACCTCGATCTGCAGGTCGTCGGCGAGTGCCTCGTCGAGCCCGGGCAGCAGGGCCCCGCCCCCGCAGATGGCCAGGCGCGTGACCCGGGTCTGCCGGTCGCCGGCGGTCAGGTAGGCGAACGAGCTGCGGATCTCGCTGATCAGCGGCCGCACCGCCTCCTTGATGACCATGGTGACGGCCTGGTTCGGGCCGGGTCGCAGGCCCAGCTCGCACTTGAGCGCCTCGGCCTCGTCGAGGTCGACGTCGAGCTGCTTGGCGATGGCGTCGGTGATGTCGTGGCCGCCACGGGGGATGGTCCGCACGATCAGCGGCTCGCCGTCGGCGTGCACCACCACGGACGTGGTCCGGTAGCCGATGTCGACCAGGGCCTCGACCTGGGTGTCGAGCCGGGAGGCGGCGCGCAGCAGCGCGAACGAGGCCAGGTCGACCCGCTCGACGTGCAGTCCGGCCTTCTCGACGGCCTTGACCATGCCGAGCACGGCCTCCTTCGGGGCGGCGATGAGCAGCCCGCGGACGGTCCGGTTCTGGCCCGGGTCCTCCAGCGGCCAGAAGTCCAGCAGCGCGCGCTCGACCGGCAGCGGCAGCACGTCACGGACCTGGAACGGCAGCGACTTCTGGCGCTCGCGGGCCGGCACGTTCGCCACCGACATCTCGCGGACCACGACCTGGTGGTGGGTCACCCCGAGGACGACCCGCCGGGACCGGAACTTCGCGGCGGACCACAGCTGGGTCAGCGCGGTGGTCACGGCGTGCGGATCGGCGATGACCCCGCCGGAGACCGCGCCGGGCGGCAGCGGCACGTGCGCGGCGTTGACGACGAGCGGGCGGTCCTTCTCCCGGCCGGTCTCCACCGCGCGGATGGACGTGGAGCCGATGTCCAGCCCGACGATCGTTGGTGCAGCCATCGGCGTGTCCTCCTGTAAACGGGCCGGTCAGACGGTGGGAGTGAGCAGGGCGACGTACCAGTGGCTGAGCGGTGCGGCGGCGAAGACGGCGACGAGCGCGCCGGCGAGCATGAACGGCCCGAATGGGATCATCGACTTGCGCCCCGCTCGCCTCGCGACGAGCAGCACGGTGCTCATCACGCCGCCGAGCAGGAACGCGGCGAACGCGCCGACGAGCAGCGATCCCCAGCCGAGCCAGCCCAGGTAGAGGCCGAGCACACCGGCGAGCTTGATGTCCCCCCAGCCCATCCCGGCCGGGTAGATCAGCCAGAGGACCAGGTAGAACGCCCAGAGGACGGCCATCGCGGCCAGCGCGCGCAGCCCGCCCCGCCAGTCGCCGCCCGCGAGCACCGCGGGCACCAGCAGGACGATCCCCACCAGGTAGGACGGCTTGACGATCGCGTCCGGCAGCCGCTTCACGTCGAGGTCGATCAGGGCGAGCGCGACCGAGATGGCGGCGAGGTAGAGGTAGGCGGGCAGCGCCGGGGTCGCGCCGAACCGCAGGGTGATCCCGGCGAACAGCGCGGCGGTGGCGAGCTCGACGAGGGGGTAGCGGACGCTGATCGGGCCGCGGCAGTGCGCGCACTTCCCGCGCAGCAGCAGCCAGCTCAGGACCGGCACGTTGTGGCGGGGAGCGATCGGGGTCTGGCAGTGCGGGCACCGGGACCGGGGCGCGACGACCGACTCCCCGCGCGGCACCCGGTGGATGACGACGTTGAGGAACGATCCGATGGCGAGCCCGGCGATCGAGGCCAGGACGGCGAGCAGCACGATCACCGCGGCCACCCCCCGGTGCACAGGCGCGGCCCGCGGGGGGTCCGGCGCTGCTGGGGAGTGGCGGTGGTCATCGGCTCGTCTCTCTCGCGGTGGCGGTGCGGCGGAACGGGGTGGGTGGTCCTGTGCCCGGCGGGACAGCGGGGGGGCCGCTGTCCCGCCGGGCGAGGTCGATCAGGCCGTCCGGATCAGGGTGCTGATCAGGCGCCGTTCGCGGTGATGCAGGCCGCGAGAGTTGCCGAGGCAGACTTCTTCACGGATCCGCCGTTCGCGCTGTTGTAGCCGTAGACGACGCCGCCGCCGTTGGCGTTCATGCCGCAGAGCACGTAGCTGGTGACGTTGGTCTTGTAGCTGATCGTGTTCGACGGCGACACGGTGATCGTCTGGGTGACCGGGGTGGTCACCGCGGCGGCCGTGAGGACGATGTTCGTGCCGGCGGTCCCGATCTGCGTGTCCGGGTAGACGTTGCCGTTCTCCGTGTAGAACTGCTCGACGGCCGCGATGGCGCCGCGCGTGTCCGAGGCGGCCGACTTGTTCTCGGCGCCCTTGCGGTAGTTCATGTACAGCGGGATGGCGATCGCGACGAGGACGCCGATGATCACGACGACGACGAGAAGTTCGATCATGGTGAAGCCGCGGTCGCCGTCCGCGCGCTCCTCCCGCAGCTTGCGGAACATGTCCTGCATGGAGAGCCTCCTGTTACTCAAAGGTGGGACCGCAGCCGGGCGGGATGCCCGTTCGGTGACCGGCCGGATGGTCCGGCCCCCGGCTCCGTGACTGGCACGGAGAAGTGCTGGTGTTCGGTGTGTTGTGCTGGTGTTCAGGTGGTGCGGCCGTTATTCGACGCCCTGGATGTGCTGGTAGATCGAGAACATCGGCAGGTAGAGGCAGACGACCATCGAGCCGACCAGGACCCCCATGAGCAGGACCATCACCGGCTCGAGAGCGGCTGTCAGCGACTCTGCGGCCGTGTCAACCTCTCGGTCGTAGAAATCGGCAATCTTGTCGAGCATCTGCATGATTTGCCCGCTTTCTTCGCCGACCTGGATCATCTGCACGACCATCGCCGGGAACACGGGGTGGTTGACCAGGGGAGCCGACAGGGGCTGCCCGTCGCGGACGGCCGCGAGCAGGTCGTCCATGGCGTGCGTGATGACGGCGTTGCCGGTGGTCGCCCCGACGACCTCGAGGGCCTGCGTGACCGGAACGCCGGCGCCGAGCAGGGTGCCGAGGTTGCGGGAGAACCGGCTGATCGCGATCTTGGTGAACAGCGATCCGAACACGGGCAGGCGCAGCTTGAGGCTGTCGAACGCGAGCCGCAGGGCGGGGTAGGCCGCGAGCGCCTTCTTCAGGGCGGTCCACGATCCGATGCCGACCACCAGCACCAGCGGGCCGATCCAGGCCATGTTGTGGCTGGTCGTGACCATGATCCGGGTGGGCAGGGGCAGCTCGCCGCCGACCTGTTTGAACATCTGTTCGAAGATCGGCACGATGAAGATCAGGACGCCCGTGATCATGATGAGGCTGAACAGCAACACGATCACCGGGTAGGTCATCGTGCTCTTGATCTTCCCGCGCAGGTTCGCGTCCTTCTCCAGGTTCGCCGCGATCTGCTCCAGGGCGTTGTCGAGGAAGCCGCCGGTCTCGCCCGAGCGGATCATCGCGACCATGAGCAGCGGGAACACCTTCGGGTGCCGGCCGAGCGCGGCTGAGAGCGACAGCCCGCCCTCGATGTCGATCCGCACCTCGTGGACCGCCTTGCGCAGGCTCGGCCGCTCGGTCTGCTCCTCCAGGACCGCGAGCGCGCGCAGCAGCGACATGCCCGACGAGGTCAGGGTCGCGAACTGGCGGGCGAACACCGACAGGTCCTTGAGGGTGGTCCTGTTGCCCATGCCGGGCAGCTTGATCTCCCGGTTCAGCCCCTGGCCCGCCTCGGCGATGTCGAGCGGGGTCACGCCCTGCTGCTTGAGCATGGCGGCCGCCGCGGTGGCGTTCGGGGCCTCGATCCGGCCCTTGGACCGCTTGCCGTAGATGTCGGCGGTCTTGTAGTCGAACGTCTTGGTCAGCGCCATGGGTTCACCTGTGACCGATCAGCCGGACGAAGTCCTCAGCCGAGTGGCAGAGGGCGAGGCCCTGTTCGGGCGAGATGATCTGGGACCGCACGCGCTCGGCGAGGTGCTGGTCGAACGAGAGCATGCCCTCGCTGGCGCCGGACTGGATGAACGACGGGATCTGGTGGGTCTTGCCCTCGCGGATCAGGTTCCGGATCGCCGGAGTGCCGAACATGATCTCGGTGATCACGGTCCGGCCGTTCTTGTCCGCCCGGGGCGCGAGGGCCTGGGTGACCACGCCCTGCAGCGAGCTCGCCAGCTGGGCGCGCACCTGGGACTGCTGGTGCGGGGGGAAGGTGTCGATGATCCGCTCGACGCTCTGCGCGGCGCTCTGCGTGTGCAGGGTGGCCAGCACGAGGTGACCGGTCTCGGCCGCGGTCAGGGCGGTCGCCATCGTCTCCAGGTCGCGGAGCTCGCCGACGAGGATGATGTCCGGGTCCTGCCGCAGCGCGTGCTTGAGTGCCACCCCGAAGCCGTTGGTGTCCGCGCCGACCTCGCGCTGGTTGACCAGCGACCGCTTGTGGGCGTGGATGAACTCGATGGGGTCCTCGATCGTCACGATGTGCGACGAGCGGGTCTGGTTAGCCAGGTCCAGCAGCGAGGCCAGGGTGGTCGTCTTGCCGGATCCGGTCGGCCCGGTGACCAGCACCAGCCCGCGCGGGAGCTGGGCGAACCGGGCCACGGCCTCGGGCACGTCGAGCTCGGACAGCGGCCGGATCTCGTGCGGGATCGCCCGGAACACCGCCCCGTGCGAGCCGCGCTGGCTGAAGACGTTGACCCGGAACCGGGCGACGCCCTCGACGCTGTAGGCGAAGTCCAGCTCACCGTGCTCGAGGAACCGGCGCCACTGGCGCTCGTTGGCCGCGGCGCGCACCAGCAGAGTGGTGTCGCGGGGGCGCATCCGGTCGTAGTCGGGCAGGTACCGCATCGATCCGTGCACCCGGATCGTGGGCGGCGCGCCGACCGTGAGGTGCAGGTCGGATCCGTTCGCCTCGACCAGGCACACCAGCATCGTGTTGAGCGCGGCCCGCTCCTCGGAGATCTCGCCGGGCACCACCTCGGCGGACCGCCCGGGGCCGGTCCCCGACAGCGGCTCGGTCGCGAGGCCGGCGGCGTCGGGGTCCTCCGGGATCGCCAGGAAGCCGTGCGGCTCAGGACCGCCGTTCACACCCCAGCCCGGCCGGCTCCCCGCCATCTCCACGTTCGCGGCGTCAGCACCGACCGAGTCAACGTCCACCACGTCCACCTGGAGTCCCCCTTCGGCCCGGCTGGGCAGCCGATGCCGACTGCCCTTTCGGCAAGAAAGACCCCAAGCTGAGGGTCCAGGGATCCGTTTTGTCCGAACCACCCACCCGCCCGTTCGCGCGACCCGTCCGCCCGTTGGCCCGTCGCCCGTTCGCCCCTGCCGCCTGTGCCGCTCGCCGGGTCGGCGGGCTCGCCGCGGGCTTGCTCTGCCCCGTCGCCGCGCTTGTCCGCCCCACGTCCGCGAACGGGACTGTTCGGATAAATGCGGCTACGCGCGCCCGATTTCACGACGAATACCCGAACAGTTCCGCCACGCACCCGGCGCGCACGCACCCGGCGCCCACGCACCCGTCCCCGTCGCTAGCGGTTGCCCCCGCTCGGCGCGGGCCGGATGTGCGGCGCGGGCCAGATATGCGGCGCCGGGTGGGAGGGCGTCAGATGGCGACGCGGAGGACTTCGCGGATCGAGGTCTGGCCGTCGGCGGCCTTCATCAGGCCATCGATCCGCAGGTCGAGCATGCCCTCGGACACGGCCTGGGCGTGCAGTTCGGCGTCGGAGGCGCCCGTCACGGCGAGGCGCTCGATCTCGGCGCTCACCGGCATGACCTCGTGCAGGGCGATCCGGCCGCGGTAGCCGGTGTTCGCGCAGGACCGGCACCCGACGGGCTGCCACAGGGATCCGGGCTTGGGCAGTTCGGCGGGCCAGCGGGCGGCGGCGAGTTCGGCCTCCGTGGGCGCGTTCTCCTTCTTGCACCAGTCGCAGAGCCGCCGCGCGAGGCGCTGGGCCAGTACGCAGTCCACCGAGGATCCGACGAGGAAGGGCTCGATCCCCATCTCGGTGAGGCGGGTGACCGCGCTGGGCGCGTCGTTGGTGTGCAGGGTGGTGAGCACGAGGTGGCCGGTCAGGGCGGCCTCGACGGCGAGCTGGGCGGTGACCCGGTCCCGGACCTCGCCGATGAGCACGATGTCGGGGTCCGATCGCAGGATCGCCGGGAGGACGGCGGCGAACGTGAGGCCGGCCTTGTGGTTGACCTGCACCTGGTTGACGCCGGGCAGCCGGTACTCGACGGGGTCTTCGACGGTGATGATGTTGACGGTCGGCTTGCTGATCTCGGCGAGCGTCGCGTACAGGGTGGTCGACTTCCCGGATCCGGTGGGGCCGGTGACCAGCACCATCCCGTGCGGCTTGCGGAACGCGGTGGCGAAGCGGTCGTAGTTCTCGTTGGTGAACCCGAGGTTCTTCAGTTCCAGGCTGATGCCCCCGGTGTCGAGCACCCGGAGCACTACCTTCTCGCCCCACACGGTGGGCAGGGTCGCGGTGCGCAGGTCCACGGAGCGCTCGCCGATCTGGACGGTGATCCGGCCGTTCTGCGGCACCCGGCGCTCGGTGATGTCGACGTTCGACATGATCTTGAGGCGGGAGATCAGGGCGGCCTGGACCCCCTGGGGCACGGTGTCGACCTCGTGCAGGACCCCGTCGATCCGGTACCGGACCCGCATCTCGTTCTCGCCGGGCTCCAGGTGCAGGTCGGAGGCGCGGCTGGCGATCCCCTGCTCGATGAGGGAGTTGACGTACCGCACGATCGGGGCGTCGTCGTTGACCGCGGCGAGGTTGCTGTTCTGCGGCTGCTCGGTGCGCAGCGTGGACGCGATGTCGGCGAGGTCGTTCTCCTCGCGCTGGAGCCGGTCCATGATCTTGCGCAGTTCGGAGCGCGCCACCACCACCGGCCGCACCGACAGGCCGGTCGCGGCCCGCACGTCGTCGAGCGCGAGCACGTCGCCGGGGTCGGTGATGCCCACGACGATCTCGTTGCCCTCGATCGCCAGCCCGAGTACGCGGTGCCGCAGCACGAGCGACAGCGGGATCTTGGCCATGGCGGCCTCGTCGATCGGGTATCCGGCGAGGTCGACGCTGGTGAACCCGTAGACGTCGGCGGACGCCTCGGTGAGCTGGGCTTCGGTGACGATCCGGTCGTTGATCAGCACACCGCGGATCGACCGGCCGGTGCTCTCGGCCTCCTTGGCGGCCCGCTCGATGGCCTGCGGATCGACCCCGCGGGCCTTGAGCGCGTCGAGCAGCGTGTGGAACGACGACTGGTACATGTCACCTCTGCCGGCTGGGAGCGCGCCGGACCGGCCCCGCCTGGCCGGGCGGCTCGCTCGGGTGCCGGGATGCGCTCGCACGTCCCCGGCAGGCACTTCCGCACCCGATCACCCTCATCGGACGCCATCTGCACCTTATGAGCGATTCACTCCGGCCTCCGGTTGCGCCACGCACTCGCCGGGCGCGCCGGTGCGAAGCCCGCTCAGGCCAGCCGCAGGACCGCGGCGCCGGCCGCGGGGAGGGATCCGGCCCGCGCGCCGGGCAGTCCCGTGGTGGGGCTGAGCGGGAACCAGGACACGTCGCCGGAGCGCTGGTTGACGGCGTAGATCCAGGCGCCGGTGGAGTCGATCGCCAGGTGGCGGGGCCAGTTGCCGCCGCAGCTGGGGGCGCCGGCGAAGGTCAGGCTGGCGCCGTCGGGGCTGACCGCGAACGTGGCGATCGAGTTCTGCCCCCGGTTGGTGACGTAGACGTACCGGCCGCTCGGCGCGACCGCGACCTCGCCGGGGTAGTTCAGGCCGCTCGCCGACGCCACGGTCGAGCGCACCTGGCCCGCCGTGAGCCTGCCCGCCGCGAACTTGCACACGGTCACCGTGGAGCTGTTCTCGCTGGCCAGGTACGCGATCGGCCTGGTGGGGTGGAACGCGAGGTGCCGCGGCCCGGATCCGGCGGGGAAGGCGGTCCGGCTGACCTCGGTGAGCTTCCCGGTGCCCTGGGCGAGGGTGTAGACGATGACCGCGTCGAGCCCGAGGTCCACGGCCAGCAGGTACGCCCCCGACGGGTCTGCCACCACCTGGTGCGCGTGTGACGGGCCGCCGTGGGATCGGACGTCCACCGCCGGTCCCACGGTGCCGTCCACCCGGATCGGGTTCACCGCGAGCCCGCCCCCGCCGTAGAGCGAGCTGATCGCGTACCTGCCCCCGGGCGCGATCGCGACGTGCGCCGGTCCCGCACCCGTGGCCACGCTGCCGAGCGGGGACGGGTCGCCTCCCGCGCCGATCCGCAATGCGCTGATCGTGCCGCCGGGGGTGAGCTCGCTGATCGCGTACAGGTTCTTGCGGGCCGCGTCGAGTTCGAGCCAGGATGCCTCGGGGATCCCGGTGAGCCAGCGGTCGACCGTCAGGGATCCGCTGGCGGGATCGAGATGGCCCTTGGCGATCCCCCTGCCGCCGCCGGACGTGTACGTGCCGAGGTAGAAGCGCTGGACCGGCGCCGTGGGCGCGGCCGCCCGGGCCGGAGCGGTGGCGCGCAGGGCTGTCATGCCGGCGACGGCGGCGCCGAGCGCGAGCGCCTTGCGGCGGGAGAACTGCTGGGCGGGCATGGTGGTGCTCCTGTCGATCGCCGCCGACGGGGGCCGCGCCGTCCAGGTGGGGACCGGCTGACGCGGGCTGGCGGCGGGCACCCGGGTGCGGCCGGGTGCGTGCGCGGAGCGACCGCGCACGGGTGTGGGGAGGGCCAAAGTAGGTGCGCCGCGAACTACCGCGCAAGGGCCACGGCCCCTCGTTTTGCATCGCGGAACGGCCCCGGGGCCGGGCTGAGCTGCGGTTTCAGGCCCAGGACCCCGCCAGGGCGCCGCGCCACCGGGCTGGAGGCACGGCCGCCGGACCGGGGACCCTGGACAGCCGATCCCCCCCCGGGGCCCGATTCTGGCGGCGCGCGGACACGGCTCGGCGGGGCATGGACACGGCTGCCCGGCGCTCGCCGGTCGCGCGCAAGCTATCCCAGGTGGGCGTAAACGGCCGAAATTTCGGACCCGAATGATCGCGGCTTTTGCCCTGGAAAGGGTCCGGACACC
>JAOPVE010000058.1 GCA_025963185.1 Actinomycetes bacterium
GTGGCTGCCGCGCCCGCGGTCAAGACGCCCGCCGTCCCGGCCGGCCTGCCCGCCGGGATCGAGCCCCTGAGCACCTACGTGGGCCAGACGTCCTGCGAGGTCACCGACAAGCCCGGCTCCACCGCCCTGGGCAAGCTGCTCAAGGCCACCTACCCCTCGTCGAGCTTCGGCGTCGCCCGCGCCTGCCAGGTCTACATGCAGAGCGAGCACTACGACGGCCGCGCGGTCGACTGGATGAATTCGGTCCGGATCCCAGCCCAGGCCGCCCAGGCCACCGCGCTGATCAAGTGGCTGCTCGCCAAGGACGCGGCCGGCAACCAGTACGCGAACCTGCGCCGCCTCGGGATCATGTACATGATCTGGAACAACAAGATCTGGGAGGCCTACCGGGCCAGCGCGGGCTGGACGCCGTACAACAACTGCGCCAAGACCCCGGCCGCCGGACTGGACTCGGCCTGCCACCGCAACCACATCCACTTCTCGCTGTCGTGGGAAGGCGCGATGAAGCGCACCTCCTACTGGACCAAGAAGGTCGCGGCCCACGACTACGGCCCCTGCCGTCCGGCCGACCTGAACTTCGCCGCGCCGTACGTCCGGCCGAATGCCAGCCCGTGCCCGCGGTACGCCAAGGTGGGCGCACCGGCCGGTGCCTCGGCGGCCATCGTCCAGCTCACGAAGTTCTCGGGCGCCTATCTCAAGCCCGGCTCGTCCGGTCCCGGCGTCACGGCGCTACAGGCCGCGCTGAAGATCGAGCAGGCCGGATCCTTCGGCCCGAAGACGACCGCTGCCGTGGTCAAGTTCAAGTCCACCCACGGCCTCGGCGCCAGCCCGGTCATGGACCAGGCGACCTGGCGCAAGCTGCTCCCGGTCCTGTTCTCGGCGCAGAAGCAGGCCCAGAAGACCGCGCCGAAGCCCGCTCCGAAGCCGACCCCGGCGCCGGTCAAGCCCAAGCCGCAGAACCCGCTCGCGCCGTACAAGAAGTCCGTGCTGGCCTACAACAGCCGGGGCGCGGGGGTGACGGCCCTGCAGAAGGTGCTCAAGGTGAGCCCGGCGAGCGGCTGGTTCGGGCCGGTGACGAAGGCCGCGGTGATCCGCTTCCAGAAGGCGAAGAAGCTGCCGGCCACCGGGGTCGTGGACGCCAGGACGTGGGCCGCGCTCGGCGCCTGATTCATCGCTCGATCCGTCGTTCGATAGCCCTCAAGCCGGACATTTCGCCGCCGAAGGGACCGTCATGCCAGGGTTCCTCGGGCGCCGGTCCGGCGCGGGACCGGCGCTGCCCCCCAGCGCCGGTCCCGTTCCCGTCCCCGCCGACGTGCCCACGATCGGCGAGAACGCCAGCGAAACCGCCGATCCGCGGATCGACGCAGTCCTCGCCGCCGAGGCCACGGTCGCCGAGGCGAGCACCGCCGAGGCCCGCACCGCCGAGGCCACCGACGCAGGCGCCACGAACGCGGGGCAGCCCGGAGCCGAAGGCCAGCCCGAGGCGGAAGGCCAGGACGAGCCGGGACCCGGACGGGTCCGCTCGGGATTCGTGCTCTTCCGTGAACTGGTGCGCGCCGCGGCTACGGCGTACGTCTCGGCGTACGTGAGCCTGGTGATCTGGTCGATGCTGCCGATGGCCTTCGGCTGGACCCCGACCGTCATCATCTCCGGATCCATGACCCCGCTGATCAAGATCGGCGACGTCGTCTTCTTCGCGCCCGAGAACCCCGCCACGATCGCGCCGGGCCGGGTTGTGCTCGTCGACGACCCGGACGTACCCGGACGCCTGCTCTCGCACCGGATCTACGAGCGCAAGAAGGACGGATCCATCGTCACCAAGGGCGACGCGAACCCCGCCCCCGACTCCACGCCGGTGCGCCCGGAGCACATCCACGGGGCGGCGCGGCTCGTGATCCCGTTCGCGGGCCGGGTGACCCTGTGGAAGGGCGAGAACCGCAAGCAGGCCATGGTCTGGACCGGCATCACCGGCTTCGCGCTGCTCATGGCCCGCTCGCCGGGCCGGCTCAAGGGCGGCCCGGCGGATCCGGAGCGCGGCGGCGAGCCGTCCCCCGAGGAACTGGCGCGCGCCGAGACCCTGCTGGCCCAGGAGGCGCGGGAGACGCGCCGTCGCCGCCGGTCTCGCTCAGGTCAGGACGCGGGCGGCCGATGAGCTGGCGCAGACGGTGGAGGGGGGCGGGGATGGACAAGACTCGCGCCCGCCGGACCGTCACCGTGCTCTCGATCGCCGCTGGCCTGGCCGTGAGCTGCGCACTGGTCTGGAGCACGACGAGCGCGGCCTTCTCCGGCTACTCCACGAACCCTGGCAACACGTTCGCCACGGGCACGATCTCGCTGGGCGACGACGACTCCAACGGTGCCCTGTTCAGCGTCAGCGGGCTCGCCCCTGGCGACACCGGCAGCCGCTGCGTCCGGGTGACGTACACCGGGGACGCCAGATCCGACGTGCGCTTCTACACGACCGCGGCGACCTACAGCGGATCGCTGGGCCCCTACCTCGACCTCGTCGTGTCCGAGGGATCCGCGGGCACGTACGCGAACAGCACCTGCAGCGACTGGACCACCGGCACGCAGATCTACAGCGGCACGCTGTCCGGCTTCGCCTCGGCCAAGACGGACTACAGCAGCGGCGTCTACAACAGCGCGGATCGCTGGAGCCCGGTCGCGAACGGCCAGTACCGGGTCTACAAGTTCGACTACACCCTGCAGCTCTCGGCCCCGAACTCGACGCAGAGCACGAGCGCCGGGATCGGCTTCACCTGGGAGGCGCGGAGCAACTCCGCGCCGAACCTGGCCCTGAACAGGACGGCCACCGGATCGTCCGCGTGCAACGCCTCGCAGGACTGGACCAAGGCGGTGAACGGCACATTCAACGGCGGGGTGAACGACAAGTTTTGCACCGGCGCGGTCACCAAGTACCTCCAGGTCGACCTGGGATCGAGCCAGACGATCGCCGGGTTCGCGATCCGCCACGCGGGCGCCGGCGGCGAGCTCGCGAGCTACGACACCCGCGACTACGACATCGCGGTCTCCCCGGACGGGTCGGCGTGGACGACGGTCGTGCAGGCGCGCGGGAACACCGCGAACGTCAGCTCGCACACCGTGGCGACCACCGGCCGGTACGTGAAGCTGACCTCGGTGTACGCCGAGCAGAGCGCCGACAGCGCCATGCGGATCTACGAGTTCGAGGTCTACGGAAGCTGAGCATTCCTCAGCTGGCGGACCGGATTGCCGATCAGGGCATCGTCCGACCAGTTGATCACCGGGTTTTCCGGTGCTGAGCTGCCGATCCGGAACCGGAAAGGGGGAGGGTTCGTGAGCGTGCTGGCCAGCCTCGTCCGCCTCGCGTCGCGCCGGTTCGTCGCCCTCGGCTTCATCGGCGGACTCGCACTCAGCGGCGTCCTCGTCTACACGGCGTCGAACGCGGCCTTCACGGGGTACACCACCAACCCGGGCAACACCTGGACCACCGGCAGCGTCACCCTGACCGACGACGACACCGGCTCGGACCAGGACACCGGCACCGCGTTGTTCACCGCGAGCGGCCTCGTCCCCGGATCCACGCTCACCAAGTGCATGCGGGTCACCTACAGCGGCAACGTGCAGACGTCCGCGACCGGTGTGAAGCTCTACTCCAGCGCCTCGACGGACACCAACAGCCTGCTCCAGTACGTGACGATGACGATCACCGAGGGCACCGGCACCGCCGCCTTCAGCGGAACCCCGGACTGCACGAACTTCAGCGCGAGCGCGGGCACCCCGATCGTCTTCAACTCCACGCTGGACACCTTCGTGGTCAAGACGTCGTACGCCACCGGGGTCTACAACACGACCGGCGCCTGGGCGCCCTCCAGCAGTTCGACGCACGTCTACAAGTTCGCGTACACGCTCAGCGCGAGCACGCCGAACGCGATGCAGGGCAAGACCGCCACGGTCGCCTTCCGCTGGGAAGCGCAGTCGACCTGACCTTGGCTCCTCGCCCGGCGCAACGGCGCGCCGGGCGAGGCAATTGTCTTGGGGAACTCTCATGCCCGGTGCGCCCCCGCCGATGTGGATCTCGTCGGCGGCTTCGCACCGGCAGAGCACGGAGTCGACCAGCCACACCAGGCCGGCCCGGTTATCGAGAAAGGGGGCTACCCCATGAACGTCTTGGCCTCACTGATCAAACAGGGCCAGCGCAAGTTCGTCGTCCTCGCGCTCGCGGGAGGTGTCGCGGCCAGTGGCACGATGGTCTACACCGCCTCGAATGCTGCCTTCAACGCGACGACTGACAACCCGACCAACGCCTGGAGCACGGGCTCGGTCCTGCTGACCGACGACGACTCCAGCTCGGCACGGTTCACGATCAGCAACATCATCTCCGGATCCGGCACGCTGTCCGGCACGAAGTGCATCCGCGTCGACTACGACGGCACCTCGGCGTCGACGGTCAAGCTGTACGCCACCGCGATCACGAACGCCGCGGCCGGCGCAGGCGCGGAGAAGCTCGGCGACTACATCAACATCAAGGTCGAGCAGGGCACCGGCGGCGCGACCTTCGCCGAAGGCGCCGGCCACACCTGCGCGTCGGACTTCACGATCGACGACGCGACCGACGGCGTCGTGTTCGACAACACGCTGACGAGCTTCGCCTCCCACACCAACTTCGCGGGCGGCCTCGCCGCGGGCGGAGCGCAGGCGTGGGCGCCGAACGACCCGAGCGCGTACAAGGTGTACCGCTTCACGTGGGACGCCTCGGCGCTGCCGGACAACACCTACGTCCAGGGCAAGACGTTCCAGTGCACCTTCACATGGCAGGCCAAGAGCAGCTGATCCGCTGCGGGGCCTGACCAGCACGGAACGCGGCAGCGGCCGGGGATGCTCTGCATCCCCGGCCGCTCCTTCATGTCCTGCGTGCTACTGCGGGACTGGCTTGCTCAGCAGCTCCAGCTCCGCCAGCGAGGTCGTGGTCTCGCCGGTATTGCCGGTGATCTCCAGCCGGTACAGCGGGTAGGCGTTCGGGTTCGCGATCTTGAACGCCTTCGTCTGCAGCCGGGAGTCGAACTTCTGGCCGGTCCTCGTGTCGAGGGTGGTCCAGGTCTTGCCGTTGTAGCTGCCCTTGAGGACCCAGCCCGTCGGATCCCCGGCCTTGTCGCCGGAGGTCAGCGTGTAGTAGACCGCCCGCTGCCGTGGACCGTTGTACTGGTACTGCACCCACGGCGTCGCGCTCGTGAACGTCACCCGGGTGTCGCTCGTGTTGTCGAACAGGGCGTTGGTGCTGGTGTTGTCGCTGCCGGTGGCCACGCCGGTCGCGAGGTCCGCCGAGTCCGCGAGCGGGTTCGGCACTGCGGGGCCGGTGGTGATCGACGGCGGCGCCTGGTCCGCTCCGGTGCCCCAGCTCGACGGGTTCGGGCCCATGTCGAAGTCGATCGTGGCGCCGGCGGCGAGGGTGTCGTGCCGCAGGTACGTGCGTCCCCACTTGTTGCCGTTGACCTTCATGCCCTGGATGTAGACGTTCTTCGCGCTGTTGTTCGGCGCGTTGATGACGATCTTCTTGCCGTTCTCCAGGTTCACGGTCGCCTTCTTGAACAGCGGCGACCCGACGGCGTACTTGTCGTCGCCGACGACCAGCGGGTAGAAGCCGAGCGAGCTGAAGATCGCCCACGCGGACTGCTCACCGTTGTCCTCGTCGCCCGTGTAGCCCTGGCCGATGTCGCTGCCGCTGTAGAGCCGCTGCAGGACGTCACGCACCTTGGCCTGCGTCTTCGACGGCTGGCCCGCGTAGTCGTACATGTACGTGATGTGGTGCGAGACCTGGTTGCTGTGGCCGTACTGGCCCATCCGGACGTCACGCGCCTCGATCATCTCGTGGATCACGCCGCCGTAGGACCCGGTGAACTGGGCGGTCTCCGGCGTCGAGAAGAACGTGTCGAGCTTGCTGGCCAGCTTGTCCTTGCCGCCGTAGAGGTTGGCCAGGCCCTGGCCGTCCTGCGGCGCCGAGAACGCGAAGTTCCAGCCGTCGGTCTCGGTGTAGTCGAAGCCCCACACCCGCGGGTCGTACTTGTCCGGGGTCAGGCGCCAGTTGCCCTTCTCGTCCTTGCCCTGGAAGAAGTTCACGTTCGGATCGAAGAGGTGCACGTAGTTCTGCGCCCGGTTGCGGAAGTACTCGATGTTGTCCTTGTACTCGTTCTTCCGCGGATCGGTCGGCGCGGCCGCGTCGTACATCGCCTTCGACATGTTCGAGATGGCGTTGTCGTTGACGAAGCCCTCGAGCGCCCAGGAGACGCTCTCGCCGGTGGAGTCGGGCGTGTACCCGAGGAACCGGGCGGTGTTGTTGCCCTTGCGGCCCACCGCGCCGTTCGGGGCCGTCACCATCGCGTTCTTGACCGCCGCGTCGTAGACGGCCTGGGCGTCGAAGTTGCGGACCCCCTTGACGTACGCGTCGGCGAAGGCCGCGTCCGAGCTGGTGCCGGTCATCAGGTCGGCGTAGCCCGGCGAGGACCACCGGGAAATCCAGCCGCCGTCCTTGTACTGGTTGGCGAAACCGTCGACCATCTGGCCCGCCGTCTTCGGGGTCAGCAGCGTGTACGCCGACCAGGTCGTGCGGTAGGTGTCCCAGAACCCGTTGTTGACGTACATCGTGCCGTCGGAGACCTTCGAGCCGGTCTGGGTCGGGGTGTTCTGGCCGGTCGCCGCCGCCACCGGGCTCGCGTACTTGTACACGGGCGCGTCGGAAGTGCCGGTGTTCTCGAACTCCGAGTTCGGGTAGAGGTTGAGCCGGTACAGATTCGAGTACAGCGTGGTGAGCTGGTCGCTCGTCGCGCCCTCGACCTGGATCGTCTTCATCTTGGCGTCCCACGCGTCCTCGGCGCGGTTCTTGACGTTGTCGAAGGTGTCGCTGTCGGTGATCTCCAGCGCGAGGTTCTTCTTGGCCTGGTCGACCGAGAGGAACGATGTGGCGATCCGCAGGGTGAGGGTCTTGCTGTCACCGAGGTCGGTCTTCATGTACCCGGTGACGTTGGCGCCGCCGCCGTTCGGCAGCATCCCGCTGGCCGTGACCGGCTTGTCGAGCACGCCGTAGACGAACATCCGGCCCGCGCCGACCGACAGGCCGCTGCGCTGGTCGGAGAAGCCGGTGACCGTGCGGCCGTCCTTGTCCAGGGTGAGGCCGCCGTTGTTGTTGACGTTGTCGAAGATCAGGTTCGCGTCGCTGCCGGGGTAGGTGAACCGCATCATCGCGGCGTGGTCCGTCGGGGCGATCTCGGTCTTGATGCCGTTCTCGAACGCCACGCTGTAGTAGTGCGGCTGGGCGATCTCGTTCTCGTGCTTGAACGGCAGGGCCCTGGCCGTGCGGGTCGCGTCCGGGGTGCCGCTCGCGAGCGAGGGCATGACCTGGAACGTCTGCCGGTCACCCATCCACGGGCTCGGCTCGTGGCTCACCGAGAACGCCTGCAGCGTCGGCAGGTTCTGCGAGTTGTTCATCCGGCTGTACTCGTAGAGCCAGCTCAGCGATCCGGCGTTCGTGACCGGGGTCCAGAAGTTGAAGCCGTGCGGGACGGCGGTCGCCGGGAAGTTGTTGCCGCGCGAGTAGCTGCTGCTCGACTGCGTGCCGCGGATCGTGCTCGCGTACTCGGTCAGCCGCGCCTTCGCCCGCGACGGCGGGTTCCCGTCGATCTTCAGGTCGTCGACCCAGCCCTTGAAGCGGCCGGGACCGGACGGGGCGTCGTAGCCCACGAGGATCCGCTTGATGGTCTTGCCCGCGGCCACCGCGCCGATCACCGAGCGCTTGCTGTTCCACTGGTTCTGGTACACCGTCCGGGCCTGGCCCTGGCCGGTCGGCGTGAGCGGCATGGACTGCTCGTCGGTCGGGTTCAGGCTCGACAGGTAGGTGCCGTCGGAGAACGCCAGGTCAACCGAGGCGTAGGTGCTGCGGTACGCGAGGTCGTCGTCGGTCTGCTCGGGGAAGATCTTGTACGACAGCTCGGTCTTGTCGGTGACCGCGAGGTCGACGTCGAAGACCTTGTTGTACGAGTAGCCCCGGCCGTCCGCCGTGTGCTGGCCCGAGTACTGGAAGGCCTTCATGCCCGTGAAGCCCGCGCTGGTCTTCGCCGCGGGAGAGCTCACCGGGCCGTTGCCGACCTGGGAGAACATGTCGGCCGCCGGCGGGGGAGCGGGGTCGCTGTTCGCGAGCTGGAGCTCGGAGAACTGCAGGGCATCGGTGGCGCCCCAGTTCTTGGTGACGTCGATCCGGTAGTAGAGGTACTTGGTGTCGTTCGTGAACTTGTATTCCTTGGACTCGAAGCGCTTCGACCAGGTCACGCCGGTCTCGGTGTCGATCGTGGTCCAGGTCTGGCCGTCCTGCGAGGCCTTGATGGTCCAGTCCTGCGGATCCCGCTCGGGCGCGTCGTTGGCCGACGCGATCACGTAGTGCACGACCGCCTCGGGCTCGGACAGCTTCGCCTGCACCCAGCCGGTCGGCGCGAACGTGAGCCACTTCGACTGGATGTCGCCGTCGAACAGGCGCTCCTTGGTCTCGCCCGCGCCGGCGTTCTCGCCGCTGGCCGTGAGCTCGCTGACCTTGTCGGAGATGTTGCCCGGTAAGCCGACCGTGCCACCGCCGTCGACCCCGGCGGTCCGCCGGTTGCCGGCCGCGTCCGTCTCGACCTGATTGGTCCAGGTGGGCTGCGGATCGCTCGGCTCGAACGAGGAGTAGAAGTCCGTGTTCGCCGCTGCGGCCGCGGGCTGCGCGAGCAGCGCCACCGGGGCGGCTAAGCCCAGCATGAGGACGGCCACGGTCGCCGTCGTCGTGGGCATTCTGCGCCGATTCCGTCTATTCATCGTGCCGAGCCTCCGCGGTGGGGTTGGGGCGCACGTGGCCGCTCTGCGGCCCGTTGGGAGATTTCGGCCACAAAATCGCAGTACGACAACGTTGTCAAGAGGGTGGATCTCTCACGGGTAATGTGCAGGATCGTGTCAACTGCCTCCAGGCAGCCACAGCAACCCCGATTCGCCTGCATTCGGGCCGGTCGCAGCGTTGCGGGCCGCCGCCGCGGCCCGGACCTCCCCCGTTGCGCCCCTTCGCGGAAGTGCGGTATTCCCGGCCGGTCCCGACCGGCACTAGTTACCGCGCTTCCGGGGCGCGCCCCCTCCGGTACGGCTCCCGCTGTCCACCCGCGGCTTCGTGGCAGCAAGTAGTTGCCAATGTGGAAAGTAGATGCCAACATGGACCCATGACCGACCCCCTCTCGCCGTCCCAGGCCCAGGCCGACCTCGCTCGCGCCGACGAGTCCGCCCGCCGGATCGGTACCCGTGCTCGCTGGATGTCCGTCTACCTCGCCGTGTTCGGTGTGGGCTTCGGCGCCCTCACCCTCGTGCTCGGCCTCGCCGGATCGGCGTCGATGACCGTCGTGATGCCGCTCTGGGGTGTGCTCATCGCGGTCATGGTCGTGTGGTCGCGGCGCCAGCTCGCCACTCGCCGTGGCACCGGCCGCCGGATCGCGGGCTACTGGATCGGCACGTCAGTCCTCTACGGCGTCGCGCTGTTCGCCGGGCTCTCGCGCTTCCAGGGCCGCCCGGCGTTCTGGATCCCGGCCGCGCTCGTCGTGGCCGCGCCGCTGCTCGCCGGGGCGTTCCGGGAGCGCCGCGCGTGACCGGTACCCATCCTCGCCACCGGCTCGACGACCTGCTCACGCACGCGGTCCGGCTGTCGATCGTCGCCGCGCTCGCCGAGGTCGAGAAGGCGGAGTTCGCGCTGGTCCGGGACAGCGTCGAGATCAGTGATCCGACGCTGTCCAAGCAGGTGGCGTTGCTGGAGGAGGCCGGGTACGTCGGCGTCGAGAAGGGGCGCGTCGGGCGGCGGCCGCGCACGTGGCTGCGGCTCACCCCCGAGGGCGAGGCCGCTTACCGCGGGCACGTCGAGGCCCTGCGCGCGATCGCCGGCCCGGCGTTCGGCTGAGCACTACCGCCCAGTCCGCAAGTGCGGTAACTCCGGCCGGTCCCGACCGGCCGGAGTTACCGCACTTCGCGGAGGAGCTAGGCGGTGTCCAGAGCGCGGAAGATGCGTTGCTCGGAGATCGGGTAGGCGGTCTTCATGGGCTGGGCGAAGAGGCTGATCCGCAGTTCCTCGATCATCCAGCGGACCGCGAGCAGCTCGGGCGACGGCGTTCGGCCCGGCCGCGTGCGCTGGGCGAGCTTGTCGGCGTACTCGCGCTGGATCTCGGTGACCGCGGCCATGCGCACCCGGTCGCGGCCGGCGTCGACTTCGAGCTTCTCGGCGCGGGCCTGCGCGGCCTGCAGGTACCGCACCACGTCGCCGAGCCGCGCGCGCCCGGTCTCGGTGACGAACCCCTGGTGGATCAGCGCGGCGAGCTGGGCGTGGATGTCGGCGACCGAGGGCGCGTACGCCGCGCCCGTGAGCGAACGCAGCCGGGACTCGGTGGCCTGGGCGGCGCGCAGCACCTTCTCGACCTGCCCGAGTACGGCGACGGTTTCGGGCACGAGCCGCTCCCGGACCGTGGCCGCGAGCGCGGCGAACCCGGCGGCGTCGGCGGGCGGACCCCCGGCGGAGTCGACGAGCGCGTCGATCGCGCACGACGCGCAGTCTTCGAGCAACGCGGCCACGCTGCCGTGCGGATTGCGGGTGAGGGCCAGCTTCGCCGGGTTGGACAGCCGCCCGGCCGCGGCCTTGGCCGGGGACGGGACCGTGAGCAAGAGCAGCCGCCGGGTCGCGATCCGGGTCGCCTGGCGGGCCTCGGACTCGGTCTCGAACACCCTGATCGCCACCGACGTGCCCTCGTCGGCCAGCCCCGGGTAGGCCTTGACGACGTGTTCGCCCCGGCGCCGCTCGAACACCGCGGGCAGCGGCTCGGCCGGCCATTCCCGCAGGCCCGAGCGCTCGATGTCGGGGACGGCCTCGACGATCGCGGTGCGGGTCTGCTTCTTGAGTTTGGGCTTGAGCGCGTCGAGGTCCTTGCTCGCGGACGCGCGGGCGTTGCCGGGGGTGGCGACCTGGAACGTGATCCTGAGGTGGCCGGGCACGCGGCTGTAGTCCCACGCGTCGGGCGGCACCTGGACCCCGGTGAGCGTCCGCAGCACCTGCCCCACGGCCTCGGCGAACGGCTCGGATCCGGACTCGGGCAGCCGGTCGAGCACCATCCGCGCGAAGTCGGGTGCGGGAACGAAGTTGCGGCGCAGGTGCTTGGGCAGCGATTTGATCAGCGCGGTCACCAGTTCGTGCCGCAGCCCGGGGATCTGCCAGTCGAATCCCGCGGACTGCACCTGGTTGAGCACCGCGACGGGCACGTGGACGGTCACGCCGTCGGCCGCCGCGCCCGGCTCGAACTGGTAGGTCAGGGGCAGCGCGAGGCCGTCCTGGCGCCAGGTGTCGGGGTAGTCGTCGCCGGAGATCGTGCGGGCGCCCTCGGCGACGAGCAGGTCCTCGGTGTAGCTGAGCAGCTCGGGATCACCGCGCCGCGCCTGCTTCCACCACGCGTCGAAGTGCTGGCCGGAGACGACATCGGCGGGGATCCGCTTGTCGTAGAACGCGAACAGGGTCTCGTCGTCCACGAGGATGTCCCGGCGGCGCGCCCGGTGTTCGAGATCCTCGACGTCGGCGAGCAGCGCCCGGTTCGCCGCGAAGAAGCGGTGATGAGTCGTCCAGTCACCCTCGACCAGCGCATGCCGGAGGAACAACTCGCGGCACAGCTCCGGATCCACCCGGCCGTAGTTCACCTTGCGTGAGGCCACGATCGGGACGCCGTACAGCGTCACCTTCTCGTAGGCCATCACGGCGCCCTGCTTCTGCTCCCAGTGCGGCTCGCTGTAGACGCGCTTGACCAGGTGCCCGGCCAGCCCCTCGGCCCACTCGGGCTCGATCCGGGCGTTGACCCGCGCCCACAGCCGGGACGTCTCGACCAGCTCGGCGGCCATCACCCACCGTGGCGGCTTCTTGAACAGCGCCGATCCGGGGAAGACGGCGAACTTGGCGGTGCGGGCGCCGAGGTAGTCGTTGCGGTCGCCCTCCTTGAGCCCGATGTGCGAGAGCAGCCCGGCCAGGATCGACGTGTGGATGCGCTGGGCGTCCGTGGGCGAGGAGCTGTGCGCGATGTTCAGCGTGCGGGTGATCTGGCGGAGCTGGCTGTGGATGTCCTGCCACTCGCGCACCCGCAGGTAGTTCAGGAACTCCGCCCGGCACATCCGCCGGAACGCGCTGGAGGACAGGGCCTGCTGCTGCTCGCGCAGGTAGTTCCACAGGTTGAGGAAGGCCAGGAAATCGCTCGTCGGATCCGCGAACCGGCTGTGCTTTTCCGCGGCGGCCTGCTGGTGCTCGGTCGGGCGCTCGCGGGGGTCCTGGATCGACAGCGCCGCGGCGATCACCATCACCTCCTGGACGCACCCGTTGCGGTCGGCCTCGACCACCATCCGGGCCAGCCGCGGATCCACGGGCAGCTGCGCCAGCTTCCGGCCGATCTCGGTGAGCCGCCGGTCGCCGTGCCGGTCCGACAGCGCACCCAGCTCGAACAGCAGGTCCAGCCCGGCGGCGATGTTCCGCTTGTCCGGCGGATCGATGAACCCGAAGTCGGCGATCTCCCCGAGCCCCAGCGCGGTCATCTGCAGGATCACGCTCGCGAGCGAGGTGCGCAGGATCTCCGGATCGGTGAACTCCGGCCGGGACTCGAAGTCCTCCTCCGAGTACAGCCGGATGCAGACGCCGTCCGAGGTACGTCCGCAGCGGCCCTTGCGCTGGTTCGCCGAGGCCTGCGAGATCGGCTCGATGGGCAGCCGCTGCACCTTGGTCCGGTGCGAGTACCGGGAGATGCGGGCCGTGCCGGGGTCGACCACGTACTTGATGCCCGGGACCGTCAGCGAGGTCTCGGCCACGTTCGTCGCCAACACGACCCGGCGCGAGGCGTGCTGCTGGAACACCCGGTGCTGCTCGGCGATCGACAGCCGCGCGTACAGCGGCAGGACCTCCAGCTTCAGCCGGGTGCGCTCGGCATGCTTGGCGAGCGCGTCCGCGGTGTCCCGGATCTCCCGCTCGCCCGACATGAACACCAGGACGTCCCCGTCGCCCTCGGTGTACAGCTCGTCGACGGCGTCGAGGATGGCCTGGGTCTGGTCCCGGACGACCGAGCCGCCCTCCTCGTCGTCGTCCGGATCGTCCTCGATCAGCGGCCGGTACCGCACCTCGACCGGGTATGTGCGGCCGGACACCTCGACCACCGGAGCGTCCCCGAAGTGGCGCGAGAACCGCTGCGGATCGATCGTCGCCGAGGTGATGATGAGCTTGAGATCCGGCCGCTGGGGGAGCAGCTGTTTGAGGTAGCCGAGCAGGAAGTCGATGTTCAGGCTGCGCTCGTGCGCCTCGTCGATGATCAGGGTGTCGTACTGGCGCAGCAGCCGGTCCTGCTGCATCTCGGCCAGCAGGATGCCGTCGGTCATCAGCTTGACCAGCGTGTTCTCGCTGGCCTGGTCGGTGAAGCGCACCTTGTAGCCGACGGCCTCGCCGAGCGGGGTGTCCAGCTCCTCGGCGATCCGCTCAGCGACCGTGCGGGCCGCGATCCGGCGGGGCTGGGTGTGGCCGATCAGCGCCTTGCGTCCCCGCCCGAGTTCGAGGCAGATCTTCGGGAGCTGGGTCGTCTTCCCCGATCCGGTCTCGCCCGCCACGATCACGACCTGGTGGTCCCGGATCGCGGCGGCGATGTCGTCTTTCTTCTGGCTCACCGGCAGCTCGGCCGGGTACCGGATCACCGGAACGCTCGCCGCCCGAGCCTGGGCCCGCAGCTCGGCCGCGGCGATCTCGTCGGCGGCCCGCGCGAGGGCTTCGGGTGTGCCGCGATTGCCCCGGAGGCCGTCGAGCCTGCGCTGGATGCGCCGCTGGTCACGGACGAGGAGCTCGGGCAGGCGCGCCCGCAGGCTGGCGAGGTCAGACATGTCGATGCCCAGCTTAGGCAGGTACTACCCAACAACGCCCACCGGTTTCTCGCAGGGCGAACCCAGCGGGCCAGCCACCCTCTCCCGGTACCCCCAAACAAGACCCATCCTGACGACGAACACGAAGAACCCGAGCACCCCCCGCCGACCCGGCATCCCAGGAGCGAGCCGGAAAAGAGCCACCAACGGCGCGCCCTGACAAGCCGTCCCAGTTACCGCACTTCGCACGGGTTGGGGTCGGTGACGATCTCGTCGTGCGGGTCCCGGATCAGGGCGCTGCACAGGTGCAGGTAGGGCGGGTCGGGCGCGAGCCACGGGGTGGTCACGACCTCGGCCTCGTGCCCGTCCGCCTCGAACTCGGCGAGCGCCTCCTGGGCCGCGGATCCCGCCGCCACGAGCAGCCGCCCGTACGCGCCGCAATCTGGATCCCCGAAGACGTGTACGGCGCCCGGCTCGCGGACGATCCGCAGCTCGCAGGGTGCGGCCGGACCGCTGCGGTGCGCGGCCATCAGCTCGCCGTAGGACTGGTGCTCAGGCCTGGACGGCATCGGGACCTCCGAGGGTGACGTGCGCGATCGCGGCGACGCACTCCTGTTCGGGCCGCAGTTCCAGCGCCACGCCAGGCGCGGCGTCCCAGCCATCGGCGAGCGCGACAGACGCTCCCGCCTCGGCCGCGGCGGCGGCCAGCGCGGCGACGGCCCGCC
>JAOPVE010000383.1 GCA_025963185.1 Actinomycetes bacterium
TGGCGAACAGGACGGCGGCCACCAAGTACGCGATCCGCTCCTCGCGCCGGGCTCCGGACCAGGTCAGCGGCCCGCCACGAGCCGCCACGGGCAGCACTGTCGTCGTCATGCCCTCCATGGTCCGCCGCCCGGGTTGCGGCGGTCGACCGTCCCCGGGCGGCTTTCGCGCTACGTCTGCGGACGTACGGCGGCCCGCCTCCCGGGCCGCCCGGCCGAGGTGGGCGGGCCGCCGAGCTGGGGCGGGCCGCCGGGGTGGGGTCAGCTCGGGGTTGTCGGGGAGTCCAGCCACTTGTCGATCACGGGCTTGAGGTTCCTGCCCGTGTGCTTGTTCACGAACGCGGTGAACGAGGCCCGGTCCTGCTGGGTGTTGCGCTGGGTCTGCACCCAGTCCCGGGCGAGCGCGAAGAAGGCCTTGTCGCCGATCGCCGTCCGGATCTCGTCCAGCATCACGGCGGGCCCGAAGTACACGTTGGCCGCCGCGAAATCGTCCTTGTGGTAGTTGCCGGGCGGACCGGCCTTGGCCCGGTACTTCGCGTCGGCCTTGCGTGCCCAGGCGAGCCAGGAGGCGTGGCTGGCGAACCCCGTGTCGATCATGTAGAGGCCCTCCGAGTACATCGCGAAGCCCTCGTTGAGCCAGATGCCCCGCCAGTCCCGCGGGCCGACCGAGTCGCCGAACCAGTGGTGCGAGAGTTCGTGGACCAGCACGTGGTCGATCTCCTGGGCGGTCTCCTTCGGCGGGAGCCCGGTGACCGCCTTCGCGCCGATCGTCAGGAGCTGCTGGGTCTCCATCGCCGAGTCCGAGTCCACGACGACCGCTCCGGCGGTGGGGAACGGGTACGGGCCGAAGCGCTTCTCCAGCCAGTCCAGCCGCTTCGGGGTTTGCTTCAGGGACGCCAGCAGGGCCGCGTCGGTGCCGGTCCGGGTCCAGTACGTGAGCGGGATCCCGTGCGGGCCGGTCGCCGTGGTCTTGTCGTACTTCCCGAACGCGACCGTGACGAGGTAGGTCGCCACCGGATCCGCCGAGTGGTACTGGCCCGGCGTGCCCGTGGCCGTGCCGCCGGCGATACCGGTCCAGCCCGGCGGGGCGGTGAGGTCGATGTCGTAGGTCGCCTCGTCGCCGGGCTGGTCGCTGCACGGGTACCAGGTGAACGCGCCGTAGGGCTCCTGCATGGTCCAGGCGGATCCGTCGGCGGTCGCGCGCATGCCGATCCCCTCGGCGGCGTCCCCCCGGTGGGACGGGAAGGCGACCGGCTTGGGTGTGCCGTGGTAGGCGATGGTCGCGACGATCTTGGCACCCTTGGCCAGCGGATCCGCCAGCGGCAGCACCAGCTTGTCCCCGTGCCGGGCCACGGTGACCGGGAGGCCGGCGACCGTCGCGGCGTCGACTGCGAGGCCACCCGCGAAGTCGAGCGAGAGCTCGGTGACCGGCTTCGCGGCCCGGATCGTGAGCTCGGCGGTCCCCGTCAAGGTCTTCTTCTGCGGCGCCCAGCCGAGCGTGAGCCCGTAGTGCAGCACGTCGATCGAGGGGTTCCCGTGGGCCGGGTACACCGGATCCGCGACCGGCTCGGACATGCCCGCGGTGAAGTCGCCGGCCGGCGCGGGCAGGGGCTTCGGCGCGATGCCGGTGAGCGCGGTGTGCACGTCCGGCTGGCTGGTGCAGCCCGTCGCGAGCGCGATCACGGCGGCCGCGCTCGCCACCAGCCTGAGGGTGGTCGGGCGCTGTGCTGCTCGGGTCATGCGGGCGTGTCTCCTGCTCCGGTTCAGCGGAGAGCTCCATCCGCCCCCGCGCGACCGGCAGGGTACTGACGCCCCGCCACACCCCCCACCGAAGTGTGTGCCGCTGGACCGGCCCCAGGCGGCGCAACGGCACGCACTTCGGCCGAGGTCAGGCCGGGCGGGACTTGGCGAAGAGTTCGAGGATCTCCGCAGTCGTGCCCGTCTCGCCGAGGCGCGGGAAGATGCGCTCGACGCTGTTCTGGTGCGCGTCGGCGCTGCGGTCGGTCATGGCGTCCGTCGCGAGCGTGACGTTGTAGCCGTGCTCGTGGGCGGCCCGCGCCGTGGACTCCACGCCGGCGCTGGTGGCGATGCCGGTGAGCACGATCTGGGTGATGCCGCGGCGGCGGAGCTGGAGGTCGAGGTCCGTGCCGTAGAACGCGCCCCAGTTCCGCTTGGTCACGGCGATGTCGCCCTGGTGACCCGCCAGTTCGTCCACGATCACGTCCCAGCCCTCGGGCGGCGTGCCGGTCATGCCGCGGACCTCGGCCCGCCCGGGCGGGGCGTCGGATCCGTCCGGGGCGAAGCTGACCCGCACGAGGACCACCGGCGCACCCTCGGACCGGAAGGCGGCGGCGAGTTCGGCGGACCTGGCGACGACATCCGGGGCGCTGTGTGGCTGGGTCGGTGTGCCGACGATCCCCTTCTGCAGATCGATCACGACGAGCGCGGTCCTCGGGTCGAGAGTGGTCAGTGTCATGCGGATGCCCCTTCCGGGAGAACGGGTTGGGCCGCGCCGACGTGGCGCAGCGAGCGGTCGAGCAGGGTCGCGGCGAGCAGGAGCCCGGAGACGACCAGCAGGAACACGGCGAGGTGGTGCAGGCCGGCGGTGCTCGCGCCGTGGCGGAAGAACGCGCCGTTCGCGACCGAGGCGCCCATCGCCCCGAGGTAGGTGAACGTGCGCAGCAGCCCTGCGGACGAGCCGATCCGGGCCGGATCCGCCTGGTGGTACAGCGCGTTCTGGTTGGCCAGACTGTTGAGTCCCTGCGGGATCCCGACGACCACGGTGACGGCGACGAGCAGCCAGACCGGGCTCGCGGATCCGGCGAGCAGCAGCAACCCGGACGCGGCGAGCTGCGTGATGCTCCCCACCACGAGCTTCCCCCGGACCTCTCGCCGCCGCCCGGTCAGCGCCGACACGGCGATCGCCACTCCGAACATCGGCAGCAGCACGAGTCCGGCCTGGGACGCGGACAGCCCGCGCCCCGCCTCCAGCCACGGCGTGTACCCGTAGAGGAACGCATACGACACGATGAACGTCAGCAGCGTGCGGCCGTAGGTGGCGAGCAGGGGCGCGTTCCCGGCGAAGACCCGCAGGTCGAGGAACGGCTCGTCCACCCGCAGCTCGCGGATCGCCAGTCCGGCCCCGGCCGCCACGGTCAGCACGAGCAGGTACCAGTGCGCGGCCAGCGGATCCATGAGGAAGAGCAGCAGCGAGACGAGCATGGCGGCGAAGAGCGCGATCCCGGGCAGGTCGAACCTGGACCGGCGCTCGCGGGCCAGCGTGCGAGGCAGCCGCAGCGACCCCAGCACCAGGCACGCCACCGCGAGTGGGATGTTGACCGTGAAGATCGTCCGCCAGCCGCCGAGGCCGATCAGCAGGCCGCCGAGGGTGGGCCCGACCACGGCGATCGTCTGGGTGGAGATCGCGAGCGCGGTGAGCACTCCGGCGGGGCTGTCGAGGCCGGTCCGCCGGGACTCGCTGCGGATCAGCGACATCGCGGCCGGGTACCCCGCGCAGGTGCCGAACCCGAGCAGCACCCTGGCGGCGATCAGCACCCCCAAGGACGGGGCGAGGGCGCCGAGCAGCCCGGCGATCCCGACCAGCGCGGTACCGGCGAGGTAGAGCCTGCGCGGACCGTACATGTCCACGAGCCGTCCCACGACGGGCTGCCCGATGGCGGTGGCGAGGTAGAGCCCCGAGACGAGCCACGCGGTCTCGGACGGCCGCGCCCCGAACGCGATCCCGATCGGCACCAGTGCGACGGCGATCATCGAGGAGTTGACCGGGTTGAGCACCGATCCGAGGATCATCGGCGCGTAGAGCGTGCGGTCGAAGGCTCCCGGATCGGCGGGGCGGCGGCGGAGCAGCGAGGTCACGGCTGCGTCAGCCGGTCCAGTAGGGCCATGGCCTCGATGATCGTGGCCCGCTCGGCGTCGGTGTAGCGGTCCTGAAGGGCGCGGGTCAGCCACTCCTCGCGGGCCTGGCGGCTGCCCGCGGCGAGGTCGCGGCCGGCGGCGCTGAGCGAGACGAACTGGCGCCGGCCGTCCCCGGGATCCGGCCGGCGGTCGATCAGCCCGCGCCCGGCCAGGGCGGCGAGCGTGGTGGCCATCGACTGCGGCCGGACCCGTTCGGCGGCCGCGAGCTCGCTGGCCGAGGCGGCCCCGTCCTTCTCCAGCCGGCTCAGCACCGAGGCCTGGGACGGGGTGAGGTCGCCTGCCGCGTAGATCTCCTTCAGGCGGCGGCGCAGACGGCTGACGACCACCCGCAGGTCACGGGCGGCGCGCGCGGCCGACTCGGACACGTCCATGCCCCGACCCTAATTCCTTCAGCTCAAACTGAACAGTTGGAGCTTACGATTCGAGTACGACGTCCTCGGGTGACTTGTCCGGCCGCAGGCCTCGCCAGGACGGGTGGCGCAGTACCCCGTCGGAGGTCCACTCGGCGAACTGCACCTCGCCGACCAACCGCGGCGCAACCCAGTGGGCGTCCTTGGCGTGGGCGCGCGGCGGGGGCGGAGTGAACGGGCAGGTCTTGCGCTCGATCCGCTGGAGGGTCGTGCTGAGATCCGCGAGCATCGCCTGGGTGAACCCCGTGCCGACGTGCCCGACGTACCGCAGCCCGTGCTCCGACGGGATCCCCAGCAGCAGCGACCCGATCGTGTCGGCCCGCCGCCCCTGACCTGGCCGCCAGCCCCCGATAACGACCTCCTGCATGAGCACGTGCTTGACCTTGATCCACTCCGAACTCCGGCGCCCGGGCCGGTACGGCGAGGTCAGCAGCTTGGCCAGGACCCCCTCCAGGCCCTGCGCCTTGCTGGTGTCTAAAGCCCGCTGCCCATGCCCGGCGAAGTACGGCGGCGTGCCCCAGCGCGGCCCCGACAGTTCCAGCGACTCCAGCAGCGCGCGCCGCTCCGTGTACGGAAGCGCGAGAGTCGGCTCCCCGTCGAGGTGCAGAAGATCGAAGATCAAATACGTCACGGGGATCTGCGTGGTGAGCCGCCGGATGGCCGCCGGGTTCGCCTGGTGCATCCGCGGCTGGAGCGCGCCGAAGCTGACCCGGCCGTCCGGGCCGAACGCGACGAGTTCGCCGTCGAGCACGCACTGGCGGGATCCGAGGGCCTCGCCGAGCGCCCGCAGCTCGGGGTAGGTGGCCGTGACGTCCCTGTCGTTGCGGCTCAGCGCGCGCACCCGGCCACCCTCGGCGTACACGACCGCTCGCACGCCGTCCCACTTCATCTCGTACCCGTACCGGTCGTCGTCCCGCTCCGGCGGCAGGCTGCCCGGAGTCGCCATCATGGGCTTGACCAGCTCGGGGAGCGGGCTCCAGTCCGGATCCGCGGGGCTCATCCGGTGGATCATCCAGTTGGTCCCGTCGGTCCGGAACAGGACGAACCGGCCGCGCGCCTTCTCGCCGTGCAGCACGACGATCACCTCGTCGTCGCGCCACTTCTCGGTCTCGTAGGTGCCGCGGTCCCAGATCGTCATGGATCCGCCGCCGTACTCGCCCGCCGGGATCGTGCCCGAGAACGTCGCGTACTCCAGCGGATGGTCCTCGGTGTGTACGGCGAGGTGGTTCTTCTTCGGATCCGGCGGAATGCCTTTCGGGACGGCCCAGGACACGAGCACGCCGTGCCGTTCGAGCCGCAGATCCCAGTGCAGGCGGCGGGCGTGGTGCTCCTGGATCACGAACGTGTCGTCGTTCCCGCGCGGCACCGGCGCCTCGGCGGGCACCGGCTCGGGCGTGCGCGCCGGATCGCGTTTCGCCCGGTACTTGCGCAGCGGATCACTCACGACGAATGGCTTACCCGATAACGGGCATTACCACTGCACGACACTCTCACCGGAGGTGGACTCATGCGGCGGCGATACACGGGACCGCGCGGATCCATCGACCACCCCGCCAGCGCGCTCACCCTGCGGCGGGTGCTCGCCGTGTTCGGGCTGATCACGTGCGCCTCGCTCGCCGTCGTGGCCTGGGCGCTGCACTCGGTGGTCGCGACCTGGCTGCTCGCCGTGCTGGCCGTGATCGCCATCGCGGACCTGGTGGTGATCCAGTACCGGATCGGCCGCCGGCCGTAGTCTTCGCCGGCCCAGGCTTCGGTGGCTCTAGTCTTCGCTGGCCGCGCAGGGGCGGGAGCGCAGTTCGGTGACGTAGTCGTTGGGTGCCCCGGCCGCCTCGACCGCGTCCGCGACCAGGCCCAGGTACCGCGCCGACGGCAGCCCGCCCTCGTACGCCTCCAGCACGTACAGCCAGGCCAGCTGCTCGCCGTCGAGGGTGTGCACCCGGGTGCGGATCTTCCCGTAGAGCCCCCGGTCGGCGCCCTCCCAGGCGTCCAGCTTCGGCTCGTCGAACGGGCTGATGTCGTAGATCGCCACGAAGACCTGCGAGCCCTCCTCCTCGACGATCGTCGCGAGCGGGCCTTCCCAGCCGTAGTCCTCGCCGCCGAACGTGAGCCGCCAGCCCTGCAGCCAGCCCGTTCCCGCGCTCGGCGACTGCGGGCACCGCTCGCGCATGAGGGCTGGATCAGAGTTTGTCCCGTACGCGGCGTAGAGCGTCATGCTCTGAAACTGTAGTGGGAGAGAATGGCCGAGCAGGGCCGTATCCGCGTGTCCTGCCACACCACCCAGGGGAGTTCAGGCATGAGCCGCATCGTCATCATCGGCGGTGGCCCGGCGGGGTACGAGGCGGCACTGGTCGCCGCCCAGCTCGGATCCGAGGTCACGGTCGTCGAGCGGGACGGCCTCGGCGGGGCCTGCGTGCTCTACGACTGCGTCCCCAGCAAGACGTTCATCGCCTCCTCCGACGCCGCCACCACGTTCCGGCACGCCGACGCGCTGGGCATTCTCGCCGTCGAGCCCGACGACGTGGCGATCAACGTGCCCGCCGTCCACGGCCGGGTCAAGGGCCTCGCGCTCGCCCAGTCCGCCGACGTGCGCGGCAAGCTCGCGGCGGCCGGGGTCGAGATGGTCGCCGGGGTCGCCCGCCTCGCCGGATCCGTCGGCAGGCGGCACATCGTGGCCGTCGAGCCCGTGTCCGGGGATCCGTCGGAGATCGAGGCCGACGTGGTCCTGGTCGCGACGGGCGCCACCCCGCGGATCATCCCCGGCGCCGAGCCCGACGGCGAGCACGTGCTCACCTGGCGTGACATCTACGACCTGCCCGATCTGCCCGAGCACCTGATCGTCATCGGGTCCGGCGTCACCGGGGCCGAGCTCGCGAGCGCATACCTGGCGATGGGCGTGCAGGTCACGCTCGTGTCCAGCCGGGACAGGGTGATGCCCCACGAGGACTCCGACGCCGCGAACCTCATCGAGCAGATCTTCACCAGCCGCGGGATGACGATCCTCAAGAACGCGCGCGCCGACGCGGTCCGCCGCAAGGACGGTGGGGTCCTGGTCGAACTCGCCGACGGCCGCACGGTCGCGGGCAGCCACGCGCTGATGACCGTCGGATCCGTCCCCAACACCGCCGGGCTCGGGCTCGCCGAGGCCGGAGTGGGCGTCGGGCACGGCGGGTTCGTCACGGTCGACCGGGTCTCGCGCACCACGGTCCCCGGCATCTACGCGGCGGGCGACTGCACGGGCGTGCTCATGCTCGCCTCCGTCGCCGCCATGCAGGGGCGCATCGCCATGTGGCACGCCCTCGGCGAAGCCGTCTCTCCGCTGACCACCCGGACGGTCGCCGCGAACGTCTTCACCGACCCCGAGATCGCCACCGTCGGGATCGGCCAGACGACCGTCGACTCCGGACTCGTCCCCGCCCGCACCGTGACCCTCCCGCTGTCGACGAACGCGCGCGCCAAGATGGTCGGGCTCACGGACGGCTTCGTGAAGCTGTTCTGCCGTCCCGCGTCCGGGCTGGTGATCGGCGGGGTCGTGGTCGCGCCCCGGGCCAGCGAGCTGATCCTGCCCATCGCGCTCGCGGTCCAGAACCACCTCACGGTCGCCCAGATCGCCCAGACAATCTCGATCTACCCCTCCCTCTCCGGATCCATCACCGAAGCCGCCCGCCAGCTCATGCAACACGAATTCGAGTAACCCCTGTGGCGTTCGCCACCGTCCAGCTGTCGTGAATCCGACAGTTGATAGTGCGACTGCCCCGATAACTACCGAATCAGTCCGCTTTGCCGGGTTGCCGACCACGCATACCGTGCGCCCGCACAAGGACTTGAACTCGGGAGTTGATCGTGAGCAGTACACACGGGGCATTTCGTCTGAGCCTGCGCGCCGCGTTAGGCCTGGCCGTTCCCACCGTCGCACTGGCAGCCGTCATCGGCGGCCTGCCCATCGCGGCCCACGCGGCGGACACCAGCACAGTGAATGGCTACGCCTGGCGTGACCTGAACGGCGACGGCCAGCAGCAGTCCAACGAGCCGCCCGCGGTCGGAGCCTTCGTCGACGTGCTGGTGAACACCAATGGCGACATCGAGTCGGCAGCCTACGACTACGTCGGTGAAGACGGCCGATACTCGTTTACCGTCCCCCAGGGCGCGCTGTACACCGTGGGCGTGCTCATCAGCGGGGACTACCAGGTCACGAAGGAGAACGTCGGCGACGACTCGACCGACTCCGACCTGCGCGGAATCGAGCCGCTCGCGGCACCGCAGCGCCCAGGGGCCCGCACCCCGTCGAGCAAGATAGCGGCAGCGCTGAAGGCGATGTCCAGCGCCGCGGCGAAGGCGGGCCGCCGGCCGGCGGCCATCGACGCCTTCGGGCTTTCCGACGACTTCACGCTCGGCGCCAAGCCCGTGACGATCGACGGCGGCTTCACCGGCGGACCGTCGGCCCCGCCCTCGACTCCGCCGTCGACGCCCCCGAGCACGCCGCCCTCGACGCCGCCCGGCTCGGGAACGGTCAAGGGCTACGTCTGGCGCGACCTCAACAAGGACGGTCAGCAGCAGGCGAGCGAGCCGCCCCTGCCCCACGCGTATGTCGAAATCGACCGGCTCA
>JAOPVE010000083.1 GCA_025963185.1 Actinomycetes bacterium
GCCGACCCGGGCACCCTCTGCGAGGACCGGTTCCACCCCTCCGCCGACGGCTACCAGCTCTGGGCGCTCGCGCTCTACCCGGCGGTCTACGAGGCGGCCCGCTCGGTCTCCGCCGCGGGGTAATGTCCATCCTTAACCGTCGTTAAGGAGAGTTTCGTGGCGCTGTCTCCGCGTGATGCCGTCATCGTCTCGACCGCGCGATCGCCGATCGGCCGCGCGTTCAAGGGCACCCTCAAGGACCTCCGGCCGGACGACCTGGCCGCCACCATCATCCGCACGGCGCTGGACAAGGTGCCGGCGCTCGACCCGGGCACGATCGACGACCTGCTGCTCGGCTGCGGACTGCCCGGCGGCGAGCAGGGCTTCAACATGGCCCGCGTCGTGGCGATCCTGCTGGGCCACGACACCCTGCCCGGCACCACCCTGACCCGGTACTGCGCGTCCAGCCTCCAGACGACCCGGATGGCGTTCCACGCGATCCGGTCCGGCGAGGGCGAGGCGTTCATCTCGGCCGGGGTCGAGATGGTGTCGCGGTTCGCCAAGGGCAACTCCGACAGCTGGCCCGACACCATGAACCCGGTGTTCGGCCCGGCGAAGGACCGCTCAGACACCGCGGCCGCCGGCGGCGTGACCTGGCACGATCCGCGCCAGGACGGCGCGATCCCCGACATCTACCTCGCCATGGGGCAGACCGCCGAGAACCTGGCGCAGATCAAGGGCATCAGCCGCGAGGAGATGGACGAGTTCGGGGTCCGGTCGCAGAACCTTGCCGAGAAGGCCATCGCGGACGGGTTCTGGGCGCGCGAGATCACGCCCGTCCCCCTCCCCGACGGCACCCTCGCCGACACCGACGACGGTCCGCGCCCGGGCATCACCCTGGAGGGCACCGCCTCGCTCAAGCCGGTCTTCCGCCCGGACGGCCGGGTCACCGCCGGCAACTGCTGCCCCCTGAACGACGGGGCCGCCGCGGTGATCATCACCAGCGCGCAGAAGGCCGCCGAACTGGGCCTGGAACCCCTCGCCCGGATCCTCTCGACCGGCGTCTCCGCCCTCTCGCCCGAGATCATGGGCCTCGGCCCGGTCGAGGCGTCGAAGCGCGCACTCGCGCTCGCGGGCCTGACGATCGGCGACATCGACCTCGTCGAGATCAACGAGGCGTTCGCCGCCCAGGTGATCCCGTCCTACCGCGAACTGGGCGTGCCGATCGACAGGCTCAACGTCAACGGCGGCGCGATCGCCGTGGGCCACCCGTTCGGCATGACCGGCGCGCGCATCACCGGCACCCTGCTCAACAGCCTCCAGTTCCACGACAAGCAGTTCGGGCTGGAGACCATGTGCGTCGGCGGCGGCCAGGGCATGGCCATGGTGCTGGAGCGCCTGAGCTAACCGTTGACGCCGAAAAATCTGCAGCGGATCAGCGGTCAGCGCCCAGGTACCAGACCAGCAGGGCGCTGACCGCGGCCGCTCCGGCCACACCGAGCGTGACCAGCGAGAACGACCCACGGATCTGCAACGCCATCGCACACGCATCCCGGGCCCCGCGCCCGCACGCCTGCGGATCCCGGCTCGCCAGGTACGCGCCGATCAGCCCGAACAGCGCCGCCGTGACCGTCAGCGAGGCCACGGCGATCCGGTACGGGCGGTCCAGCCTCGGCGTGTAGACGATCTGCGGGCGCCGGTCGGTGCTCATGCGGGGGTTCCTGACGAGTGGGGGCGGATCCACCGCAGGTTAACGGCCGTACGCAAACCGGTCACTAGCCCGCACCCACGCGCATGGAAGCTACGGCTCGCAGAACGGCTACGGCCCGCACATCGCGTCGGTACTGCGAAAACGTCTTCAGGCTCTTGATCTTGAGCTTTTGATCCAGAGCACCCGCCGTCAGTGGCCGTCGAGAGTTCTCGCCGTGGTGCGGATGGCTTCGGCGGCCACGCTCAGTGTGGCCTCGTCGTCGGGGGCCGCCGCGAGCAGGTCGTGGGCGAGCACGGTGAGCTGGTCCCGCAGGGCCGGGTCGCCGATCCGTGGGACCGGGCGCAGGGGCTGTCCCTCGGCGGCCGCGGCGAGATCGGCCAAGGTCTGGGCCAGCGCGTGCACCGTGGCCCCGGCGGTCAGCCCGCTGGGCAGCTCCACCGCGTACCTCGCCGCGCTCCAGGGCGCCAGCTGGCGGTCGAGGCGGGTCAGCGAGGTCCGCAGCAGGTCTGCGCTCACCGGGTGAGCCGCGGCGCCGGGGCCTTGGCGATCTGGGCCGCCCCCGCCATCGCCTTGAACGCCGAGAGGGCCTGGCCGCTGCTGTTGATCCGGGTGTCGCCGAACGGGGCCGCGTCGGGTGAGTCGAAGTAGACCAGCGCCTTGATCGCCGGGAAGCGGTCGAGTTCGGTGCCGAGCGAGGAGAAGAAGTTCACCTTGGCGGACCGGTCCTGCGCGTAGTCACCGAAGCCCCACTCCCCGAGCATGACGGGCTTGCCGGGGTGGTTGCGGGCGATCCAGTCGTACATGCCGGGCCACTTGGCGCCCTGGCCTCGGTTGACCATGGCCGCGAAGTCGCCGTGGTGGAAGCCGGGCTGGCCCATGGCGTACGGATCGAAGGCGATCCAGTCGACCACGTCGTCGCCCGGGTACAGGTCGCCGAACCAGGAGGTGGCGCCCCACTTGGACGCACCCATGTAGTTCATGACCGTGACCGCGTTGGTCACGCCCTTGGACCGCAGCCGCTGGACGACATGCCGGAACATGGCGCGGAAGTCCGAGGCCCGCATCTTCGATCCGGCCTTGTCGACCACGTTGTCCTCGGGCTCGTGGAAGATCGCCAGGAAGAACTTGTCCGGGAACGCCGTGTTGATGTGCGCGGCCAGCCGGTCGATCTCGGCGTCGTCCTTGCCCGCGGCGATGTCGGCCCACTTGCCGGTCGGTTTCCAGTTCACCAGCAAGTGCCGGTTGCGGCCGGGCTCGCTGGCCATCTTGACCTCGGCGGGGGTCGGGAACAGCTGCCCGCCCGAGTGGTACAGGTGCATGATGTCGACCGGCGCGCCGAGGCGCTGCTCGTAGTCGGCGAGCGCCTGGGGCCGTGGCACGTCGGTCTGGGCCAGCGGGGCGGCGCCGAGCCAGCGTCCGCACCCGGGCACGAGGATCTCCGAGACGCCGCAGCCCGCACCGCCCGGCGAACTCGCGCCGGTGCTGCCGCTGGCACTCGGCGAGGGCTGACCGCTGACCGAGGCACCCGGACTGGCGGGCGCCGACTGCTGCGGGACCCTGGCGGGGGCGGCGATCGCGGATCCGTCGGCGACGACGTAGGTGAGCGCCGGGCCACCCGCGCCGGCCTCGGACGAGCGGAAGCGCGCCACCCCGTCGACCGGCGCGGTCAGCGCGAACGCGTACCTGCCCCCGGCCGTGACCACGCCGGACAGGTCGAACCGGACCGTGTTCCCGCCGGGCGCGAGGTCAGCCGTGCCGACGACGGCACCGGGCTGGGGAGCGGACTCGGCGTTCAGCGTGGACTGCGACCAGCCGGTGTCGGCGACCGAGTGCAGCGACAGCGCGGTGGCGGGAAACGCGCCGGACTCGCGGGTCAGCGTCAGGGCCGCGCCGCTGGCATGGTGCCCCGCGGCGACGGCGGGGACCGAGAACAGCAGGTAGGTGGTCTTCGCCCCGGCCGCCTCGCTGCCCACGGCGAGCTTGGTCTGGGCGCCGTTCGTGCGGGTGGGGGCGGCGGCGTTGACGAACGTGTCCTCGACGGGCGACAGCGACGCCGGAACGGACTTCAGCGCACCGGCGTCGTCGGCGGAGTTCAGCGAGTACGCGGTGCCGCCTGCGACGACGACCACCAGGGCTGCCCCGGCGGCGATCGTGGCCCGCCGGCTGAGCGGCCACCAGGACTTGCGCGGCCCGCCGTGGGCGGGACCGTCCGGCGGGGGCGGCGGGCTCTGGAGCGCGGACGTCGCGCCGGTCAGGTCAGCCATGTCGGTTCGTGGAGCGGTCGGTGCGGCGGTGCAAGATGCCCTCCTCGGGACGTCAGCGACCGGGCATTCACGCTCGGACCACCGTACTGGGCTGCGGCAACGGGCGGCACCAGGCGTTTCACATACCTGGTGCCGCCCGTTCGGTCAGGACGCGGGCGTGAAGACCAGCGTCACGGACGTCCCGCGGGTCGTCGCGACGCTGCTCGTCGCGGTCGCCGGCGGCACTGCTCCGGCGGGGCGCGACGATCCGGAGTCGGCCATCAGCGAGCTGACCGTGCCGGTGCCCGTACCGTCCGCGGCCAGCCGGGAGACGCCGCCGGCCGGGCCGGTCCAGCTGAACGCCGTGGCTGCCTTGCCCGCCCAGTACCAGACGGCCCAGCTGCCGGCCGCCGTGACGGTGGCCGCGGGGGCGGTCCGGGTGGTGGCGCTGGTCGTGGAGCTCGCGGTGACCGCCGTGACCGGGCTGGTCGCGTGCGTCCCGGCGTAGGCGACGAGCTGGGCCGTCACCTTGGTGGTGCCGCCCAGCGCGACCGGGACCGTGCTGCCCGCGTCCGAGGCCGTGGCGACCCGCTGGAACACCGTGGTGACCACGTCGGTGGCCGTCACGGAGGTGACCGGCGTCCAGCCGGGCGGCGTGGTCACGCTGACCGCGCTGCCGGTCGTGACGACCAGCGCCATGCCGTCCCCGGCCCGGACCTGCGCCGGGACCGTGATGTTCGCGTTCGTGAACGTCGCCGTCTTGGTGGCGGCGGCCCGGAACGAGATCGGCGAGGCCGGAGCCGCGGCGACGTCGAGCTGCTTGGTGAGCACCCCCGTGCCGCCCTGGTCGTCGGTGACGGTCAGGGTGACGGTGTAGGTGCCCGCGGCGGCGTAACTGTGCGCCGCGGACGTCCCGGTGGCCGTCGCGCCGTCGCCGAAGGTCCAGGCGTAGCTGGTGATGGATCCGTCGGTGTCGGTGGATCCGCTCCCGCCGAGGGTGCAGTCCAGGGCCGAGCAGTTCGCCGCGACGGCCGGGGTGGGCGGGGTGTTCGCGGTGAACGCCTTGCCGAAGAACACGGCCCTGGCGCGGTAGTCGATCGAGCCGTTCGCCGGTCCGCTGATGATCTTCGTGGCGCCCGACGGAGCCCCGTTGACCCACGGCACCTGGTTGAGCGTTCCGGTGGCGGAGTTGACGAAGTAGAACTGCCCGCCGGCCACGAACGCGCCGCTGAGCTGCGGCAGGCTGACCAGCGGGACGGTGACCCTGGTGGAGTGGATCGCGCCGGAGTCCGCGTTGAACGCCCGGGAGTAGACGCTGCTGCTGCCCGAGAGGGTGTAGTAGATCCGGCCGTCCGAGAACCACATCGATGTGAGAGTGGCCATCTCCGAGCCGTACATGCCGGGCCGGACCCCGGTGAAGGTCGTCGTGCCGGATCCGGTCGGGACCCCGGCCCAGTGCGGGTCGTTGTACGGATCCACGAGCGCCTCCGCGCCGAACGTCCGGCCGTCGAAGGTGCGGCGGTAGAGCAGGCCGTCGGTCTTGGCGTAGTAGAGGTACCCGCCGATCTGGGCCGTGGCCCGGACCGAGGTCCACGTCATGCCCGAGGCCACCGGGAGCAGCGACCCGACGGACGTGCCGTCGAAGTTGCGCCGGGCCAGGGATCCGGCGGGGACGGTCGTGGTCGTCGCCGTCGGGGCCGCGAGGTAGATCGCGCCGGGAAGCTGCTGGGCGGTCTCGGACGCGGCCTGGGTGCCTCCGGCGAGCGGGAAGAACGCGATCCGCCCGCGCTTGTATTCGTAGTTGCCGATCCACTCGGTGTCGCTGCCGACCCACAGCCCGGCCGCGGACGGGTACAGGGCGAAGGTGCCGAGGCCACGGGGGTTGCGGCCCGGGTTCCACGACAGCGGCATGCCGGTGCCGGTGCTGATCGCGGCGAGTCCGGGCCGGGCCAGCGCGCCGGAGCCCGCCGCGTCCACCTTCGTGGGGTTGTTCAGGTACCGCTGGTGACCGCCGACGTAGGTGGCCTGCGCGGTGACGGCGACGGCATACAGCGAGTCGCCGCCGGTGTAGTCGACCCAGACGGGCTTGACGTCGTCGCCGGTGGAGGCGAACGAGAAGCTGGCCGCCGTGTCGCAGAGCGAGGTGTTGCCCGCACCGGTCGAGACGATCGTTAACGACTTGCTGTCGGGCGCGATCGCGATGCCGCGGACCGTCGAGTCGAACGAGTTGCGGGCGCAGGGCGCCTCGAAGCCGCGGGTCCGCCAGTCGGCGCGGACCACGGCCTTCGTGCCGCTCAGGTCAAGCACGGCCGCCTGGTCCCTGACGAGCCCGTCGACCTTCTTGAAGTTGCCGATCGCGACGAGCCAGCGGCCGTCGGGCGAGACGTCGATCCCGTCCACGCCGACCGCGGCCTCCTGGCCGGTGCCGTTGTAGTTGTGGTGCTCGGTCACCGTGCTGGTGACGAAGTCGTCGAGGACGCCGGTCGTCGCGCTCACCGAGGCGAGTCCGCCGCGGGCCGCGCCCTGGACGCTGGTGAAGCTGCCCGCGACGATCAGCCGGTCCCCGACCCGCTTCATCGAGGTGACCATGCCGTTCATCGGGGCCTTGGCGAACGAGGCCACCCGCGCGCCGGTGCCGACGTCGAGCAGGGTCAGGCCCTTGATGTTGGCCCCGCCGGCCTGGCTGAACGATCCGCCGACGTAGACGGTGTTCGGGGTGGGTCCGGGCAGCAGCGCGTTGACACGCCCCCCGGCGAGCGCGGGCAGGAACGTCGTGCTCACGGCCCCGGTGGTCGCGTCGAAGGCGACGATCTCGCTGGTCGGGTACGTGGTGGCACCGTCCGAGGACTGGGTCTGGGTGAAGTCGCCGCCGGCGATGACCGTGTTCCCGACCTGGGCGATGGCGAGCACCTTGCCGTCGAGAATGTTCGGCGTGCCCTTCGCGGGGATCTGGCTCACCACGCGGTCGTGTACCGGGCCGGGCGGCGGTGTCGGCAGGTCCGTCGCGGACGCGGTGCCGATGCCCGCCACGTGCACGCCGAAGCCGACTAACGCGGCGCTGACCAGTACCGATGCAACACGGACGCGCCGTGAGGCAAACACGGGCAGTAACGCCTGACGGTGACGCTCCACCGTTTCCCCCTACTCCGGAACAACAGCCGACAGTACGGCTCGAAGTAGTAACAGTGCGTCACGTCGGCCGTGCCCGTAAATGCTCAACCGTCACCTGTGGACGATCGACCTATTGATACATCCGTGCGGGCCCTTCCGTCCGGAAAAGGGTGGATCGTGATGAGTCCGATGGACGCCTGAGAACCGGCCGTAAGGCGGACGCCAGCTAGGCTCGTCCTCGCACCGCCGAGCAGCGAGGAGGGACCCCCGGGATGCCGGCCGAGCCAGCACAGCCCTACCTCCTGTGGTCGGACTACACGAGCATGATCCGGCGGCACATCGTGCTGATCGCACTCGTGGTGATCGCCGGCACGGCGGCCGGAGCAGCGGGCATCAGGGTCGCTCCGCGCACCTACGTCGGCGCCGCGAAAGTGCTGGTCACGCCCACCGGGGTCGGGATCAACAACCCCGGCGGCAACCGCGCGCCCGCCGGGGTCGACCTCGACACCGAGGCCAAGCTCGCCAAGTCCGCCCCGGTCGTCTCCCGGGTCGGCACCGCCCTGCGGACCAGCCAGAACGGCCTGCCGGACCGGCTCGACGTGAGCGTCCCCCCGAACAGCGGCGTACTCCGGTTCGCCTTCGCCGCGCCCACCCCCGCCGAGGCCGCCACGGGCGCCAACGCCTTCGCCAAGGCCTACCTGGACGACCGGCAGGCCCAGGCCGCGGCCGAACTCGAACGCGGGGTGAACCTCCGCAAGGCCGGGCTGGCGAGCCTCCAGTCCCAGCTCAAGGCGCTCCCCCCGCCCACAGGCCCGGACGCGGCCGCCATCGAGGCCCGCCGCGAGGTGCTCACCAAGCAGATCAGCGCCGAGACCGACGCCGTCGACGCCCTCGCCAACACCCGGATCACGCCCGGGCGCCTCCTCGACCCCGCCGGCCTGCCCCAGCATCCGATCGCGCCGAACAAGGGCGTCTGGCTGGCGAGCGGGTTCAGCGCGGCGCTGCTGGTCGCCCTCGCGCTGGCGATGCTGCGGGACCGGCTCGCCCGGCTGGTCCGGCGGCCCGACGAGCTCGAACGCGTGTACGGACTGCCCGTCCTCGCCAGCCTGCGGCCCGATGCCCTGGCCGGGGAAGACCTGGGCGCGACCGCACTGGCCCACGCGGCCGCCGAACTCGTCGCTGCCGTCCCGCCTGGTCAGCGGCTGATCGCGGTGGCAGGAGCGTCCGGCGGATCGCTCACCGGCCCCGCCACGGCCGCCCTCGGAGCCGCGCTCGCCCACGACGGGCACGAGGTCCTCGTCGTGTTCGCCGGGGTGCTCGACGCGGCCCTCGCGAGCCGCCTCGGCGCCGGGTCCAGCGGGCTCTCCAACGTGGTCCTCGACGCTGCCCCGCCCCGGCGGCTCGCCCGGCCCGTCCCGGGGATCCCCCGCCTGCGGGTGCTCGGTCCGGGGCACGAAGCCGGGGACGCCGCGGAACGGTTCGCCGATCCAGGGGAGCAGAGCCTGGCCGCGTTGCGCGCCGCCGCGGACTACACCCTGCTCGCCGCCGGCACGGTGATGACGACGGCCGAGACGGGGTTGCTCGCCGCCCGCGCCGACACGACGATCCTGGCCGTCGAGCTGCGGCGGAGCACTCACGCGGAGGTCCGCCGGGCGCTCGGGCGAGTGGCCGGCAAGGGCCTGCTGGGCGCGATCCTCTCCCCTCCCGGCGGCCTCACAGCCCCCCGCTCCCGCCGCCTGGAACCCGCCTCCCGGTAACGCTCCCCCGCCCTGGCCGGCCCGTGCGCGAAGTGCGGTAACTGCGGCCGGTCCTGGCCGGTCAGGGTTACCGCACTGGGGGATCTCGGCTCGGGGGTGCGCGGGGGCCTTCGTGGGTGCGCCCCGGGCTGGAGTCCATTCCGGCGGCCCGCCACGGGTGACAGGTCGTGCGGGCGAGGTAATGAGAAAAGTCTTTCTCAGCCCAGGTCGAGGGGGAATGGGGCCGGGGTGGTGAGGGGCTCGGCGCGGAGGGCGGACGCGCGGAGAAGCTCGGCGCCCGTGACCTCGGACGCGTCGCAGGTCAGCGCCAGCCCGCGGTCGGACAGTTCGCGGGCGACCAGGACCTGGTGGTCGTCGGTGTGCTCCCGCTCGGCCGCCCGGCGAGGGATCAGCAACGGGCACCGGCCATGTTCGAGGGCCATCAGGGCGGATCCGACACCGGCGTGCGCGATCACCAGATCGGCCTCGGCGACCGCGGCGGCGAGGACCGCTGGCGCGACGTGACGGACTCCCTCGATCCCCAGCCCCGACACGTCGGTCGAGCCGGTCTGCCAGAGGATCTCGGCGTCGGGCGCGCACACCTCGGGCAGGACCTTCGCGAGCGTCTGGGCGGCCCGGTAGAAGGAGAAGCCGGACTGGGTACCGAACACGACGACGACGCGCCGGACCGTGGCGGGCACGGCAACGGGCGTGGTGGGCCGGAAGGCGTCGAGTACGGATCCGCGGAACCTCCACTTCGCCCCGGACCAGCCCTCGTACTGCGAGTACAGGCGGACCCCCGGGATCCTGGCCAGCATCTTCCCGGTGAGGCTCGGCCCCTCGGATCGCGCTGAGGACTCCACGTAGTGGAACCGGACCCCGGCCAGCCGGGCGGCGACCGCGTACGGAACGGCGACCGCCGCTCCGGTGGAGACGACCCGGTCGAAGCCGCCCCGGCGGATCAGCCGGTACGCGGCGGGCACGGCGGCGAGCGCTCCGCGCAGGTCCTTGGGCTCGATGGGCGCGACCAGGTGCACGGTCTCGCCCGCGAGTACCTCGGCGGACTGCTCGGACGCGAACGTCACCCACTCGCGGCCGGTGTCGGCGGGCTCGAAGCGGGCGGCGAGCCGGACCAGCTCGTCCAGGTGCCCGCCGGTGGACGCCACGTACAGGGCGCGCCCCACTCCTCAGACTCCCCGGCCGCGCTTGTGCAGGATCGTGAGCACCTTCGACGCCGAGATCGCCCCGGAGGCCACCGCGAGCGCGATGTAGGCGCGCGGCTCCTTCCAGTTCCGGCGGATCGCGGTGCGAGCCGTGCGGGCGGCGGTGCGGCGCTGGCGCAGGGCGGCCTGGGCGAACGCGAGCTGCCCGAGTACCCGGCCGGTGCCGACGTCGCAGGTGCCGATGTCGGGGTGGTTGTCGAGCATCCAGTTCAGCGCCTGGACCTTGACCTGCCACTGCTCGTCGAAGAACGAAGTGCGGCCCCACTCGATCCGGACGAGCGGCTCGTCGACGTGCACGATCGGGCGGCGCTTGGCCGCGCGGAGCAGGACGTCCCAGTCCTCGTAGAGGCCGCGCGGGATCCGCTCGTCCATGAGGCCGATGCCGTCGAGCATGGCGGTGCGGCGGATCAGGAACGACGACGAGTGCAGCATGGCCATCCGGGACCGGAGCAGGTCGGCGTAGTCGACCCGATCCTTGCCCGCGAGGCGGACCGAGTCGTCGCCGTGGAACGAGACCAGCATGGCCGTGGCGACGAACTCGGCGTCGGGCTCGGTGGCGAGCGCCTTCACCTGGGCCGCGAGCTTGCCGGGCAGCCACTCGTCGTCGTCGTCGAGGAAGGCCACGAAGTCGGCGCTGGCGGCGAGGATCCCCGAGTTGCGGCTGCCGCACAGTCCAGGCTCACGGGTGTTCGGGATGACCCGCAGCGTGACCTGCGGAAACTCGGTGATCAGCGACTCGTCGGGCTCGGACTTGTCGAACGTGACGACGATTTCCAGCTCGCCCGGGTACTCCTGCTCGACCACCGAGCGGATCGCCCTGCGCAGCAGTTCGGGCCGCTGGTGGGTCGGGATCAGCACCGCCACGGACGGGTTCTCCTCTGCCTGTCCAGCGTCGGCCGCGTCGGCCGCGTCGGTCTCGGCGGTCTCGGCGGTCACCGGCGGCCGCCGATCGGGGCGCGGGGGTAGCCGAGCAGCGCGGCGACGGGCGCGGTCAGGGCGGTCACGGTCCGGCGGTCCTTCCGGGGTAAGGCGGTGCGCCACTCTTCGTCGCAGGTCACGGCGATCCGGCCCGAGGTGAACCGCATCGGGTTGCCGGCCACCGTGTGGTTGATGCCGAGGTCGACCTGGTCGCCGTCGAGGAAGTCCAGGGTGCTGCCGCCGGACGGCAGCTTCGCGAACTCCTGCACCGCGGCGAGCATCGCCTTCGGATCCTGGGCGAACTCCTCGTAGCGCAGCAGTTTGGTGGGGGTGCCCAGCACGCGGGGCAGTTCGAGGAGCACGTTGTGACCTGCCCACAGCACGGCGATCCGGGCCGGGGAGAACACCGGCATGTAGCTCTCCGAGCTGGTCACCTCGGGCCGGCGGACCTTCTTGGTCCACGAGTAGGCCACCCCGCGGCTGTCCCGGACCATGTGCAGCAACTGGACGTCGATGCCGGGCGCCTGGCGCAGGACGTACGCCAGGGAGGTGTGCTTGCTGGAGTCGATGACGACCTCGGCGCCGGTCAGCGCGCGGGTGGCGTCGTAGACCTTGCGGTAGGCCTCGGCGTACTCGGCGAGCGCGGACCGGAAGCCCCTTGGCCCCGTCCGGCCGAGCAGGTACGGCGTGTACTTGATCTCGTCGACCTGCGCGGCGAGTGCCTCCATGCGCTCGACGTCGACGTTGCCCCAGCCGCCGAACGCGGTCTGGCCGATGCCGGTCCAGAACGCGCAGGCGTGGAAGCTCTCGCCGCAGCCGCAGCGCTCGTTGTCGCGGATCCCCCGGGTCCAGAGGTGCACGACCTCACCGAGCGACCAGGTGCCGGGGATCTGCGCGATCATGCGTTCCAGCAGCGTGGATCCGCTTCTGCCGATGCCGCCGAGGTATAAGACCCTGGCCGGGCCTGCGGGCGCAGCCTGGACCGGCGGGGCGGCCGGCAGAGCGGCCTCCGTGCCGGGCATCGCGATCGGATCGACGGTCACGCGGGGTCCTTCCGTGGGAGTGCACCCTCTGACACAACAGAGCCGCGACTTCGCGCGGTGATGCACACGCCGTGCACTGTAAGGCCCCCCGCAAAACGGTCGCCCAGGCGCCCGCCGGCACGCGCGGAGACGGTGCGGGGTCAGCCGGGGGTGATCCGGCGGTGGCGGGTGTTGAGGGCCGGATCCCGGGCGAGGCCGGCGAATGCCTGAACGTCCCGCTGGTCCCAGCGCAGCGACCAGCGCCGTTCCTCGGTGCGCTGCTGGGTGTCCGCGTCGAAGTAGAGCAGGGCCTTGAGCTGGGGATACTTGGCGACGAGGGCCGGGACCGCCGAGATCCAGGCGGCCCGCTGGCCGTCCTTGCCCGGTACGGATCCGAACTCGGCGATCACGATCGGCTTGCCCAGCGGCTGGGCCCACGACAGGAACGGCGCGAGTAGATCTTCGAGCGGCTGCCCCGGATCCAGCGTGTAGGCGTCGGCGCAGAGCCAGTCGACCTGGTCGCTGCCCGGGTAGTAGTCCTGGGCCTTGCCCGATCCGAACCCCTCGGCGAGCGGGCACCACACGAACGACACGTTGCTCACCCGCTCGGCCCGGAACACCGCGCGGATCCGCTTCCACGCCGCGATGTACTCGGTGGGGCCGTGCACCTCCCCGGCGAGATTGGGCCGGTCCATCTCCCAGCGCCACCGCAGCAGGACCGGCGCACGCCAGGCCTTGAGCGCCTGGGCGCGCTGGTGGATGACCTCGTCGTCGTCGCCCACGGCGATCAGGTGGGTGTCCGTGCCGCCCCAGGAGATCAGCGGGATCGCGCCCGAGTGCGCGACGGTCCTGTCGAACTCGTCCGGGAACTCGTCGTTCCACTTGTGGTAGTCCTGCACCACGTCGAGGGGCCGGCCGACGGACCGGGTGAACCCGTCCAGCGCGGCGATCCGGCCGGAGTCGGTGAACTGGTCCGGCTTGACCCAGGCGCCGAGCAGCGCACCGGTCCGGGGTGGCACCGGGGCCGGGGCACCGGACGCGGCGGCCGGCGGGGTACTGACGGGAGCCGGCTGGGGTTGCGCGCCACTCCCGGTGCGGACCCGCGTCAGCGCCAGCGCCAGCGCGGTGATCGTCAGCGCCAGGGTCACCACCAGGGCCAGCGCGATCGTGAGGCTCCGTCGGCTCATCCGGCCTACCCTGGCACAACCGCCGCCCGTTGTCCGGTTAGGGACGCGTTCGACCGCGCTCGGTAGGATCCGCCGCATGGGCGACCCGGTGGCAGGCAAGCGGCTCGTGTTCGTCGCCGGACTCCACCGCAGCGGCACCACACCACTGGCGAAGGTGCTCGCGGACCACCCCGACATCGCCGGGTTCAGCGGCACGCCCGCCACCGAGGACGAGGGCCAGCACCTTCAGGACGTCTACCCGGTGGCCCGCGCGTACGGCGGGCCGGGCCGCTTCGCGCTCGATCCGGCGGCCCACCTCACGGAGGCATCGCCGCTGGTCACGCCCGAGAACCGGGAACGCATGCTGGCCGCATGGGCGCCGTACTGGGACCTGTCGAAGCCGGTCCTCGTGGAGAAGTCGCCGCCGAACCTCGTGATGACCCGGTTCCTGCAGGCCCTGTTTCCGGAGGCGTACCACGTCGTCGTGGTCCGGCACCCGGTCGTCGTGTCGCTGTCGACCAAGAAGTGGACCCGCACGACCTCGCTGCACGGCCTGATGCGCCACTGGTTCGCCGCACACGACGTGTTCCGGGCCGACGCGCCGCAGGTCAAGCGCCTGCTGGTGATCAGCTACGAGGCGCTGACGGCCCGTCCCGAGGAGACGCTCGGCCAGGTCGGCGAGTTCCTCGACCTGGCGACACCGATCCCCGCGGGCGGGATCCGGCCGGACCGCAGCACCGCCTACGAGCAGGCCTGGGACGCGATGGCAACCGGATCGCTCCTCGACCG
>JAOPVE010000107.1 GCA_025963185.1 Actinomycetes bacterium
CGTTGCCGCTACCTTCGACCGCGACCCCCACATTCTTCTGTTATGCCTGTATTGCCGCTGGAGGTGGCGATGTACCCGCGAGTCCGAACGCCGTTATGGCGCGTCCGCAACACCGCGATCGGCGTAACCGTGCTCGGCCTTGTGGCCGTGGCGGCGGTGAGCGCGGCGACGGCCGCGAACGCCGCTCCTGGTGGGCTCGAGCGGATCGGTGTCCGCGAGTCGTTGCTCGCGACCTACACCTGGTACCGGCAGACCTACGCCGGGCATCCGGTGCTGGACACGTTCTACGTCGAGCGCAAGGACCGGAAGACCGGCGTGGTGACTGTCCAGGACGGCCGCGCGAAGGTCGGGGAACTGCCCCGCACGGTTGCGGTCGTCGGCAAGGCGGCGGCGCTCGGTGCCGCCCAGAAGCGAGCGCCGGGCACGCCCGGCGCGACCGAGCTGGTGGTCATCCCGGGCGCGACGGCGAAGCTGGCCTGGTCGGTGCAGTCGAACTCGCCGTCGACCGCGTATCGCACGCTCGTGGACGCATCCAGCGGCGCGGTCGTGGAGGTCAGGAACGAGGCGGCGCAGGCTGACGGAACGGGTACCGTCTTCGCGGGCTCCAACCCGGTCAACAGCTTGCAGGACATCACCCTGAAGGACCAGAACGACACCAACTACGCGCAGTTACAGAAGGCCTACGAGAAGGTCACTCTCCCGCGGCTGAACGGCGACGGCACCCTCCGCGGACAGTTCGCTTACGACGCGAACCCCGACGACGTCCTGGCCCGCTCGCCGGGCAACGCCTTCAACTACGACCGATCCAACGTGAACTTCGAACAGGTCATGGCCTATCACGCCATCACCAGCGCGCAGGCGTACATCCAGAGCCTCGGGCTGACGAACATCAACAACGAGCCCCAGGACTACACGACGGATCTTCTGGCGGCGGACAACTCGTTCTTCAACCCGGATCTGGACCTGATCACCTACGGCAGCGGGGGCGTCGACGACGCCGAGGACCGCGAGATCATCTGGCACGAGTACGGGCACGCGATCCAGTACTCGCAGATCCCCGGTTGGGGCGCCGGCGCGGAGCCGCGTGCGATGGGCGAGGGATTCGGGGACTACTGGGCGTACACGATGTCGATCCCGGTCAGCAAGGCGACCGCGCTGACCCCGCTGGCCTGCATCGGCGACTGGGACTCGACCTCCTACTCCACGACCACGCCGCCCTGCCTGCGCCGCGTCGACGGCAACAAGCACTATCCGGTCGACATGCGCTGGGAGGAGCACGCGGACGGCGAGATGTGGTCGCGCGCATTGTTCGACCTGCACAACGCGGTCGGCCGGGACCTCGCCAACAAGATCGTGCTCGAGGCACAGTTCGGGTTCACCCCGGCGAGCACCTTCAAGACGGCGGCGGAGACGACGATCGCGACGGCCAAGACGCTGGGCGGCGTAACCGCCGAGGCCGCGGCGACGAAGGCCTTCAGCGATCGCGGGTTCGTTACCGGCCCCGGCCCCGGCCCGTCGCCATCAGCCAGTCCCGCGCCGGGCCCGAGCCCGTCGGCCAGTCCAGGCCCGGGTCCCGGCTGCACCGCGCCTCAGTGGGACCGGACCAAGGTTTACGTCAACGGCGATGCGGTGTCCTGGAACGGTCGTAAGTACACCGCCAAGTGGTGGACGCAGGGCGAGCAGCCGCCGAGCAGCGCGTGGGGCGTCTGGCAGGACAACGGGCCGTGCTGACGATCCACGTATGAGTAGCCGGTGCGGCGCCGCCTTCCCCGGCGGCGCCGCACCGCAAGCGGGCGAGCCTGCAGTTCTGCAGTGGAACCAGAACGCGACAGGCCGTCGACCGGGTTCTCCGAGACGGACTCGGAGCGGTCGACGGCCTGACCACGGCCTAGCTAGGGTCCGGACCCACGAAACCGCAGGTCAGAGGCCCCTGTTGGGTTAGATGTCGTAGTAGAGCGCGAACTCGTGCGGGGTGGGGCGGAGGCGGATCGGGTCGACCTCGTGCTCGCGCTTGAAGCCGATCCAGGTCTCGATGAGGTCGGGGGTGAAGACTCCGCCGTCCTGGAGGTAGTCGCTGTCGGCCTCCAGGGCGTCGAGCACCTCGGTCAGGGATCCCGGAACCTGGGCGACCTCGGCGATCTCGTCGGGTGCGAGTTCGTAGAGGTCCTTGTCGACCGGCGCCGGCGGCTCGATCTTGTTCTTGATGCCGTCCAGCCCGGCCATCACCATCGCCGAGAAGGCGAGGTAGGGGTTGGCGGACGGGTCGGGCACGCGGAACTCGATCCGCTTGGCCTTGGGGTTCGCGCCCGTGATCGGGATGCGGGTGCAGGCCGAGCGGTTGCGCTGGGAGTACACGAGGTTGACCGGGGCCTCGTAGCCGGGCACCAGGCGCCGGTAGGAGTTGACGGTCGGGTTCGTGAACGCGAGCAGCGAGGGCGCGTGCTTGAGCAGGCCGCCGATGTACCAGCGGGCCATGTCCGAGAGCCCGGCGTAGCCGACCTCGTCGTAGAAGAGCGGCGAGCCGTCCTTCCACAGCGACTGGTGGCAGTGCATGCCCGAGCCGTTGTCGCCGAACAGGGGCTTGGGCATGAAGGTGGCGGTCTTGCCGGCCGCCCACGCGGTGTTCTTGACGATGTACTTGAACAGCATCAGGTTGTCGGCGGAGTGCAGCAGCGTCGAGAACTTGTAGTTGATCTCGGCCTGGCCGGCGGTGCCGACCTCGTGGTGCGCGCGCTCGACCTCGATGCCCGCACCCTGCAGGTTCAGGCTGATCGCGTCGCGCAGGTCGGCGTAGTGGTCGACCGGCGGGACGGGGAAGTACCCACCCTTGTACTTGGTCTTGTAGCCGCGGTTGCCGCCTTCTTCCTGGCGGCCCGTGTTCCACTGACCCTCGATCGAGTCGATGTGGTAATACGCCTCGTTCGCCTGCGTGTCGTAGCGGATCGAGTCGAAGACGTAGAACTCCGCCTCGGCGCCGAAGTACGCGGAGTCGGCGATGCCGCTGTTCGCGAGGTACTGCTCGGCCTTCTTCGCGATGTTGCGCGGGTCGCGGCTGTAGGCCTCACGGGTGAACGGGTCGTGGATGAAGAAGTTCAGCGCGACGGTCTTCTCGACACGGAACGGGTCGACGTAGGCGGTGGTCACGTCCGGCAGAAGGAGCATGTCCGACTCGTGGATCGCCTGGAAGCCGCGAATGGACGATCCGTCGAAGGCCAGCCCCTCGTTGAGCGTGTCTTCGGTGAACGACTCGATGGGGACGTTGAAGTGCTGCATCACACCCGGGAGGTCGCAGAACCGGATGTCGATGAACCGCACGCCTTCGTCCCGGGTGTAGCTCAGTAGCTCCTCTGAGTTGGAAAACATCCGTCCTCCGTCTGGGTGGGTAGCTAACCCCTCACGCTAAAGACGAAGGGTTGCCCGGCAGTGTCTGATCGGCGTCGGCATTGTTACACAGGCAGGCATAACGGTCACCCGCCTAGCGCCATGTTCCCGGAGGTCAGGACGCCCGGCGCGAGGCGGGCCCGTGACCTTCTACGCTCGGCACATGCCCGACTCAGCCGCCCCCGAGCACGAAGGTCAAACCCAGTCAGCGGATCGCCGGAGCGCCGCCAGTTTCGGCCGCCGGCTCGCGGCTCTGGTGATCGACTGCGTGCTCGCCACCCTGGTCGCCGTCGCCTTCACCTACCCGGTGGCGCCCCGGCTCTGGAGCGGGGTGGTGCTCTTCGTCTCCTACACGTTCTTCACCGGGCTGTTCGCACAGACGATCGGCATGCGCCTGCTGCGGATCGGCGTGGTCCGCGTGACCGACGGCCGCCCGATCGGCCTGCTCCGCGCCGCCGCGCGCACGGTGCTGCTGCAACTGGTGGTGCCGGCCGCGATCCTCGACCGCGAGGGCCGGGGCTGGCACGACCGGCTCACCGGATCCATCGTCGTGAGCGCAACGGGCTAGCCCCGGCGGTTGGCCTTCGCGCCCTTGGGGATCCGGGCGCCCTTGGGCAGCGGTCCCTTGGGGATCGGCGGGCGGGCCGCGCCGAGCGCCTGCAGCCGGCTGTCCAGCGCGTTGACCTGCTTGGGGGTGATGTTGCGCGGCAGCTTCACGCAGTACTGCTGGAGCTTGCGCAGCGGCACCTGGCCCTCGCCGTCGCCCACGATGACGTCGTAGACGGGGATCTCGGGGGCCACCCGGCTGACCCGCTTCTTCTCCTGCACGATGAGGTTCTTGAGGCGGCTGACCGATCCCTCGACGACGAGGACGACCCCGGGCGGACCGACGACCCGGTGCACCATGTCCTGCTGCGGGGTCACCGCCACGGCAGGGGTCAGCTTCCAGTTGCCGCGCAGGGTCTGCAGCACTCCGGCCGGACCGCCGGGCTGCCCTTCCAGTTCGCGGTAGTGCGCCTGGGTGAACCGCCGCCCGAACAGCACGGTGGCGAGCAGGAACCCGACGACGAATCCGAACGGCAGGACCAGCGCCCACGCGCCCGTGATCAGCGCGACCACGACGGCGATGAGGATGGGCAGCAGGAACGCCGCGAGCAGCAGCGGGACGACCAGCTTGTCGTGAGTGCGCGTGAACTGGAACGCCGCGCCGATCTGCCGGATGCGGTCCCGGAAGGTGATCTTCTCGGGGGAGGTGGCCATGCCCGCGAGTCTAGGGCCTGTCCGCGGACCCGGCCCCACCGGCGGCGGAGCCCTCGTTCCGGTGCTGCTCGGCGGCCCTGGCGGCCCGCCGCTCGGCGGCCTCGGCCTCCTCGAGCGCGAGCGCTTCCTCCGGCGTGGGGGCGGTGCCGCCGAGGCGGGCGGGCAGCCACCAGCGATCCGCATCGGTCTGGGGTTTGTCGGGGTAGGCCTCCTGCAGGCCGTGGAGCAGGTCTTCCATGCGGATCTGCAGTTCGGCCGCCAGGTCGTCAGGCTTGCTCTTGGGCGGGACGGGCAGCGGCTCGCCCACGGCGACGGAGATCGCGATGTGGGATCGCCCGAAGTTCTTCGGCCGGCCCTTGGTCCAGACCCGCTGGGATCCCCAGATCGCGGTCGGCAGCACCGGCACCCCGGCCGACCTCGCCATCCGGATCGCGCCGGACTTGAACTCCTTGAGCTCGAACGACTGGGAGATCGTGGCCTCGGGGAAGACCCCGACGATCTCGCCCGACTTGAGCGCGGTGAGCGCGGCCCGGAACGAGGCCGTGCCTGCTTCGCGGTCGACGGGGATGTGCTTCATGCCCCGCATCAGCGGACCGGAGACGGGGTGCCGGAAGACCGACTCCTTCGCCATGAAGCGCACGAGGCGGCCGGCGGGCTGGGCGGCGAGTCCGGCGAACGTGAAGTCGAGGTAACCGGTGTGGTTGATGACCATCACCGCACCGCCTTCGCGCGGGATGTGCTCAGTGCCGGTGATGTCGAAGCGGAGCCCGAGGTAACGGAAGAAGCCCTTGGCGGTGAAGATCACCGGGGGGTATACGAGCTCAGCCATGGCGCTGAGGCTAGACGGTGGAGGCCCGTCTCGCTGCGGCTGGGGTGAGCCCGGCGGGCTCGAAGTGGGCGACTGCCGCGGCGAGCGCCGCGTCGGCTTCGCGCCGGTCGCGAGCGAGAGTCGCGTTGGAACTCATGGCCGCCCAGGCGTTGCGGCGGGCGGTGGCTTGGCCACCCTCCGGAAAGATGCGCGTGATCGCGATCATCATCAAGGTTTGGAGGGGTTCCGGGTTGGGCACGGTGACCTCCAGACGACGGGAATTCGGGCTGTTCCTAGCCTTCACACTGGCTGTGTCCTCCACGTGACGAGCCTATGACGCTTCGGAGTCACAATCGAGTGCGGCACGGAATCAATCCAGTGAAACCTGTCACGTGATCCCGGTCACACCGGTCCACTAAGGAGTTTTGACCTAGCTGACCAGCGGAAACGCCGTTCAGGACGCGTCCGCGCCGGTCCGGGAATCGACCGCCTGCTGGTACAGCCTGCCCGCCCGGTAGGACGAGCGCACCAGGGGACCGGACATGACCCCCGCGAAACCGATGCGCTCCGCCTCGGCGGCCAGGTCCGTGAACTCCTCCGGCCTGACCCACCGCTCGACCGGGTGGTGCCGCGGCGAGGGCCGCAGGTACTGGGTGATCGTCACCAGCTCGCAGCCCGCGGAGTGCAGGTCGCGCAGCGCCTCGACGATCTCCTCGATGGTCTCACCCATGCCGAGGATCAGGTTCGACTTCGTCACCAGCGCGGCGGCGCGGGCCTGGGCGATGACGTCAAGTGAGCGCTCGTAGCGGAAGCCGGGCCGGATCCGCTTGAAGATGCGCGGCACCGTCTCGATGTTGTGCGCGAGCACCTCGGGTGCCGATCCGAAGACCTCCGCGAGCAGGTCGGGCTTGGCGTTGAAGTCGGGGATCAGCAGCTCGACACCCGTACCGGGGTTGAGCGCGTGGATCTGCCGGACGGTCTCGGCGTAGAGCCAGGACCCGCCGTCGGGCAGGTCGTCGCGGGCCACGCCAGTGATCGTGGCGTAGCGCAGGCCCATCGCCTGGACGCTCTCGGCGACCCGGCGCGGCTCGTCGCGGTCGAGCGCGGCCGGCTTGCCGGTGTCGATCTGGCAGAAGTCGCAGCGCCGGGTGCACTGGTCGCCGCCGATGAGGAACGTGGCCTCGCGGTCCTCCCAGCATTCGAAGATGTTGGGGCAGCCGGCCTCCTCGCACACCGTGTGCAGGCCCTCGCGCTTCACCAGGCCCTTGAGTTCGGTGTACTCGGGGCCCATCTTCGCGCGGATCTTGATCCACGGTGGCTTGCGCTCGATCGGGGTCGCGGAGTTGCGGACCTCGAGGCGCAGCATCTTGCGGCCCTCGGGCTCTACGGCGGTCACGCGGACCAGCGTACTGCTGCCGGCGGGTTGGCTCATTTCCGCCCGGAATGCCTATGTGAACGCCACAATACGAGAACGTTTCGCGTTCATTGCGTGGGCCCCGCACGTCCTCCGTCCTTGGCACCGATGAGAGGCAGATCACCATGCGGCTGCACCGAACCGTCCTCGTCACCGTCCTCGGCGTGATCGCGGTCACCCTCTCGCCGGTCCGCGCGCAGGCGGCCGAGTTCCGCGCCGTAACGATCCGGGCCGCGGACGGAGTGACTCTCGGCGCGAGCGTGGCCGAGCCGTCCACGCCCGGGCTGCATCCCGCGATCGTGTTCGCCGCGAGCTGGGCGGTGAGCGACGCCGAGTACGCGATCCAGGCGGCCCAGTTCGCGGCCGAGGGGTTCGTCGCGCTGTCCTATACCCCGCGCGGGTTCTGGAACTCCGGCGGCCAGGTCGAGGTCGCCGGTCCGGCCGACATCGCCGACGTGACCTCGGTGATCGACTGGCTCGTCGCGAACACCGCCACGGATCCGGCCCGGATCGGCATGGCCGGGGTCAGCTACGGCGCCGGGATCGGCCTGATCGCGTCGGGCCACGACCCGCGGATCCGTGCCGTGGCCGCGCTGAGCACCTGGACCGACCTGCCCGAGTCCATGTACGGCGGTGACACCCGCCGGGGCCAGGCCGCCGCGCTGCTGGGGCTCGCCGCCGAGATCACCGGGCGGCCCAGCGACGCGCTGCGCTCCTCGCTCAAGCGCTTCTTCAGCGACAGCGAGCCCGACGAGGTCAAGTCGTGGGCCTACCAGCGATCCGCGGTGGCGCACCTCGCGGCGATCAACCGGAACGCCCCGGCGATTCTGCTCGCGAACTCCTACGGCGACAGCCTGTTCCCGCCCAACCAGCTCGTCAGCTTCTATGCCTCGCTGACCGGTCCCAAGCGGCTCGAATTCGCGCCCGGCGACCACATCGCGGCCGAGGCGACCGGCCTCGCGGGCCTGCCCAACCACGTCTGGACCAGCGTGCACCGCTGGCTGGGCCACTACGTCGCCGGCGCCGCCACCGGGATCGACCGCGAGAGCCCCGTCGTCCTGCTGCCCCGCGGTGGCGCGGCGAGTGAGTCCGGGCGGGACTGGGCGTCGGTGACCGGGACGCCGGTCCGGTATGGACTCGGGGCGCGCCGCTGGTACGACGGAACGGGCTCCCTCGGCGGATCCGCGGGCTGGTCCGCCACGATCGGCGCCGGGGTCGACACGATCGCGAGCGGGGGAGTGGCGATCGTCTCTGGAGGCTGGGAGGCGCTCACCGGGATCCCCCCGACGGCCTGGATCCCCGCGGTGAACAGGGTCAACGCTCTGGTGTGGACCTCCGGGGTGGTCGGCCCGGCCCGGATCCGCGGGATCGCCACCGCACACCTGACCGTCACGCCGAACGTGACCGACGCGACGATCGTGGCCTATCTCTATGCCGTCGACTCCGCGGGCACCGGCAGGCTCGTCACGCACGCCCCGGTGACCGGGGGAGTGGCCGGGCGCCCCGGGCCGCTCACCATCACCTTCCCGGCCACCGCCACCGACGTTCCCGCCGGTCAGCGCCTCGCGCTCGTGCTCGACACCGAGGATCCGCTCTACCTCGACGTCAACCGGATGGGACCGCTGACGGTGTCGTCGCCGCCCGCGGATCCGTCGTGGCTGTCGGTGCCGATCCGCTGAGCTGTGCTGTCTTGGTTGCTGTTCCGCTGGGCTGTGCCGTTCCGCTGCGCTCTGCCGTTCCGCTGGGCCGGTGGGTGGTGCGTCCCGGCCCAGCGGATCGGTGTTCAGCCGAGGGTGATCTCGACGCCGACCTGGCCGTTCGGGGCGATCCGCAGCAACCGGCCCGCCGACGCGCCGAGTGCCGTGATCCGGAACTGCCAGCCGTACTTGCGGACCATCGCCGCCTTGACCCGGCCGATGTCGTCCTGCGGGAGGACCCGGGCGGTCGCCGGAACCGGATCCCCGAGCAGCCGTCCCTGCCGGTCGCACGGCGCGATCGTGATCTTCGCGGTGTGCCGCAGCCGCTTGACCTTGCCCGACTCCGCACCGGTCCAGAGCAGCAGCTTCTCGCCGTCCGGGGCGGCCCACACCGGCGTTGGGACGGGCGTGCCCGCCTTGCGGTAGGTCGTGACGCTGACGTACGGCTCGTTCGAGAGGACGGCGAACAGCGGCGCGTCCGCGGTATCGGCCGCCTTGCCCTTGCGGGACGCCTTGGCCTTGGCCGGAGTCGCAGCCGGGGTACCGGGCGTGGGCTCCTCGGCCGCCGCCGCGGTGGCGTCGGGTGTCGCGTCGGGGGATGTGGCGTCGGGTTCCGTCGCGTCAGGAGTCGTTTCCGCCGTCGGCTCGGCGGTCGTCGCGCCGGTTGCCGGGGCCGGGACCGGTTCGGTGGCGACGGGCGCTTCCGAGGTGGGCTCGGTTGCGGCGGGCTCGGTTGTGATCGACTCGGTTGCGGCCGACTCGGTTGGTGGGGACGCGGCCGAGGCGTGGTCGTCGTCCGGGGCAGCGTGCTTCGGGCGCTTGGACGCGTCCGCCGCCTTTTCCGCGGCGAGTTCGGCAGCGGCCGCCTCGGCGGCGGTGTCGGCCGCGGCATGGCGGCCACCGCGCGCGGACTCGCTCGTGGTCTCTGTGCCGCCGGCCGGGACGATGAGTTCGGGCTCGGGCTCGCCGATCCGCTCGATCGTGGCGGTTCGCCTGGTCGGGGCCTGCGCGGCGGCGGTGCGCTTGGCCGGATCCGTGCTCGCCGCCGCACCCTCGACGGCGGGTGCCGCCTTCTTCGCGGTGCGCTTGGCGGCAGTCTTGCGCGCGGGGGCCGGCGTTCCGGCGGGCGCGGGAACGCCGGCGACGACCGGTGCGGCGTCGGCCGCGTCAGCGATCCGCTTCACGGGTGTGGCCTTTGCTGTTTTGGCCGGCGCCTTCCTCGGCGTGGCCGTCTTGCGCGCTGCCTTGGCCGGAGCCGCGGTGGGTTCCGCGTCCGCCGCCGCTGTGGCCTTGGCCGTCTTCCGGGGCCGCGCCGTCTTCGCGGGCGCGGTCACCGAGGCCTCGGCGCCGGGGATCGTCGCCTCGGCCGGGGCGGTGGGCACGTCCTGGGCAGGCGCACTGGTGCTCGGCGCCTTGTGCACGATGGGCTTCGCCGGGGCGGGGGTCACAGTGGACTCCGGTGCGGCGTCGGGCTGGAGGGGCTGAGATGGCGTAGACATAGTCACCGGCTCTGTCGGGGGCGATGGCTCGGTGGTGCGGGTGGGCGCCGTTGTGCTGGCGGCCACCCGCGTGACCTTAGCGCGCTCGCTGAGAGGGACGTCCGCTGGTGGGACGCTGGACGCCGGGCCGCGCGGTGCGCGGTCACCGGAGAACAGCAGCCCGGTCACGGTGAGTGGTTCGGCGGGCGACTCGGCCTCGCCGGGACGCGGGCGCCCGGTGGGCACGCTCCCCGTCCGGCCGATCCCGGTCGTCGCGGGAGCCTGATGCGTCATGCTCTCGCCGGTCTTGTCCGCCACCGAACTGTCCTCCTCCGTCTGGTGTGATACCGGAGGATTCTGACGGAATCGCTGGTGTGGCGCCGCCCCGCTCGGCGGTGCGCGGCCGGCCCGGCTCAGCTGGCGAGCAGCTGACCGAGCCGCGGTTCGACCAGGTCGATCACCTCGGCCACCGTCACCGTGCGGCCGAGTTCGCGGGTCAGGGACGTGACACCCGTGTCGGTGAGGCCACAGGGGACGATCTGGCCGAACGCGCTGAGGTCCGGATCGCAGTTCAGCGCGAAGCCGTGCATCGTGACCCGGTAGCTCACCCGGACCCCGATCGCGGCGATCTTGCGGTCCGGCCCGCCCTCGTCGGCCGCGATCCATACCCCGCTGCGGCCCTCGACCCGGCCCGTCGCGAGCCCGAGACCAGCGCAGACGTCGATGAGAAGCTGCTCCATGCGGCGCACGTGGGCGACGACGTCGAGCGGGCGCGGCAGTTCCACGATCGGGTACCCCACGAGCTGACCGGGACCGTGCCAGGTGATCCGCCCGCCGCGGTCGACGTCGACGACCTCCGTACCGTCCGCCGGGCGCTCCCACGGCTCGGTGCGCTTACCCGCCGTGTACACGCTCGGGTGCTCCAGCAGCAGCACGGTGTCGGGGCCGGTACCCGCCACCCGCGCGGCATGGATCGCCCGCTGCTCCTCCCACGCCTCGCGGTAGCCCACGAGGCCCCGCCGAACGACGCTGAGCGGACGGGCTGGCACGGCGATCTCGGTCACGATTCCCCAGCGTACGCCGCTGCCGCGCGCAGCCCAGCGACCCGTCCGCCGCACTCCTCCCGACGCACCCGGGGCGTTCCTGCGGGGCGTTCCTCCCGAAGTGTGTGCCGTGTGCCGCCTATGACCGGTGTACTGGCACGCACTTCCAGCCGGGTGCCTCTGGTCGAGCCGGCCCGGGGCCGACCCGCCCCGTGGTGTTGCTGTGGACGGGATGTGTCTTTCTGCTGCGTGTGCGTGGCGGGACACGGTTGTCCGGGAGCGCTCTTCTCCGAGCCGATCTCCGGGGCCAATGCCTCAGGTGGCCGTTCCGTCGGTGCCTGCACCTCGGGCGCGTGTGCCGCGCCCACTGGCAGACGTCTCCGTCCGGTCGCCGTTTGCCCAGTCGACCTCCGGGCCGCCACCTGCGGTTTTCGCTTCCGGAAGGACGTGCGCTTCGGATACCTGTGACCGGCGGCGCCGCCCTTCGCCGATCCCAATGTGGCTTTTCCGAGAGTCAGCGGAGGTTCTTGAGGCGGCGGGGGGTGATGGTCTCCTCGATCGCGCCGCCCCCGGCACTCCGCTCGACGAAGTAGGCGTACTTGTCGTCGGTCTCCGTGACGGCTTCGACCATCTCTGTGCCCCGGTAGAGCAGGCCCACTCCGTCGTCGGTTGCGTAGCCGGCCGGGAGGGTGCCGTCCGAGATGAACTGGTGGTACGCCGGCCGGCGCTGTTCCTCGGAGTCGTAGTGCACGCCGTTGGAGTACGGCACCAGCCCGAGCCCGTTGGTGACGGCGCGCAGGTCGGGGCCGAAGGAGTCGGTGGTGCCACCGGTGTGCCAGCAGATCGATCCGGCCGAAACGCCTCCGAGCACGACCCCCGCCTCCCAGACCTGCCGGAAGATTTCGTCAAGCCCGTGCACGTGCCACACCGCGAGCAGGTTCGCGACGCTGCCGCCGTTGACCCACACGACGTCCTGTTCGAGCAGGTGAGACAGGGGATCGGCGAACGTCGGCATCGAGAAGAGGTTGAGGCTCGTGACCTCGAAACCGGCTGTGACGCCCGCTTCGGCCACCTTCGCGTTGAACCAGAGCTGGTCGCCGCCCGCCGTGCCGAGGTGGCAGACCTTGGGCCGCCGGCCGTGCGCTCCGGACAGCTCGACGGCGTAGTGCACCAGCGGCCCGAACTCGAGGTTGTGCCGCGCGCCGTACTGCCAGCCACCGGATGTCGCCAGGATCGTGGGGATCTTCTCCGTCATGCCGGCGATCCTGCCATCCATACGCCACAGCGCTGCCGTCCGGCTGCCAGATCACTGCCGTTTCGCTGCCGTCCGGTGTTTGCGGATTCCCGCCCGCTCCGGCCGCTCCTGTCAAGGTCGTGGCACCAATCTGTGGACGGCGGATCGCTTGTGGACAGCGCTCAGACCCGAGGCGATTTCGGCCTAGCGTCGTCGGCATGAGCTGGAGCATTCCCGGATACACCGCCACTCGGCCGCTGGGCCGCGGCGCGGCGGTGTGGGCCGGACAGGAAGCGGCGACGGGCGATGCGGTCGCGTTGCGGCGGGTCGCCGTAGCCGCGTCGTCCGGCGCGGGTTGGCTGGCCGCCGAGGGTGAGCGGGTCGCGCGGTTCCGGCATCCGCACGCCATGCCGGTCCGCGCGGTGCTGTCGAGTGGGTCCGAGTTGGTGGTGGTGTCCGACCTGGCCGGCCACGACCTCGCCACCCTGCGCGGTGCCGGGAGGCTGCGGTCCGGCCAGGTGGCCGCCGTGTTCGTCCCCCTCGCGCACGCCTTGGCCGCCGCCCACGACGCTGGTCTCGGCCACGGTGCCCTGGGGCCGGGCAGCGTGCTGTTCGGCGCTTCCGGCGATCCGCTTCTTGCGGGCATCGGCGTGGCCAGGCTCGCCGCCGGTCCCGAGGAACAGCAGAACCCTCCAGCGGACGTGTACGCGCTCGCCGTCCTAGCCGCTCAGACACTCACGGGCCGCCCGGTTCCCGAGTCCGGCGATGGCGTCCAGCGCTGGGCTGACCACGCGCACACCCTCGGCGTCCCCGCACTCGTCGCCGTGGCGATCTGTGCCGCGCTCAGCCCGGTCGCCCGGCACCGGCCCTCGGCGGAGGCATTCGCCGAGTTGCTCTACGCCGGGGTGGCACCCGAACCGGTCGAGTTCACTGCCGGTCCGCCGCTGTCAGCTATCGCCGGTGTCGCGGCCCCGGCCGGTGTCGCGGCCCCGGCCGGCGAGCGTGGGGCCGCCGTCGGTGCCCGGCTGATGGCGGTCGGGCCAGCGGTGGCCGCGGCGGCCAGTACGTCGGCCGAGCGCTGGGCCGCGGTGCGGGCGGCCACAGGGCGGCCTCGGCGAGGGAAGGTCCGTGCGGCCGTCGTCGCCGTCGTGCTCGCGGTGGCTGGTGCGGGCCTGTTGTGGATCGGGCACGACGCCGTGAGCCGGCCGTCCGCGGTACCGGCCCCGACTTCGGCCGTGAACTGGCCCGCTGTCGTCGGCCAGCTCGACGCCAACCGGGCCATGGCATTCAGCCGAGCCGATCCGGCGCTGCTGGGCGTTGTCTACGCCACCGGTAGTGCGCCACTGGCCGCCGACGCGCGTGCGATCAATGGGCTGAGGGCCGAGGGCGGGGTCGCCGAAGGGGTGCGGCACGACGTCCGGCGCGTCCAGGTGATCGCCGCCTCGGCCACGACCGCCGACCTCGAGGTGATCGACCGGATGGGCACCTACCGCGTACTCGGCCACGCGGGCAGGGTGCTGCGTCAGGTCCCCGCCGGCTCAGACG
>JAOPVE010000122.1 GCA_025963185.1 Actinomycetes bacterium
TCACCGCACACCCGCCTCCCCCGCCGATCCCCTCGCTGATCCCTCGCCGAAGTGCGGTAACTGCGGCCGGTCAGGACCGGGCTGGGTTACCGCACTTCGCGAAGGGGGTGGGTTAGAACAGGGAGGCCAGTGCTGCGGCTGCCTTGGCCGCGTCGTCGGCCGAGATGTCTAGGTGGGTGACCAGGCGGGCGGAGTGCTCGGCGGTCACCGAGATCAGCACGCCGAGGTCCTTGGCGGCGGCGGCGAGGTCCGGGGCGGTCCAGCGGGTGCCGGTGAGGTCGAGCCGGACGATGTTGGTCCGCGGTGTCGGGGCGATGCCCGGCAGAGCCGCCGCGAGCTGCCCCGCGTGCTCGTGGTCGGCGGCGAGCCCGGCGAGGTGATGGTCCAGGGCGTGGAGTCCGGCCGCGGCGAGGACACCCGCCTGGCGCATCCCGCCGCCGAGCCGCTTGCGGATCGTCCGGGCCTGGGCGATGCGCTCGCGGGAGGACACGACGAGCGATCCGGCCGGGGCGCCGAGACCCTTGGACAGGCACACCGCGAGGGTGTCGAAGAGCGCCCCGTAGACCGCGAGCGGCGTGCCGGTGGCGACGTGCGCGTTCCAGATCCGGGCGCCGTCGCAGTGCAGGGCGACGTCCCGGTCCGCGGTGAATTCCCGCAGTTCACGCAGGGCGTCCAGGGGCAAGACCGCGCCGCCGCCTCGGTTGTGGGTGTTCTCGACGGCCACGGCGGCCGTCCGGACCGTTCCCCAGGACGGCGACCGGACCATGGCGGCGACCTGCGCGGCGTCGAGCGTGCCCACCGGCGAGCCGGTCCAGGTGCGGGTGCTGATGCCGCCCAGCGCGGCGGCCGCGCCGAGTTCGTAGCTGACGACGTGGGCGTCCGCGTCGCACAGCAGTTCCTCCCCCCGGCCGGCGACGAGCTGGAGCGCGATCTGGTTCGCCATCGTGCCGGACGGCGTGAACAGGGCGGCCTCGTGCCCGAACCGGGCGGCGACCTCCGCTTCGAGCAGCCGCACGGTCGGATCTTCGCCGTAGACATCGTCGCCCACCTCGGCCGCGGCCATCGCCGCGCGCATCGGCGGGGTGGGCCTGGTGACGGTGTCGGACCGGAGATCTATCAACCGCGCAGCATCTCGGCGATCAGGAACGCGAGTTCGAGGGCCTGCTGGGTGTTCAGCCGCGGATCACACGCCGTCTCGTAGCGGCCGTGCAGGTCGGCGTCGCTGATGGCCTGGGCGCCGCCGAGGCACTCGGTGACGTCCTCGCCGGTCAGCTCGACGTGGATCCCGCCGGGGTGGGTGCCGAGTCCGCGGTGGACCTCGAAGAAGCCGAGGACCTCGTCGACGATCCGGTCGAAGTGGCGGGTCTTGTAACCGGTCGGGGACTCGTGGGTGTTGCCGTGCATCGGATCGCACTCCCACACGACCAGGTGCCCGGTGGCGGTGACCTTCTCGACGATCGCCGGCAGCACGTCCCGGACCTTGCCGTTGCCCATCCGGCTGATCAGCGTGAGGCGGCCGGGCACCCGGTCGGGATCGAGCCGCTCGACGAGTTCTGCGGCGACCTCGGGGGTCGTGCCGGGACCGAGCTTGACGCCGATCGGGTTGGCGATCCGCGAGACGAAATCGAGGTGGGCGCCGTCCATCTGGCGGGTGCGCTCGCCGACCCACACCATGTGCGCGGACAGGTCGAACGCGAGGCCGTCCTCGGTGTCGACGTTGCGGCGGGTCAGCGCGCGCTCGTAGTCCAGGATCAGCGCCTCGTGGCTGCAGTACAGGTCGGTGCTGCGCAGGTTCGCGTCGTCGATACCGCAGGCCTGCATGAACGCCAGGGCCCGGTCGATCTCGCGGGCGATCGCCTCGTACCGCTCGCCGGCCGGGGAGTTGCTGACGAAGTCGTTGTTCCAGTCGTGGACGGCGTGCAGGTCGGCCAGGCCGCCCTTGCCGTAGGCGCGGAGCATGTTCATCGCGGCCGCCGCGTTCGCGTACGCCCGGACCATCCGCTGCGGATCGGGGATGCGCGCTTCGAGCACCGGCTCGATCGAGTTCACCATGTCGCCGCGGTAGGACGGCAGGCCCAGCGCGTCAAGGTCGGACGAGCGCGGCTTCGCGTACTGACCGGCGAGCCGCCCGACCTTCACCACCGGGACGCTCGCGCCGTAGGTCAGCACGACCGCCATCTGGAGCAGGGTGCGGGTGGTGGCGCGCAGGTGCGGCTCGGTGTTGTCGTCGAAGGTCTCGGCGCAGTCGCCGCCCTGGAGCAGGAACGCGCGCCCAGCGGCCACCTCGCCGAGCCGCTCGCGCAGCGCCAGCACCTCGTAGGGCGCGACGATCGGCGGGACGGTGGAGAGGGTGCGCGTCACCTCCGCGAGTGCGGCGGGGTCGGGCCAGACGGGCTGCTGGGCGGCCGGCAGCGACCGCCACCTGTCGAGGTCGTCAGTCACGGCTACAGCCTAATCGCCGGGGGCGAGGAGATTCCGCGCCCGGTGGGCGATCCCACCCTCTGGCCGTCACCTGTCGTTTCGGTGGACGCGCGTCAGATCTCGCGGCGGGCGGCGAATCCGCAGTCCTCGCGGTGGTACCAGCGCAGGTCCGGCTCGCCTTCGAGCCAGCACCAGGCGACCGGCCGGCCCTCGTGCTCGCCGGGAAGGTCCACCAGCAGCGGTGCCCAGCCCCGCAGTTCGGCCCCGTTCTCGCCGAACCAGTCCAGGGCCGAGTGCAGGCGGGCTTGGAGGCCCTTGAGCTCGGGCAGGCCGCCCAGGGCCGATCGGCCGCCGTTCGCCAGGTCCGCCGCGAGTTCGACGGCGTCGGCGCGCACGGAGACGACCTGGCCCGCCGCCTCGAGAAGCTCGGGCAGGAAGGCGCGGGCCTCGTCGAAAGTCAGGCGGCGATCCACGGGCGGAGAGTATGCCGCCTCGGTGGCGGACCTCACATCCGGGCCGCCCCGTTCGGCACGTGCCCAGCGTCACACCGGCGGAAGTCCCACCTTACGAGAATCCCATCTCTCATACTGGGACGAATCGATAAAGTGCGCCGTATGACCGATTCACGCCGCTGGGCGATGCTCGCCCTGGGCACCGCCGCCCAGGCGACCGGCACCGTCTACCTCTACGGGCTCGCGTTCCTCGTCCCGGCGTTCCGGCGGGAGTACCCCGGGCTCACGCTGGCCGAGGCCGGTCTCATCGTGGCAGCGCCGGGCATCGGCATGGTCCTCGGGGTGCTGGCGTGGGGAGCGGTCGCGGATCGCCGTGGCGAGCGCTTCGTCGTCACCGCCGGGCTCGGGACTGCGGCCGCGGCCCTCGGTGCCGCCGCGGTCACCGGCGGGGCCGCGCTGGAGGGCCTGCTCGTCCTCGCCGGCATCGGCGGATCCGCGGTGTACGCGGCGAGCGGCCGGGTCGTCACCGGGTGGTTCGCGCCGGGCGAGCGCGGCCTGGCGATGGGCATCCGGCAGGCGTCCCAGCCCGCCGGGGTGGCGATCGCCGGAGCCGCGTTACCGGCCCTCGCCGGGTGGGGCGGCACGTCCGCGGCGCTGCTCACGGCGGCCGCCGCCTGCCTGGCCGCGGCGGTCGTGTGCGGCTGCTTCCTCACCGACGCGGCGGTCCCGGTCACCCCGGCCACGGACGGCACCGGATCGCCGTACCGGCGGCCCAGACTCTGGCGGATCCACGGCGGCAGCGCACTGTTCGTCCTCGCCCAGGCCGCGATCGGCGCGTTCGCGCTCGACTACCTCGTGACTCAGCGTGGCTGGGCACCCGCGGCGGCCGGTCCGCTGCTGGCGGCCGCGCAACTGTGCGGCGGGGCGGCCCGGATCGCCGGAGGCCGCTGGTCGGATCGGGTGGGCGACCGGATCCGGCCGCTGCGCGCCATGGCCCTCGCCGCGGCCGCCGCCACGGGGCTGCTCGCCGCGGCCTCGGCGAGCGGGCTGGCGGCGACCGTGCCGGTGCTGCTCGTGGCGATGGTGCTCACGGTGGGCTGGCACGGGATCGGGTACGCGGCGGTGGCCGAGGCGGCTCCGGCGAACTGGTCCGGACGGGCTCTCGGGGCTCAGACGACGATCCAGAACGTGGCGGGCGCGATCGCACCGCCGGCCTTCGGGGCGCTGGCGGGCTGGGCGGGCTACCCGATCGCGTACGCGGCACTGAGCGTGACCCCGCTGGCGGCGGCCCTGGCCTTTCCTCGCACCCGAACCGGGAAGGCCACCCCCACCACCAACCCACGAGCGGCTACGGCGAACACTTCTCGCGGGTAATCCAAATAGGTCTAAAGCTTTTGATCTAAAGGCTTTTGACTGTCGCTTTTGGTCTCAAGCTCTTGATCTAAACCTGGTGCCCGCTGAGGTGCATGAGATGCGAGCGGCGAGGTTCGCCAGGTACCGGTGTTGTACCTGGCGGTTCTCGCCGCGCCGCAGATCATGTGCCTCAGCGGGCCGTGCACTCAGCCGAAGAAGACTTCGGCTTCGGCATAGCGCCCGGGGGGAACAGTCTTGAGTTCCCGGGTGGCTTCTTCTAGGGGGACTCGGATGATGTCGGTGCCGCGCAGGGCGACCATCTTGCCCCAGTCCTTCTCGTGGACGGCGTCGATGGCCTGGAGGCCGAACCGGGTGGCGAGCACGCGGTCGTAGGCCGTCGGGGTGCCGCCGCGCTGGACGTGGCCCAGCACCACGGCGCGGGACTCCTTGCCGGTGGCCTGCTCGATCTGGCTCGCTAGCCACTGGCCGATGCCGCCGAGGCGGACGTGGCCGAACGCGTCGGTCTCGCCGGTGAGCAGCGTCTCGCCGCCGTCCTTGGGCAGGGCGCCCTCGGCGACGACGATGATCGGCGAGTACTGGGTGGCGAACCGGCTCTCGACGTGCGAGATGACCTTCTGCAGGTCGAAGGGCTGCTCGGGGACGAGGATCACGTTGGCGCCACCGGCGAGCCCGGCGTGCAGGGCGATCCAGCCGGCGTGACGGCCCATGACCTCGACGACGAGGGCGCGGTGGTGGCTCTCGGCGGTGGTGTGGAGGCGGTCGATGGCCTCCATGGCGACGGTGACGGCGGTGTCGAAGCCGAACGTGTAGTCGGTGGCGCCGAGGTCGTTGTCGATGGTCTTGGGGACGCCCACGACCGGGATGCCGTCGTCGGTGAGCTTCTTCGCGACGCCGAGGGTGTCCTCGCCGCCGATCGCGATGAGCGCGTCGACGCCGAGTTCGGCGAGGTTCTTGCGGATCGTCTCGACGCCGCCCTCGACCTTGTACGGGTTGGTGCGCGAGGAGCCGAGGATGGTGCCACCCCGGGGGAGAATGCCGCGGACCTGGTCGATGCCGAGGGGCTTGGTGAAGGACTCCAGCGGGCCCTTCCAGCCGTCCCGGAACCCGACGAACTCGTGCCCGTACACGCCGACGCCCTTGCGGACCACGCCGCGGATGACCGCGTTCAGGCCTGGGCAGTCGCCGCCTCCGGTGAGCACACCGATGCGCATGTTGTTGCTTCCTCTCGCAATGGACATCTGGGGTGGCGACCAGCCGTGATCAGGGGCGCCGTTGCCGACAGACCCGCAGGTGCCGCTTGTGTTACAACACGGTAGCGCGTGCCATTGACCGATCCAGAACCACCGGCTGGTTCACCTCGGCAGGTGCTCGGCCCTGGCGGTCTCCATCGCTTTCCAGCGGCCGAGGTTGTGGCGGGCGTCGGCGAGCGCGTCGTGCTGGTCGTTGCCCGCTCCGGGCAGGGCGGGGCGGCCGAGGTCGTCCCAGAGCTGGCGGAGGTCCTTGGTGAACCGCGGGATCGGCCGGGGCAGCGCGGGCATCGCGCCCCACAGCTGGCACAGCGCCACGTGGTCGTAGGCGGCGTACCAGGCCCACAGCTCGATCTCCTCCCCCGGCTCGGTGAGAAAGGCGAGAAGATCGGTGCGGATCCGCTCGCGGGAGCGCCAGGCGCTGTCGGCGGGTCCGGGCAGTTTGTCCAGCACGTTGCGCCGGACCCACGGGATCGCCTTGTCAGGGTTGAACTCGGTGGACACGCCGTAGAACTCCCGGCCGTCCTCGTCGGTGACCCCGATGGAGACCAGGTCGATGGTGACGCCGTCCTCGATGAACTCGGTGTCGTAGAAGTAGCGTCTCGGCATTTACCTGACCTCGTGCGTCGTCGGCGTCGAGCGCCCACTGTATCCGCGTGAGCTGCGGTGCGGGCCGGGCGCGGTGCCCTATCGGGCGCGTCTGGGCCGATCTGGCCCGAACCGGCCGGCAACGCTCTAGGGTGAAACGACGTGACCGTTCTCGCCATCGACGCGGGCACCACCGGCGTCACCGCATTGCTCGTCACGCCAGAGGGCGGGATCGCTGCGCGCGGCTACCAGGAGTTCGCCCAGCACTTTCCGCGGCCCGGCTGGGTCGAGCACGAGCCCGAAGAGATCTGGACGGCTGTGCTGTCGGCCTGCCGCCAGGTGCTCGACTCCGGCGCCCCCGAGCCGACCGCCGTGGGCATCACCAACCAGCGCGAGACCGTGGTGCTGTGGGACCGCCGCACCCTGCGCGCCCCCCGCCGGGCGATCGTCTGGCAGGACCGCCGCACGGCTGCGCTGTGCACCGAGCTGGAAGAGGCGGGTCACGGCGGCCGGGTGACGGAGCTGACGGGCCTGCGGCTGGATCCGTACTTCTCGGCGACGAAGCTGGGCTGGCTGGCCCGCAACGACGAGCGCACGTGGCAGGGCGTCCAGTCCGGATCCGTGGTCACGGGCACCGTCGACTCGTACCTGATCGCGCGGC
>JAOPVE010000153.1 GCA_025963185.1 Actinomycetes bacterium
AGAACCGTTCGTTGTCGGTGAGGAGTCGGAGCCCGCCGACCCGATGGTCATGGCGGCATTGCGGCTCGTAGAGTGCGGGGGTGACCGAGATCCGCGTGGAGCAGGTGGCGCCCGAACTGACGTACGCGCTGCGGCAGCGGGTGCTCCGGCCGCATCTCGACATCTCGGCGGTGCGCCTGGCCGGGGACGACGACCCGCTGACCGCCACCTTCGCCGCGCGAACCCCGGACGGCGAGGTCGTCGGATCGGCCATCGTCCGCCCCGAGCCGTGCCCATGGCGGCCCGCGGATCCGGGCGCGTGGCGGCTACGGGGCATGGCGACCGACGAGGCGCTGCGCGGTCAGGGCGTCGGCGGGCACGTGCTGCGCGCGGCGATCGCCCACGTCGTCCTCGCCGGTGGCGAGCTGATCTGGTGCAACGCGCGCACCCCGGCCCGGTCGTTCTACGAGCGCGCGGGTTTCGAGGTCCACGGCGAGGAATGGGTGGACCCGCAGATCGGCCCGCACGTCGCCATGTGGCGCCGGGTGTACCCCGTAGTCGACTAGCCGAGTGCGTGGAGCAGATCCGCGAGAAGGTCGTCTGCGGTTTCGATGCCGACCGAGAGGCGCACGAGATCGGCGGGGACCTCCAGGGGCGACCCCGCTGCCGAGGCGTGAGTCATCCGGCCCGGGTGCTCTATCAGCGACTCCACCCCGCCCAGGGACTCGCCGAGAATGAACAGCTTGGCCCGGTTGCACACGTCGACCGCGGCCTGCTCGCCGCCGGCCACCCGGAAGCTGACCATCCCGCCGAAGCGCCGCATCTGCTTCGCCGCGATCTCGTGGCCGGGGTGCTCGGGCAGGCCCGGGTAGAGCACCTCGGTGACCTTCGGGTGACTGGTCAGCGCGGCGACGATTCGCTCGGCGTTGTCGCTGTGCCGGTCCATCCGGATCCCGAGGGTCCTGATTCCCCGCAGCGTGAGCCAGGAGTCGAACGGGCCGGCCACCGATCCCATCGCGTTCTGGTGGAACGCCAGTTCGTCGGCCAGCCCGCTGTGCCGGGCGACGAGCGCGCCGCCGATCACGTCCGAGTGGCCGCCGACGTACTTGGTCGTCGAGTGGATCACCACGTCGGCACCGAGCGCGAGCGGCTGCTGCAGGTACGGCGAGGCGAACGTGTTGTCGACCGCGAGCAGCGCCCCGTTCTCGTGCGCGAGGGCCGCGAGACCTGCGATGTCGGCGATCCCCAGCAGCGGGTTGGTCGGGGTTTCGCACCAGAGGACCCGGGTCTCGGGGCGCAACGCGGCGCGCACGGCGTCGAGGTCGCCGAGCGGCGCGGGCGTGAAGTCGACCCCCCACCCGGCCAGGACCTTCGCGAACAGCCGGTACGTGCCGCCGTACGCGTCGTCCGGGATCACGATGTGGCTGCCCGGCCGGCACACCGTGCGCAGCAGCGTGTCCTCGGCCGCGAGCCCCGACGCGAACGCCAGCCCGCGGACCCCACCTTCGAGCGCCGCCAGGCACTCCTCCAGCGCGGTGCGGGTGGGGTTCGCGCTGCGGCTGTACTCGTAGCCGCCGCGCAGCCCGCCGACGCCGTCCTGCTTGTAGGTGGACACCTGGTAGATCGGCGGGACTACCGCACCTGTACTCGGATCAGGCTCCTGACCTGCGTGGATGGCGAGGGTCTCGAAGCCGTGCGCTGACTCGGTCACGTCTGCGAGCCTAACCTTCCCGCACCGGCGAGCCGGCCACCGAGGGCCGGTCCGGCACGGTCAGGCGCGGCAGGAAAAAGTGCACCAGCGGACCGATCGCCAGGGCATACAGGACGGTGCCGATCCCGATCGAGCCCCCGAGCAGCCAGCCCGTCGCGAGAACGACCGCTTCGATACCCGTGCGGACCAGGCGCACCGATCCGCCGGTGCGGCGGACCAGCCCGGTCATCAGCCCGTCCCGCGGGCCCGGGCCGAGGCCCGCGCCGATGTAGCAGCCACCCGCGAGGCCGTTCAGGACGATGCTCGCGACCATCAGCGCGATCCGCGCCCACAGCGCGTCCGGGCGGTGCAGGATCGCGAGCGCGGCGTCCACCGCCAGGCCGATCACCACGACGTTGCTCACCGTGCCGATGCCCGGGAGCTGGCGCAGTGGGATCCACGCGAGCAGCACGACCGCGCCCACCACGATCGTGACCGTGCCGAACGACCAGCCCAGCCGGTTCGCGACCCCCTGGTGGAACACGTCCCACGGATCGAGCCCCAGCTGGGCCCGGATCATCATCGCCATGCTCACCCCGTAGAGGACGAGCCCGGCGTAGAGCTGGACGAGCCGGCGAGGGAGGCGCGACGCCGGGAGGAACCTGGCGCGCTCGCGGGGCGGATCAATGGCGACCATGAGAGCAGCCTGCACCACGATTGGCATTAAGATCCAGGGCCAATTGTGGAATAGTGGCCTCATGGAACCGCTCGACGACCGTCGCATCGAAGGCCACCACCTCAGCCGGATCCTCGGCGACTGGAAGGGCACCGACGCCGCGTACGCCGGGCTCGCCGCCAGGATCCGCCTGCTGGTGCTCGACGGCCGGCTCCCGCTGCAGACCCGGATCCCGGCCGAGCGCGAACTCGCCACCGCACTCGGCGTCAGCCGCACCACGGTGGCCGCGGCCTACGAGCGGCTGCGCGACGAGGGCTTCCTGATCAGCCGCCGCGGATCCGGCACCTGGACCGCCGTCCCCGAGACCGGCCACCGGGGCGGACCGCACACCGCCAGCCTCGCCCCCGGCGCCCCGCTGGACCTCGCCCACGCGGCCCCCAGCGCCCCGGTCGAGATCCTGCACCAGGCCGCCAGCTCCGCCGTCGCGCAGCTCGCCCGCTACCTGCCCACCCACGGCTACGACCCGTACGGGCTCTCGCCGCTGCGGGTCGCCATCGCCGACCGGTACACGGCCCGCGGACTGCCGACCTCGCCCGAGCAGATCCTCGTCACTGGGGGCGCCCAGGCCGCGATCTCGCTGGTCCTGCGCATGCTCGCCAAGCCCGGCGACCGGATCGCCGTCGAGCACCCCAGCTACGCCAACGCCCTCGACGCGATCGCCAGGGCGGGCTGCCGCGCGGTCCCGTTCGGGTTCACGACGCCCGGCTGGGACCTGGACATGCTCGCGGCCACGATCCGCCAGGCGGTGCCACGGCTCGCGTACCTGATCCCCGACTTCCACAACCCGACCGGCCGGTGCATGGACGCCGGACAGCGCACCGAGCTGGCCGAACTCGCCCGCCGCACCCGCACGCCACTGGTCATCGACGAGACGATCGCCGAACTCGGGCTCGACTTCCCCGCCCCGCCCCCGGTCTCCGACGCCGGCGGGCTCGTGCTGCACGTCGGATCCGCCAGCAAGACCTTCTGGGGCGGCCTGCGGATCGGCTGGCTCCGCGCCTCCGCACAGCTCGTCGGGCAGGCCGCCACCGTCCGGGCGGCCGTCGACACCGCGAGCCCGGTGTTCGAACAGCTCGTCACCGCCGAACTGCTGCGGCGGACCGACGAGATCCTCCCCGCCCGCCTCGACGACCTGCGCGCCCGCCGCGGGCACCTGCTCACGCTGCTGCACGACCAGGCGCCCGGCTGGCGCGCACCCGTCCCTCCCGGCGGCCTCAGCCTCTGGACCGACCTCGGCGCCCCCACCTCCACGGCGATCACCGTCGCCGCCCGGCGGCAGGGCCTCCTTCTCGCCGCCGGACCCCGCTTCGGACTCGACGGCGCCTTCGAGAACTACCTGCGGCTGCCGTACACCCTGACGATCCCCGAGCTGGACGTGGCATTTGCCCGGCTGCTCGCCGCCGCAGCCGCCGCGGGGCTCGAACCGGTCACCGACGAGCCCGCCGCCGGGCTGGTCTGAACGCCGGAACAGCCCGGCCGGCCGCCGCGTTGTGGCTGGTACCCCGATCAGAAAGGGTTGACCATGATCTTCGGACGTCCGCGCAGCATCCCCGACGCCGCCTCCGCCCTACCCGGCCGGACGGCCCCGATGAAGGTCGCGGACCGGCACACCGTCCTGGGCACCCCGTTGCAGGGGCCGTGGCCGGAGAACCTGGCGGTCGCCGTATTCGGTATGGGCTGCTTCTGGGGCGCCGAGCGCATCTTCTGGCGCACCCCCGGCGTCTACTCGACCAGCGTCGGCTACGCCGGCGGGCACACCCCCAACCCGACGTACGAAGAGGTCTGCAGCGGGCGGACCGGCCACACCGAGGCCGTCCAGGTGGTGTACGACCCCGCGGTGGTGAGCTACGAAGACCTGCTGCGGATCTTCTGGGAGAACCACGATCCGACCCAGGGCATGCGCCAGGGCAACGACGTGGGCACCCAGTACCGATCCGCGGTGTACACGACGACCGACGAGCAGCTACGGATCGCGCAGGCCAGCAAGGAGGCGTTCGAGCCGGTGGTCCGGTCGACCGGCTACGGCCCGATCAGCACCGAGATCGCCCCCCTGACCACCTACTACCTGGCCGAGGACTACCACCAGCAATACCTCTCGGAT
>JAOPVE010000164.1 GCA_025963185.1 Actinomycetes bacterium
CTGCGGCGGCTCGGCGTCCGGTTGCCCGCCACGCCCGTGCACCGCCTTCTGCTCGCCGCACTCGCCCACCCGATCGTGCTGACCGGCGGGAACGGGGCGCTCGCCGACTCGATCCTCGCCGCGGAACGGCCCGCCGGGCTGCCCGATCCGCCCGCGATCCTCGCGCTGTGGCGAGGGCGCGAGTACCCGATCCGGCGGCCCGCTTGTGCGCCGATGGAGATTACGGTGCCGTTCCGGCGCGCGGTGCTCGCGCTGGGGGCGGGTGGGGCGCCCTGTCGCGGATCCGGCCGATATGCCTTCATCACCGACGGCCCGCCGCCGCGCCTCATCGCCTGGGACTGGGCCCCCGGCCCCCCGCCGGACTCGGGCGGCGCCGACCGGATCGCGGTCCAGCGCCAGCACGCCCAGGTGGCCGCCTGCCTGGCCGACAACGGCGAAACCGGCCCGGTGATCGGGGTGGTGCTCGGCGGCCCGGCGCCCGGCCCCGACGGGACCCGATGGGGCGGGGACTTCCTCGCCGCCGACCTGACCGGCTACACGCGACACGGGCGGCTCTCGCCTGTCGCCGAGCCGGCCGCCGCCGAGCCGTGGTCGCTCGCCGCGTCCTACCTGGACAGTGCGTACGGCCCGCTGGTGCCGGGCGGGCTCGCGGTCCGGCGGCGCAACGCCCACCGGTGGGACTCGGCGCTGCGGCCGCCGCGGGTCCACTCGTCCGCCGCGGACGGGTTGTTCGCCGCGGTCGCCGCCGTCGCCACCGGGCACGACACGCTGGCCTCCCCGGCGCGGGAGCTAGAAGCGCTCGCGGATCCGGGGGAGACCGGCACCTACGCCGTCCCGATCGGCGAGGGCGCGACCGGCGGCGAGCGGATCTTCGAGGTCCGCGCCGACGACCTGGTCCGCTCGGTGGCCGAGGACCTGGCCGCCGGCACCCCGCCACCCGTTGCCGTGATGCGCTTCCACCGCGCGCTGGCCCAGGCGATCGCCGCCGGTGCCCACCGGATCCGCGAGGCCACCGGCCTGGACACCGCCGCGCTGAGCGGATCGGCCTTCGAGAACCTGCTGCTGCTCGACCTCGCCGCCGGGATGCTGGAGGCGCGCGGCTTCCGCGTGCTGACCCACCGCCGGATTCCCCCCGGCGACGGGGCGGTCGCGTTCGGGCAGGCCGTCGTGGCCGGTGCGTGCGACGCGGCGATGCTCTAAGACCTACCAGACGTCCGCGTCGCGCCAGTCGCAGGTGAGCTCGCCGCCGAGGTCCAGTGGGGCCGTGACGGGCAGCACCCAGATGCCGTCCGCGTCATCGGGGGTGGGGCGGATCCCGTCCGGGGTCAGCGCCGACAGCGCGCCGCGCCAGCGCTGCCAGCCCCGCCCGGCGTAGAGGCGCTCGGCCTCGGCGGTCGATCCGAGCGCGCCCAGGTCGTAGGCCCGCCGGATCACCTCGCCGAGCGCGTCCATCATCGCCCCGCCGTGCCCCTCGCGCTGCCGCCCGGGGTGCACCCCGACCCCCTCGACGTACCCGGCTCGCCACGCGCGCCCGCTGTGCAGCAGCCGCCGCTGGATCACCGCGGCGTGCCCGATCAGCTCACCGCCGTCCCACACGAGTGCGTGGATCCCGCCAAGGGAGTGTTCCCAGTCGCTGTCGGCGAGATCCCCGGCGAAGGTCTCGTAGAGCAGTTCGCGCGCGAGGCCCAGCACGCGGGGATCCAGATCGGACGTATGCGCGGTCTGCAGTCGGGTCACCCCGCCATCCTCCCGTCCCCGTCCCGCAAACACGCCCTCTCCATGCCGAAGCGCGCGCCGCCACGCCGGTCCCAGGCGCCAGAACGGCACGCGCTTCGGGGGCTTGTCAGAGGGGATGGGACCAGTCGTTGCAGCGGATCTGGGTGCCCTTCGGGTACTCGAAGTCGCACTCGCCGAGAAGGGTGAAGCCCGCCTTCCGGCAGACCGCGTTCGAGGCCGCGTGGGCGATCTTCGGGTACGCGTGGATCGACAGGTGCGTGCCCCGGGCCGCGGCGGCCGCGACGACGGCGACCGCCGCCGCGGACGCATACCCGTGACCCCAGAACTCGGGCAGGATCCCCCAGCCGGTCTCGTACACCGTCTCGCCCTGCCACTCGCGTTCCCAGTAGCCGATGCTGCCGACGACGTCTCCGGTGGTCAGGCTCGTGATCCGGAACATCTGCCCTACCCGCTCGACGGCCAGCCCGAGGTACTTGCGGTGCCGCGCGACGACCTTCTCGTCGCTCTCGGACGGGCTGAGGAAGGCCCGCATCTCGGGCTCGTTGAGCCGCCGCTCGAGGTCGAGGTCGTCCTCGCCGTAGCCGTCCAGGCGGACGCGGGGGAGGGCGGGGACGGCGTTCAGTCGGCCGGCCCGGTGGTCTGGCCGCGGGTGCCCGGGCGGGCGCCGGTCCACGCCCAGTCCTGGACCTCGGGGATGTCGGCGCCGTGCTCGCGGGTGTAGGCGCGGGCACGCAGGCGGGCGTCCACCATGGCCTGGCGGACCCCGGCGGCGGACGCGCCGAGCCGGGGCGTGCGGTCGATCACGTCGATGACCAGGTGGTACCGGTCGAGTTCGTTGAGCATGACCATGTCGAACGGGGTCGTGGTGGTGCCCTCCTCCTTGTAGCCGCGGACGTGGATGTTGCCGTGCCCGGCGCGGCGGTAGGTCAGCCGGTGGATCAGCGACGGGTAGCCGTGGTAGGCGAAGATCACCGGCCGGTCGACGGTGAACAGCGCGTCGAACTCGCGGTCGGACAGTCCGTGCGGGTGCTCGGACTCGGGCTGGAGCCGCATCAGGTCCACGACGTTGACGACCCGCACCGACAGGTCCGGGAGGTGCTGGCGGAGGAGGTCCGCGGCGGCGAGCGTCTCCAGGGTCGGGACGTCACCCGCGCAGCCGAGGACGACGTCGGGTTCACCCTCGCCGGTGCTCGCCCAGTGCCAGATGCCCAGGCCGCGGGCGCAGTGCGAGATCGCCTCGTCCATGGTCAGCAGGTTGGGGGCCGGCTGCTTCCCGGCCACCACGACGTTGATGTAGTTGCGGCTGCGCAGGCAGTGGTCGTACACCGAGAGCAGCGTGTTCGCGTCCGGCGGGAGGTAGACGCGCACCACCTCGGCCTTCTTGTTCACGACGTGGTCGATGAAGCCGGGATCCTGGTGGCTGAACCCGTTGTGGTCCTGGCGCCAGACGTGCGAGGTCAGCAGGTAGTTCAGCGACGGGATCGGGAGCCGCCACGGGATCCGCCGGATGACCTTCAGCCACTTCGCGTGCTGGTTCACCATCGAGTCGACGATGTGGATGATCGCCTCGTAGCAGCTGAACACCCCGTGCCGCCCGGTGAGCAGGTAGCCCTCCAGCCAGCCCTGGCACTGGTGCTCGGAGAGGACCTCCATGACCCGGCCGTCGCGCGCCATGTGCTCGTCGCCGGGCGCGGTCTCGGCCTCCCACGTGCGGCCGGTGACCTCGAACACCGGCGACAGCCGGTTGGACTCGGTCTCGTCCGGCCCCATCAGCCGGAAGCAGTCGGGGTTGGCGCGGATCACGTCCCGCAGCCACGTGCCGAGCACTCCCGTCGCGGACGACTGGGTGCCGCCGGGGGAGGGCACGTCGACCGCGTAGCTGCGGAAGTCGGGGAGTTCGAGGTGGCGCAGCACCACTCCGCCGTTGGTGTGCGGGTTGGCGCTCATCCGGCGGTCGCCGCGCGGAGGCAGGGCCGCGAGCTCGGCGACCAGGTGGCCGCGCGGGCCGAACAGCTCCGCTGGCCGGTAGGAGGCGAGCCACTCCCCGAGGATCCGCAGGTGGCCGGGGTTGTCGGCGAGCCCCGCGAGTGGCACCTGGTGCGCGCGGAACGTGCCCTCGATCCGGACCCCGTCGACCTCGCGGGGGCCGGTCCAGCCCTTCGGGGTGTGCAGGACGATCATCGGCCAGTGCGGCCGCGCCCGCTCGCCGCCCTCGCGCGCGGCCCGCTGGATCCCGGCGATCCGCCGCACACACTCCTCGACGGCCGCGGCCATCCGGGGGTGGACCTCCAGTGGATCCTCGCCGCCGAACCCACCGGACACCACGATCGGATCCCAGCCGCAGCCCCGCAGGTAGGACTCCAGCTCGCCGGCCCCGATCCGGGCGAGGACCGTCGGCCCGGCGATCTTGTACTCGTTCAGGTGCAGGATCGGCAGGACGGCCCCGTCGGTGACCGGGTTGAGGAACTTGTTCGAGTGCCAGCTCGTGGCGAGCGGACCGGTCTCGGCCTCGCCGTCCCCGATCACGCAGGCGACGAGCAGGTCCGGGTTGTCGAACGCGGCGCCGAACGCGTGCGAGAGCGAGTACCCGAGTTCGCCACCCTCGTGGATCGACCCGGGCGTCTCGGGCGCGGCGTGGCTGGGGATCCCGCCGGGGAAGGAGAACTGGCGGAACAGCCGCTGCATGCCGCGCTCGTCCTGGGTGATGTCGGGGTAGAGCTCGGTGTAGGTGCCTTCGAGGTAGGCGTTCGCGACGACGGCCGGGCCGCCGTGGCCCGGTCCGGCGATGAACAGGGCGTTGAGGTCGTGCCGCACGATCGCCCGGTTGAGGTGCGCCCACGCGAAGTTGAGCCCGGGCGTGGTGCCCCAGTGCCCGAGCAGGCGGGGCTTGACGTGCTCGATCCGCAGGTCCTCGCGCAGCAGCGGGTTGGCGAGCAGGTAGATCTGCCCCACCGAGACGTAGTTCGCGGCCCGCCAGTATCCGTCGACCAGCCGCAGCTCGTCGCCGGTGAGCGCGGCCGCGGTGCCGCCGGGATGGACGTCGGTGCTGGTCACGGATCCTCCGAGCGGGTCGGTGCGGGTCGGTGCGGGTCGGTGCGGGTCGGCGCGAGCGGTGCGGTCAGCGCAGTCGGTGGGCGGTGCAATCGGTGCGGGCGGTCAGCTCCGGGTGAGCTCGGGTGCCGCGGTGTCGAGCGGCACGGCCGGTCCGCGGACGATCCCGAGACCGACGGCCGGGCGGGACCCGAAGGCGGAGAAGGCCCAGTCCGACACCGTGCGGATCCGGTTCCGGGGCAGGCTGAGCAGGTGGTAGCCCCGCGTGATCGCGCGCGCGGGCGGACCGGACAGCGGCACGCCGAGCGGGTTGGCCGCGCCCTGCCAGCCGCCGAGGTCCACGACGAAGCCGAGGTCGTGGTGCTTGTACGGCGCCGCGGTGCCGTGGCCGTAGGAGGCGGCGACGTTGCGGGCGGCGCGGCGGCCCTGGCGCTCGGCGTGCTGGGCCGTCATCGCCGTGTACTCGCCGGGCCGGGTCAGGTCGGGCACCGCCGCGGCGTCCCCGCACGCGTAGACCTCGGGACGGCCGGGCACCCGCAGGTACTCGTCCACCACCAGCCTGCCCCGTTCGGTCGGCAGCCGGGTGCTCTCGACCAGCGGATCCGGGCGGACGCCGACACACCAGACCAGGGTGCGGGTCGGGACGAAGGATCCGTCGCTGAGCTTGACCCCGTCCTTGGTCGCCTCGGACACCGAGCAGCCCATCCGCACGTCCAGCCCGCGTTCCCGCAGGACGGCGTCGGTGGCGGCGGCCAGCCGCTCGTCCAGTCCGGGCAGCACCCGCGGGGCGGTGTCGAGCAGCAGCCAGCGCAGCCGGGTCCCGCTCAGGCGCGGGTGGCGGCGGGCGATGTCGGCGGTGAGCAACTGGCCCTGCGCGGCCACCTCGGTGCCCGTGTACCCGGCCCCCACGACGACGAACGTGCAGCGTGCGGCCCGCTGGTCCTGGTCGTCGGTGGCGTCGGCCAGCTCGATCTGCCGGATCAGGTGATCGCGCAGGTAGAGGGCCTCGGGGATGCCCCGGAAGCCGTGCGCGTACTCGGCGATCCCCGGGATCGGCAGCAGCTTGCTCACGCTGCCGACGGTGAAGATGAGCCGGTCGTAGGTGATCCGCCCTGGGGTGTCCTCCGGATCGGTGTAGTGCACCGTGCGCCCGTCCAGGTCGAGGTCCCTGGCCTGGCCGAGCACGAGCCGCACGCCGGGCAGCGCGTCGGTGAGCGGGATCGTCACCCGGCGCGGTTCGAGGATGCCCGCGGTGACCTCGGGCAGCAGCGGCAGGTACAGGAAGGAGTCGGTGGGATTGAGCAGCACGATTTCGGCGGCGCAACGGGCGAGGTTCGAGAGCGTGCGGGCGGCGTGGAAACCGGCGAACCCGGCTCCGACGATGAGAATGCGAGGCCGGGCCATTCAGTGTCTCCAGCTCTTCCGGCGAGCGGGGGTCATGAAGCCATGCCCAGCCAACCTCTCACCAAACCGGGTCCGTGTCACCAGACCGGACCACCGAGCCTCGGATCGCGCCGGTGTCCCCAGGTCGCTGCGTCCCGAGCCCGGCGTGTCCTCGGCCCGGTGGGGGCAGGGGACGGCCAGACGGAGAATTCAGTTGCAGCCGTTCGCCGTCGCAGGGTCGAGGTATGCCGTGCCGGTGTGCGCGCGGCGATAGGCGACAAATTGGCCCTGCCCACCGGGCTGTTGCGTGTCGTTCCCGCGGGTGTCGGCGAGAATGACCGTGTAACAGATTGTGGGCTTGGGAAATACGAGTGCGGTCGCGGTGCCGAATGAGACGGATCCGTGGCCGCCGAAGCAATAGTCGTTGCCGTTCGAGCTCTGGATCAGCAGATCCACGCCTGGGCCGTCGCAGTCCACTCTCGACGTCTCGCCCGTGGTGGTGCCCTGAGTGGACATGGTGTCCCGGCCGGCGGTGCTCGGGCCTGCGGTGCTCGCGTGGGCGAATGCGGGGATCGCTATCGCCGGAATGGCCACGAGTGCCGTCGCCGCAGTCGTCACGATCACAGTCCTGGGTCGCATTGCGCGCTCCCTGCCTCGGTGAATTGGCCCGCGGATCGATGTGTGGGCAGTGATCACGGACTGGGAATGCCGGCAAGAAAACGCTAATTCGGCGGTGGGGCGTTCTCTATCCCGGATTAGCGCAGGGAAGCGATTCCCCTAGTGCGGCGCGTCTGAGATCTTTTGACGGTTCGCTTTCGCCAGGATCTGGTCGGC
>JAOPVE010000236.1 GCA_025963185.1 Actinomycetes bacterium
CCGGAGCCGACGGCTTGGGGCTCGGCGCCGGGGGCTGCGGGGGAGCCGGCGGCTGGGGCGAGGCCGGGGGCTGGGGCGGCTGCGGAGCCGGAGCGGACGAGGCCGCCCACTGCTGGCTGGCGCTGGCGTCGCAGGTCCGGATCTGCGCCTGGGTGGCCGTGGCGTCCAGGCACTTGCCGGACCGCGGGTTCACGAGCGCGCCGCTCTTGGCGGTCCAGACCTGCGCGTTCGTGCCGTTGCACGGCCAGAGCCAGACACGGGTGCCGTTGGAGACCCCGCTGTGCCGGACGTCGAGGCACTTCCCGGCGGTCCGCAGGGTGCTTCCGGATCCGGCCTGCCAGTCCTGTGCCGCGCTGGAGTCGCAACGGCGGACGGTGACCGCGCTGGACTGTCCGGAACTCGCGGATCCGGCGGTGAGACAGGCTCCGGCCGCGCCCTGGACGAGGCCGGCCGCCGCGGTGCGGGCGGCTGGGCGGGCGGAAGCGGTGTGGTGGGGGGATTCGCTGGCGAGCGCATGCGCTGTGGGGGCGCCGACGGCGACGGCGACGGCAATCGCCATCAGTGACTTGCTGAATCTCACGCCTAACCTCCGGGGACGTCAGCCCGGACGGAACCCATCGCTGAACCGGACCTGGACGTGGGGCGTACCAAAGGTCGGGCAACGGGCTCGTCGTGGACCTGATGGAGCGGGGTGCGGCGTGGCCGAAGCAAATTAACACTGTCGCTGGTCAGCGAACAGAAGAGCCGAATATTCGGCGGGCTATAGGTCCGTCCTATCCGGAATGTCCGGCGGCGCGACTACGCGTGGTGAGCGCCACCGGCCGGTCCGTCACGCACGCCCGGCCGGCGGCACCCTGGTTTCAGGCGGGCAGTACGGCCGCGATCGCGTCGGCGAGTTCCGGCGACTCCGGCTGCACCTGCGGGCGGAACCGGCCCGCGACAGTGCCGTCGGGCGCGACCAGGAACTTCTCGAAGTTCCACTGCACGTCACCGGCGTTGCCCGCCGTGTCCGGCACGTCGGTGAGCAGCGCGTAGAGCGGGTGCCGCCCCGGGCCGTTCACCTCGGCCTTCTCGGTGAGCGGGAACGTCACGCCGTAGTTCGCGTCGCAGAAGGTCTGGATCTCCTCCGCGGTGCCCGGCTCCTGCCCGCCGAACTGGTTGCACGGCACGCCCAGGACGGCGAGCCGCCCCGGGTACTCCTGGGCCAGTTTCTGCAGGCCCGTGTACTGCGGGGTGAGGCCACACTTCGAGGCCACGTTCACGATGAGGAGGGCCTGGCCGCGGTACTGCGCCAGGTTGGCCGGTCCGCCCCCGAGGGCGCCGATCTGTACGTCGTAGACAGTCACGGATCCCAACGTAGCGGGGACCCCGAAGTGTGTGCCGTGGCGCCGGTCACGCCCGGCCAGGCGGCACGCACTTCGAGGAAACCGCGCCCGTGCGCAGGAACTCAGTGCGCCCGGCGGTTGAGCGTCACGGCGGCGGTGTTGTTCGACCGGGCCGGATCGTTGAGCCCGCCCTGCGCCGTGACGGATCCGGTGCTCGGGGCGGCCGAGGTGATCTTGAGGGTGAACTCGACCGTGTACTTGACGCCGTCGGCCAGGCTGAACGGCAGCACCACGTACGTGTGCTGCGATCCGGCGATCTCCTCGTACCAGTTCTGGTAGATGATGCCGGCCGGCGGGATCACGTCGGTGACCTGTGCGCCGCTTGGCACGGTGAACCGCAGCGCCGCGTTGTACGGATCCTTGAGATCGCCGCCCTTCATGTCCGGCGTGGCCGCGACCGCCGCCGGTCCCTGGTTCGTGATCGACAGCTTGAGGGAGACGACGTCGCCGGGCTTGCCGGTGATCGCCGCGGCCGTCGCCGCCATGTCGGTCGGGTTCGGGGGCGTGATCGTGTAGCCGGCCATGCCGTAGTCGTCGCGGGGATCGGTCTCCTGCGCGGTGGCCGCGCGGCGGCACTGCGTGGTCCGGTCGAAGGTCAGCGCCGGTCCGGTTCCGGTCGGCCAGGCCAGGCGGTCGTCCGTCGGCGTGCCGTCGAACGCGTCGACCCGGTAGCCCACGTACGTGAAGTACGGCGCGTTGGCCGGGTCGTAGCGGGTCGGGCGCAGGACGGCGGGCACGTTCCCGGCGATCTTCAGCGCGAGCGGCGTCGCGGCCGAGAACGTCAGGCTCTCGCACGGCTTGAGGTTCACCGCGTCCAGCAGGCAGACCGCGTTGTCCCAGCCGTAGTCCACGTGCTGGTAGTGGCAGTTGCGCCACTTCACCGGGAAGGTGGAGTACGAGCCGCTGGTCATCGTGAACAGGACGGTCTTCGCCGGCCGGTCGCCGTTGTTGCGGATCGTCGGCCGCACCGTGGCCGTCGAGCCGGGCGCCGCCGTCGAGCGGAACTGGTTCAGCTGCAGGTCAGGGCCGGGCGCGGTGACGGCGACCGGGAACGTGCGCGGGTACGGATCCACCCCGGCCGCGCTCACCGTGATCGTGATCTCCCCGCTCTGGCCCGCCGTGGCGCCGCGGGCGGGAGTCAGCAGCACCCGCAGGTCGCCGTCCGGGGCGAAGCCGGCGCTGGGGATCCGCGTGCAGGTGATCACCGCTGCGGCCGCGCTGCATCCGGATCCGCTCTCCAGCTTCACGACGAGCGCCGGGGCCTGGGACGCGTCGATCCGCGCGGTGATCGTCGCCGGAGTGGTTGCTCCGCCCGCCGCGGTCGCCTGGTACCAGACCGGGACGGACTTGCCCGCGGAGCCGGCGGCGATCGCCGAGGCCCCGAAGTCGGAGTCGAACCAGACCTGCGGATCGTCGGCCTGGGCCGGACTGGGGAGCGCGGCGGCGGCCAGTGCAGCCACCGTGGCGAGGATCGCCAGCCGGGCCTGTGCGCGAACGGTGGGCACGATGGGAATCCCCTGACTCGTCGGGTACGGAGCCGATCCATCATGGACATCACGGGTTCCGCGCACAATCGGTTCCCACGGACAGATCGTCATCAGCGCGATGGATGTGCCGATCCCTGGACTGGACGGCATTTCCGCACGTCGCCGCCGCGCAGGCTCGCCGCTACCACGGCCGGGGCCACCGCTCGATAGGCCCAAAGCCGGCGTAACCGGGCGGCCGAACGGAGATCCGGAGGCGGGAAATGCCTTTTCCGGCGCGCGCAGGACCATCGCGGGACCGTCGCGCCGCCGCCGGCCGCACGGCGGAGTAAACGGCGGGGAAATCCCAGGTGGGACAAGTTTGGATGATCGTTGACAACTGTGCGCGCAGTGTCGTTCTCTGATGTCGAGGCGTCAGGGATCGTGTCCGGTCCCTTCCGTCGCAAGCCCCACCTTCCTGGGCCGCCGGACCCCACGGCCACGCAGCCTCGCGGCTACATGGTCACCCGCGGCCAACCCCACTGCGCAGGGAAGGAACGTCATGAAACTCCGGACCAAACTGGCGATGCTCGCCACCGGGGTCCTCGTCGTGCCCGCACTGGCGATCGTGCTGACCCCCAGCCCCGCCAGCGCCCACGGCTGGATCACCAGCCCGCCGAGCCGCCAGGACCAGTGCGCGACCAAGGTGGTCGCGAACTGCGGAGACATCCAGTACGAGCCGCAGAGCGTCGAGGCGCCCAAGGGCGCCCGCAGCTGCTCGGGCGGCGGCCGGTTCACCGTCCTCGACAACGAGAGCCAGGGCTGGAAGGTCACCAACATCTCCAGCACGACGACCTTCACCTGGAAGATCACCGCGATGCACCGCACTCTGACGTGGGACTACTACGTCGACGGCGCGCTGAAGCAGTCGTTCAACGCCAACGGTGCGGCGCCAGGGGCGACCATCTCGCACACCCTGTCCGGACTGCCGAGCGGGCGGCACAAGATCCTCGCGATCTGGAACATCTTCGACACCGCCAACGCCTTCTACAGCTGCGTCGACGTGAACGTCGGCGGCACCGGCGGTGGAACCCCGCCGCCGCCGCCCCCTCCGCCTGGTGGCGGCGGGTCCTGCTCGGCGGCCTGGAACGCCTCCGCCGCCTACACCACGAACACGGTCGTCTCCTTCGGTGGGCACAACTGGAGCGCCAAGTGGTGGACGCAGGGCGAACAGCCGGGAACGACCGGCGAGTGGGGAGTCTGGAAGGACCTCGGCGCCTGCTGACCACCGGCTGCCCCGGACGGACCGACCGGCCTCGTCCGTCCGGGGCAGACCCCGGCTTCGGGGAGTTGCATGACACGTTCTCGCTCGGTGCTGATGCGCTGGCTAGCGGTTCGCTGGCTGCTGGCCGGTGTGGCGCTGCTGGTGGTGGTGGCCGGGTGTGGCTCGCCGTCCGTGGCGCGGCCCGTCGCGCCCGCCCCGTCGTCGGCCGCCTCGCCGGTCGCCTCGCCGGTGGCCGCGCATCACCACCCGGGGCCCGCCGTGGCCGGGGATCCGGTGGGGCAGATCGTCGTCGCCGCGGACGAGACCCTGCGCACCCCGCTCACCACCCTCGCCCGGCTGTTCCCCGACTCGTATCCGCAGGCCAGCATCGTGCTGCGGTTCGGCCGCAGTGACGAACTGGCCCGGCAGGTCACCGCCCACCGTGACGCGGACGTGCTGATCACCGCCGGTCCGCCGCTCATCCAGCGCGCGGTGGCCGCCGGCGCGGTGCACGGATCCCCGGCCTGGCTCGCCAGAGACACCCTCGTCATCGTCACGCGCCCCGGCGGATCCGTGCGGCGGCTCGGCGACCTGAGCGGTGCCCGGGTGGCGCTGTGCGATCCGTCGGCGCGGTGCGGGGTGGCCTCCGCGCGGGTCCTCACCCATGTGCGGGTCGCGCCGGTGCTGGTCGCGCCGGACGCCCGGTCCGCCCTCGCCGCGGTCGCCGCCGGGAAGGCCGACGCCACGCTCGTGTACCGGTCCGAGGTGACCGCCGCCCGGCTGGGCTTGACGGTGCGGGACTCCGAAGAGTCCGCGCCCGCCGCGGAGCGGTACTCGATCGCCTCCGTCCACACCGGACGGCCCACCACCGGCGCGGACGCGTTCGCGGGCTTCGCCACATCGGTCCTCGGCCGCAGCCTCCTCAACGAGGCCGGCTTCGGCCCACCCTGACCCGCCACCCCTCCCGCCGCCCGCGCGGCCTCCGGCCGCGGCTCTTGGCGAAGTGCGGTAACTGCGGCCGGTTCTGACCGGCTGGAGTTACCGCGGTTCGTGGTGAATATGGTCACTGCTCCTCGATCAGGCCGCCCAGGTCGACGGCGTCGATGAGCGCCGCCAATTCCGGCTCGGCCGTGAGGTCGATGGGTGCGAGCTCGTTGCTCCGTCCGCGCTGGTTGATAACCCGCTCTGTGGAGACGTCGTTCACGATCATCGCGGCGTCAGCGTTGTCCCATTGGACGCCGTCGAGCCGTTCCCGGCCGAACCGCGCGGCCAGCAGGCAGGACACCCGCGGCTTGCCGTATGCGTCCGCGCCGTCGTTGCGCACAACGGCGATTCTCGCCGAGGCAATCGCCGGCGCGACGGCCAGTGCCTCTCGCACCGTGACCAGTAGTTGCCCGCACACGAAGAGCTTGTAGTAATCCGCCCGATCCCGTTGTGTCAGCTTCTTGAGCGACAGTCGGCCGGTCGGCGTCGTCGTCGTCCATCGCTCAGGGATGACCTCCGCGAGGGACGGCACGAGCAGCAGGAGTGACACCTCGTCGCCGGACACGTTCACCGTCGCGGCCGGCGCCTCGTTGTCGTCGAAGGCCTCTTCCAGTATCGCCATGACGGTGTGCGGATCATTTCCGCACAGTCGCTGCCAGCCAAGATCCAGGGCCGCCTGATACTCGGCCT
>JAOPVE010000245.1 GCA_025963185.1 Actinomycetes bacterium
CCAAGGCCGACGGCGGAGCGGACGCCGTCCCCAGCCTCGCGTCGAGCCTGGTCGCCACGGGCGTCGACTACCGGAAGGCGTCACTCGCGAGCCAGGTCACCGCCCTCGTGACCAACAAGGCCGACCGCCCGTACACGGGCGGCACCGAGGGCTTCGGCGTGCCGTCCGGGCTGACCCAGCTCGTCGGCACCCCTGGCCGGATCGAGGACTGCCTGCGCCTGCTCGGGATCGCCGCGCCCCGCCGGGTCGACTTCGCCACGTACGAGGGCACACCGTCGGTGATCGTGGTCTCCAACGCGGATCCGGGGCAGCTCATGGTCACCGTGGCTGGTGCGGAATGTGGCAACGGCGGCCCGGATCTCACGGTCCGCACCACGGTGAGCGCCACCCGCTGACGGTCCGCGCCGCGGCGGCCCTGCCGGGCTCCCACACCGGGAATGGCCCGGCCTACGATGACGTTTCAGCAGCACCGATCAGACCTGGGAGCCTTGCGTGAGCACCGATCAGTCCATCCGGAACGTCATCGTCATCGGTTCTGGGCCGGCTGGTTACACCGCCGGTCTCTACACCGCGCGTGCGGCCATGGCACCGCTGATCATCGAAGGTGTGCAGTCCGGTGGGGCGCTGATGACCACCACCGAGGTCGAGAACTTCCCGGGTTTCCCCGACGGGCTGATGGGCCCGGACCTCATGGACAACATGCGGAAGCAGGCCGAGCGCTTCGGCGCCGAACTGCTCACCGACGACGCCACCGAGGTCGACATCACGGGCGAGATCAAGATCGTCAAGGTGGGCGACACCGAGTACAAGGCCCGCGCCGTGATCCTGGCCACCGGATCGGCGTGGCGGCCGCTCGGAGTCCCCGGCGAGAAGGAGTACCTCGGCCACGGCGTCTCGTCGTGTGCCACCTGTGACGGGTTCTTCTTCCGCGGCGCGCACATCGTCGTGGTGGGTGGCGGCGACTCCGCGATGGAGGAGGCCACGTTCCTGACCCGGTTCGCCGAGTCCGTGACGATCGTCCACCGCCGGGACGAGTTCCGCGCCAGCAAGATCATGGCCCAGCGCGCGCTGGAGAACCCGAAGATCAAGGTTCGCTGGAACTCGGCGGTCAAGGAGGTCCTCGGCGCGGACGGCAAGGTCACCGGCGTGCAGCTGGTCGACACCGTCACGGGTGCGGAGTCCACTCTGGACGTCACCGGCGTCTTCGTCGCGATCGGCCACGATCCGCGCAGCGAGTTGTTCAAGGGTCAGGTTCGGCTGGACGAAGAGGGGTATGTCCTAGTGGATTCCCCCACCACACTGACCAACATGCCTGGCGTGTTCGCGGCCGGCGACGTCGTGGACCACAACTACCGGCAGGCGATCACCGCGGCCGGTACCGGTTGCGCCGCCGCTCTGGACGCCGAGCGCTACGTGCTCGGACTGCCTGAGCCGCTCGTCTAAGTACAGCACTACCCCGCACGAACCCGTACCACCCGCGACCAGCGAGGAGACAAATCATCGTGGGAGACAACCTGAGGTCCGTCACCGACTCGACCTGGACCAGCGACGTCCTGCAGTCGGACAAGCCGGTCCTGGTCGACTTCTGGGCGGAGTGGTGCGCGCCGTGCCGAAAGATCGCGCCGTTGCTGGACGAGCTGGTGACGGAGATGGGCGAGAAGATCGAGATCGTCAAACTCAACATCGACGAGAACCCCAACACGGCCCGGGACTACGGCATCATGTCGATCCCGACGCTGACGATCTTCAAGGGCGGCGAGCCGGTGCAGTCCGTGCTCGGCGTGCAGCCCAAGGGGTCCATCGTGAAGATGATTGAAAACGCTCTGTAACCGTCTCTTTCGTATTTGTGCACATGGTGTCCCCGTTGATCCGTTATGAACCGGGGGCGCTAGGGCCGGTCGAGGACGCGGAGTACTGTGGAGCGACGGCTGGCCGGGCCTTCGGGCCCGGCCGACGCGTGTCGAGGGTCCGCCCCGCCCAGCGTGGAGTCACACTGGTGACGCCCGTTCGCCAGGGGCACCGTCGGGGGCTGTCAGAGATAACTTCAGTGTTATCCGGAAGGAACGAGCGGACGCGTGCAGCTCATCAAGCGTGGAGACAGCGGACCGGCGGCCGCGGAGGTCCGTGCGACGCTCGTCAGCCTGGGCCTGCTGGCCGAGGGACGGCACGCCGCTCCCGAAGATCCGCAGAGCGTTCTGTTCGACGCCGCCTGTGATCTGGCGTTGCGGGAGTTCCAGCAGTCGCGCGGGCTCTCGGTTGACGGGATTGTCGGTCCCGAGACCTGGCGCTCGCTCGTCGCCTCCCGGTGGCGGCTCGGCGACCGGCTGCTGCACCGCTCGGTGAGCGATCCGGTGGTGGGCGACGACGTGCACACCCTCCAGGAACGGCTGCTGGAGATGGGCTACGACGTGGGCCGCGCCGACGGCATCTTCGGAGAGCGCACCGAGCAGGCGCTGCGCTCGTTCCAGCGTGAATGCGGGCTGGTCACCGACGGCACGTTCGGCCCGTCGACCATGCGCGCGCTCCGCCAGCTCGGCCGCAAGGTCGTCGGCGGCCGGCCGCAGCTGCTGCGCGAGTCCGCGATGCTCTACCACGCGGGTCCGGCGCTGATCGGCAAGCGGATCGTCATCGACCCCGGCCACGGATCCGCCGACCCCGGCTGGGTGGTGCCCGACGAGCACGGCCAGGTCTGGAACGAGTCGCAGCTGACGTTCGACCTGGCGTCCCGGCTGGAGGGCCGGTTCTCGGCGATCGGCGTCCGCGCCGACCTCACCCGTGGCCCGGACACCGACGCCACTCCCCGCGAGCGCGCCGCGTTCGCCAACGCCCTCGGCGCGGACGTGCTGATCAGCATCCACCTCGACGGGCACGCGAACCCGGACGCCCGGGGCCTCGCCAGCTACCACTACGGCACCGGATCGGGCACCACCTCGACGATCGGCGAGCGGCTGGCGTCGCTGGCCCAGCGCGAGATCGTGGCGCGCACGGGCATGCTCGACTGCCGCACACACGCCAAGACCTGGGAGCTGCTGCGGCTGACCCGCATGCCGGCGATCCAGATCGAGGTCGGCTACCTGACCTCGCCCGACGACCGCGCGCTGATCACGGATCCGTCGTTCCGGGACACCGTCGCCGAGGCGATCCTCATCGCCGTTCAGCGGGTGTTCCTGCCCGTCGACAACGACGTGAAGACCGGCACCCTCGACGTGACAGCCCTGCGGGCGATGCAGCTCAGCTGACCGCTTACCGCCGGGTCAGTTCACCGCGGACGTGCTGCGCGTGGCCGGCAGCACGATCTGCGGGCTCATCGACCCGAGCAGCTTCTCCAGCGCGTACTCGACGTCGGACTTCCACGACATCGCCGTGCGCAGTTCGAGCCGCAGCCGCGGGAACCGCGGATGGGGACGCACCGTCTTGAACCCGACCGACAGCAGGTAATCGGCGGGAACAACGCAATGCGGACCATCCCACTGCGTATCGGCGAATGCCTCGATCGCCTTCACCCCGCGCTTGGTCAGGTCTTTCGCGACGCCCTGGACCAGCATTCTGCCGAGTCCACCGCCCGCGAATTCCGACACCACATTCGCCGTCATCAGCAGCACCGCGTCGGGACTGACCGGACTCGTCGGAAAGGCAATGGACCGCGGAACATACGCCGGCGGCGCGTACAGGACGAATCCGGCCGGCACCCCGTCGACGTACGCGAGCTTCCCGCAGGACCCCCATTCCAGGAGCGTGGCGGATACCCACGCCTCTTTCTCCAGGTCAGGGGCCCCGGCGTCGAGCACTCGCTCGCGCGCGACGGGATCGAGTTCCCAGAACACGCACTTACGGCAGCGGGACGGGATGTCTTCGAGCGTATCCAGGGTGAGATTCACCAAGCGCCGGGACATTAAGCGGGCACCTCACCAGAGGGCAGTCTAAACGGGGTCAATCGCGACACCGGACATCTCCCCATCGAGGCGTCGAGAACCTTCTCATGGTATGGCCGAATTGAACGATAGGGAAGCACGTCGCCATGCTGGGTATGCTCGGCGAACGACTATCACCGGCTCGGAGGTGCGCGTGAGCGAGCGGAGCGAGCGAACCCACAAGCGCAGTGCGACCGGGCCAGGCCGGCTAGAGCGAAGCGAGGGCCGTGGATGAGCGGGACGACGCTGGACGACTACACCGATCGCTACGCGCAGCGCATGCGGGGCATGGCTGTGTCCGAGATCCGAGCGTTGTTCGCGGTCGCCAGCCGGCCCGAGGTCGTGTCGCTCGCCGGGGGGATGCCGTTCGTGTCCGCACTTCCGCTGGACGAGATCGCCGACCTCACGGCGAAGGTGATCCGCGAGCGGGGTGCGTACGCGCTCCAGTACGGGTCCGGGCAGGGCGATCCGCGGCTGCGCGAGCTGATCTGCGAGGTGATGGCGCTCGAAGGCGTCGACGCGTCCGCCGACGATGTGGTGGTAACGGTCGGATCCCAGCAGGGCCTCGACCTCATCGCGCGCATCTTCCTCGATCCCGGGGACGTCGTGCTCGCCGAGGCACCGTCCTATGTGGGCGCGCTGGGCACGTTCGCTGCCGCCGAGGCCGAGGTCGTGCACGTCGCCATGGACGAGGACGGTCTCCAGCCCGAGGCGCTGCGGTCCACTCTGGAGCGGCTGGCCGCGCAGGGCCGCCGGGTCAAGTTCCTGTACACGGTCCCGAATTTCCACAATCCGGCCGGTGTCACGCTGACCGAGCCGCGCCGCGACGAGATCATCGCGCTGGCCGA
>JAOPVE010000257.1 GCA_025963185.1 Actinomycetes bacterium
GACCGGGGAGGAAATCTCGGTAGGGGACACCGCGCACCTGATCGCCGAGCTCATGGGCCGTCAGGTCGAGTTCACGAGTGAGGCTGAGCGGCTGCGGCCGGAGAACTCCGAGGTCACCCGTCTGGTGTGTGACTCCACGAAGTTGCAGAAGGCCACCGACTGGCGGCCGGGGCATTCCCTGCGTGAGGGCCTGGAGGCGACCATCGAATGGTTCACCCAGCCCGCCAACCTCGCCCGCTACAAACCCGCCATCTACAACGTCTGACCGCGCGCCCGACTGGACGCGCACTCCCCCCACTTTTCGAAAAAGATTGAGGTAGTTGTGATGCACGCGGTGATCCTGGCTGGCGGCAAGGGTGTTCGGCTTCGCCCCTACACCACCAGCCTGCCCAAGCCATTGGTCCCGATCGGGGAGCAGTACTCGATCCTCGAAATCATCATGCGGCAGCTCTCCCAGCAGGGCTTCCGGACTGTCACCCTGGCGATCGGCCACCTCGGCCAGCTCATCAGGGCCTACGTGGGCGACGGCGCCCAATGGGGACTGTCGGTGAGCTACGCCAGCGAGGAGTCCCCACTCGGCACGATCGGTCCCCTGCTGATGATGCAGGACCAGCTGCCGGAGAACTTCCTTGTGATGAACGGCGACGTCCTGACCGATCTCGACATGTCGGAGCTGCTGACGCAGCACGTCACCGAGAAGGCGCCGCTGACCGTCGCGACGTTCGGCCGCAAGGTCAAGATCGACTTCGGTGTGCTCCGCGCCAAGGACGGCAACATCGTCGAGTTCACCGAGAAGCCGACGATCGACTACCGGGTCAGCATGGGCGTCTACGGCGTGTCCAAGCGCGCGCTGGCCCGCTACCAGCCCGGACTGCCGCTCGGCTTCGACGAGCTCGTGATCGACCTGCTCGGCACCGGCACGCCTCCGCAGGAGTTCCAGTTCGACGGGCACTGGCTCGACATCGGCCGCCCCGACGACTACGACCGCGCCAACGCCGAGTTCGACGTCCTGCGGCCGATGCTGCTCAAGGGCGCCTGATGCGGGTCCTGCTGTTCGGGGCCAACGGGTTCCTCGGCGGTCCGGTGCGTGACCGGCTGGCCGCCGAGCCCGGCGTCGAGGTGATCACGGCAGGGCGGTCCGCCGCCGCGGATCTGCGCGCCGACCTCACCACGATCGGCGCGACCGCGCTGGCCGAGGTGCTGCGCAAGGCGAGCCCGCACGCGGTGCTCAACTGCGCTGGCGTCACCGGCGGGGATCCGGCCGGGCTCGTCGCCGGGAACGTGGTGGCCGTGGCTGCCCTGACGAGCGCGATGCTGCGTTCCGCGCCGGCGGCCCGGCTGGTCCACTTCGGATCCGCCGGGGAGTACGGCCGGGTCGCCCGGGGAGTCTCGGTCCACGAGTCCGCCGAGGCCAAGCCGCTGCACGCCTACGGGGTGACCAAGCTGGCGGGCACCGAACTGGTGCGCGCGGCCCGGGAGCACGAGGGGCTGGACGCCGTGGTCTTGCGGGTGTTCAACCCGATCGGCCCGGGGGCGCCCGACGGCACCCTGCCGGGGCGGCTCGCCGCGCTGCTGCGCAAGGGCAGCCCGATCACGGTGGGCCCGCTCGACGCCTACCGCGACTTCGTCGACTCGCGGGACGTCGCGGAGGCCACCGTGGCCGCCGCGATCGCCCCCGGGACCCTCCCGCCAGTCCTCAATGTCGGCACCGGATCGGCGATCCTGCTCCGGGATCTCGCGAAGGAACTCGGGTCCATCGCCGGGTCCGGGGCGGGCATCGCCGAGAGCGGGCACGGATCCGAGCGCTCGGCCGACGTCCCCTGGCAGCAGGCGGACGTCTCGGCGATCCGGGAAGCGCTGGGCTGGTCCGCCACGCGCAGCCTGACCACCTCCCTGACGGACCTGTGGGTGGCCGCGGGTGGCTGAGGCGACCCTCGCGTCGCACCGCACGAGCCGTACGACCCCCTGGCGCACCCGCGCCGGGGGGCCGTCGGCCGTCGTGGTGCCCGCGTACTTCCACCCCGCCGTCGCCGCCGAGGACTGGGACACGCTCGCCAGGCCCGGCCAGCCGGTCGGCGCGATCGTCCTGAACATCGCCAGCGGACCGGGCACCGCGCTCGAACCCGACCTGCACACCGTGGCGACGAGGACGGCCGCCGCCGGGATCCCCGTGCTCGGCTACCTCGACACCACCTACGGCCGCCGCCCCGCCGAGGACCTGTTCGCGGACATGACGTCGTATCTGCGCTGGTACGCGATCCGCGGATTCTTCTTCGACCAGGTCGCGACCGGCGTCGGCGCGCTGCCCTGGTACCGGGAGGCGGCCGTGACCGCCCGGTCGCTGGGCGCCGAGCAGGTGGTGTTCAACCATGGCGCCTACCCGGACCCGGCGTACGCCGGCCTCGCGGACGACCTGGTGACGTTCGAGGGCCCGCTGCGCGCCTACGAGGACGTCGTGGCTCCCCCGTGGGTGCGCGAGCACGATCCGGCGCGGTTCTGGCATCTCGTCTACGACACGCCGAAGGAACACCTCGGCGCGACGCTCAGACACGCGGCGCGCTGCCATGCCGGAACGGTCCTCGTGACCGATCGTGCCGGGGCGAACCCCTGGGACGGCCTACCCTCATATTTCGGGCACGAGCTCGCAGCGGTCGGCATACACGGGGGGAAGCCGGGATGAGGATCAGGCGGAGAGCCGCCGCCACGGCCCTGTTGTCGGTGGCGGCACTGGCGGGGGCGGTGGCACTGGTCAGTGGCCTGATCCAGCGCGAGGCGGCCCCGGACGAGCCGGGGACGGCCGCGCCCGGGCCGAGTCCGACCCCGGGGGCGTCCGTGGCGCCCACCCCGGAGCCCTCCACCTCTCCCCCGCCGGGCAGCGGCCCTGGTCCCGCTCCGACCGGCGGGGCGGTCGAGCCGCCGCCCGCGCCGGCCGCCAGCCACTGGAAGCCCGCGGTCGGGCTCGCCTGGCAGTGGCAGCTCACCCAGCCGGTCGACCAGACCATCAACGTGCCCGTCTACGACATCGACGGGTTCGACAACAGCGCGGCCGTGGTCCGCTCGCTGCACGCGAAGAACCGCAAGGTGATCTGCTACGTCGAGGTCGGCGCGGCCGAGAACTTCCGGCCGGACTACAAGCAGTTCCCCGCGTCCGTACTGGGCCGGGAGAACGGCTGGGCGGGCGAGCGCTGGCTCGACATCCGCCAGACCGCCCTGATCGAGCCGATCGTCGCCAAGCGCTTCGACATGTGCCGCACGAAGGGCTTCGACGCGATCGAGCCGGACCTCATGGACAACTTCGCCAACGAGACCGGCTTCCCCATCACCGCCGCGGACCAGTTGCGCTGGAACACCCGGATCGCCGCCATGGCGCACGCTCGTGGCCTCGCGGTCGGGCTCAAGAACGACGCCGAGCAGGTGCCGCAGCTGGTCAAGTCCTTCGACTTCGCGGTCGTCGAGGAGTGCGCGGAGTACAGCGAGTGCGCCGAGTACGAACCCTTCGTCAGGGCGGGCAAGCCCGTCTTCCACGCCGAGTACGCCCTGCAGCCCCCGCAGTTCTGTCCCGAGGCGAAGCGGCTGCGCTTCAGCTCGATCCGCAAAAATCTCCGCCTGGATTCCCGCCGCACCAGCTGCTAACGCCGGGTTTCACGGGGTGGCACTGTCGGTGGGCTGAGGTGCCGGGTCGCTGGGCTGGGGTGCCGGGTCGCTGGGCTGGGGTGCCGGGCCGGTGATCGACGCGATCCAGGCCGCAAGGTTGTCGGTCCGGGCGCTGAATTCGGTCTGCGTGTGCGGGCAGTCGGGACCGTTGCTCTCCACGGACACGAGCACGGGGTGCGCCGCATCGGCTTCCGAGAAGTACGGCGCACCGGAGTCGAACGGACACGCGCTCGGCGCAGCCGCGTCGGCGGACGGGGCCACGCCCTTGACCCCTGTGGTCGAGGCGGCGACCGATTCCACCGAGAACTGGCCGGTGTTCAGCTGATTCGATGGAACCGCATTCACGCTGGTCGTCGCTCCGAAACCGGCGAGCCTGACCAGGCTCTGGATCGCCGGTGGTTCGGTACCGACCGTGAGCGGCTCGATGTCCGTGATCGCCACGTCAAGCTTGGCCACGGCGACGTCCGCGGTCGCCGACTGGTGTACCTCTACGACGTTCGCGTCGTGGCCACCAGGCTTGGTGACGTCGACGCGGCCCACCATGGCGACGGTCGAGTCCGCCACCGGACGGTTCACGCGACCTTCCTTGAAATCCCGGAAGCAGTGGCCTGCCGTGATCACGAACTGGGACGCGATCAGGGCGCCGGAACACCCGCTGTTCCGCCGCCCGCCCGTCGCGGTGGGAATTCCCGTCATCACGAGCTTGACCGCGAATCGGTACTGCCCCTCGGTCGCGCGGTCGCCGTTGGCTATCGCGTTCGCGGTCCCCGTATGCGCGACGAGAGCCGCGGCAGCCGCCACAGGTAACGCGAGCAGGACCGCGAACCGTGACCGAACCAGCTTGCGCATGACGAAGACCCCTGACATCGACGACCGGCGAACGCGCACCCACAGTAGGCGGCCTGGCAACTCGCACCAGGTTTCACACCATGCACGCACGACCGAACCAGTGCCAAGGACGGTTACTACCAGTAAGCAGGGCGTGGGCCGCTCAGGCTGGGCCTGGGGACAGGGCGGAGATTTCGGCGAGCTCGGCCGGGTCCGGTTGCCACTGCGCCGCCTCGGCGTTGGCCTGCACCTGCTCGGGCCGGCTCGCGCCAGCGATCACCGACGAGCAGCCCGGCATCGCGGCGAGCCAGCCGATCGCGACCTCCAGCAGCGACCGGCCGTGCTTCTCGCCCCACTCGGCCAGCGCCTCGACCCGGTCGAGCTTGTCGGGCGTGATGTAGTCCTGGCGGCTGGCGAGCCGGGTCCCGGACGCGGGCGGCTTCCCCCGCCGGACCTTGCCCGTGAGCAGCCCGTTCGCCACCGGGTAGTACGGCAGGACGCCGACGCCGTAGTGCAGCGCGGCGGGCACGACCTCGGCCTCGGCCCCGCGTTCGAGTAGCGACCACCGGTTCTGCGCCGAGATGAACGGGGTGAGGTTGCTCTCGCGCGCCAAGTGGGCGACCTGGGCGAGCTGCCACCCGGCGAAGTTCGAGTGCCCGATGTAGCGCACCTTCCCCTCGAGCACCAGTTCCTCCAGCGCGGCGAGGGTCTCCTCGATCGGGGTCACCGGATCCGGGGTGTGCAGCTGGTACAGGTCGATGTAGTCGGTCTTCAGGCGCCGCAGGC
>JAOPVE010000275.1 GCA_025963185.1 Actinomycetes bacterium
CCGCCGAGGAAGCCGTCCGCGCTGGCCACCGTCGTGTCAGCGGTGAGGACGACCTCGGCGGAACCGAGCGCGGGCACGGTCACGCTCGTCGCCGACAGGCTGAACATCCCCGCGGGCGCGTCGGCCACGCTGACCGCCAGCGTCGCGGCGGCCGAGCCGGAGTTGCGGTTACCCGCCGGCCGCCGCGCCCGTGCTGGCGATCGTGGCCGCGACGTGAGTGCCATGGCCCGCCGCGTCGGCCAGTCCCTCGCCGGTGAAGTCCTGCTCGGCGGCGATCCTGCCGGCGAGGTCCGGATGGGTGCTGTCGACGCCGGTGTCGACAAGACCGACCTTCACCCCGGTGCCGTTGTAGCCGGCCGCCCAGGCCGCCGGCGCGCCGATCTGCGGCACGCTCTCCTTCAGGTCGACCTGGCGCCGTCCGTCGAGCCAGACCTTCCTGGTGCCGGACGCCGCGCGCGTCCCGGCCAGGGACCGGGAGAGGTCGCTCCAGGTGGCCGCCGCCGTGGCCTTGCCGACGCGCATCGCCGTGCCGCCGGGAAGCGCTCGCACCCGGGTCGCACCGGCCATCGTCCGCGTGCCCGGCCGGGCACCCATCACGATCAGCGGGACGCTGGCGGTGTGGGCGTCGTCGTAGCCGAACTTGATCAGCGTGCTGACGTCGAACAGCCGCGGATCGAGCTTCGACATCAGCGGAAGCGCGTCGGCCGGCACGACCTGTAAGCCCCCCTTGCGGCGGAAGGTCATGAAGTGGACCTTGTCCCTGCCCTTACCTGCGGCGACGGTCACCCTCGTGTCGCCGGCGACGGTCACAGTGTCGCCGGTGATCAGGGTGACGGCCACGGGCTTGCCGAGGGCCTTGTCGGTCAACACTGGCGCGCCGTTGGCCGGCCGCACGGCCGCGCGAGGACTGTCCCGAACAGTCTCGGCGCCGGCTGGACTGGCGAGGAACGGTGTGCCGAGGAGATCGCGGTCAGCCCGGCTGCCGCTGCCCTTCGTCGTTGTCTCATTCGGTCTCTCCCCAATGTGGAGTGCATGAAATGCGCCACATTGTGGTCCTAATCCGGGCGAGTTAGTACATAAACTGGTATTTCATGATCATGCAAAACCTGCACCACCGACCCCCTCGGACGGTTCACGCCTCGCGGCCGCCCCTGAGCTGATCCCAGCACTCCCCTCTCGCAGCCATTTCAGCGATCGCGGAGGACCGGCGACGAGTCCACTCTGGACGCGAAGGTGTCCCACTACTGATACGCGCCGGTCCCCCGGAGCGGCGCTCGGGCACGGCGATTCGTCAGTGGCGACGTGGCGGCCGAGAAGGGCATGCGCGAACGGGCCCGTGAGTGTGAGCGCCGCGCACCTGCTGGCCGCGCGAGTCGGGGCCGGTCCGCCCAACGCACCTGCCACCCTCAGCGGTCGCGGTAGCCACCGCACAATCTGATGCGTGCGCCGGTCCGGAATCGGATCCGCCCGGTCACGGATTTTCACGGGTTCCAGGGGAAACACAGACCGGCCCTCCGGAACGGAGGTGAGCGCCCGGATCTTCCGCTGTGGGCGGGCAGCAGGAGGCTCGGGTAACCAGCCGCACCGGCAGGACGGTGTTTCGGCGGAATCGGCGATGGGGGTGGTCCAGCCTGTCGAAGAGGCGCGTGGCGGCGATCCGCCCCACGGATCGTGGATCCTGGTCGACCACCGTCAGCGGCGGATCGAGTGCGCCCGCGAGCGGAAAGTCGCCGAAGCTGATCAAGGCGATGTCCGCCCGGTGCATGGCCTGTAGCGCGGGAACCAGTGCGATCGAGCAGCGGGCATTGGACGAGAACAGCGCGGTGGGCGGATCGGGGAGGGCGAGCAGGCGGGCCGCTGCCGCCGCTACCTCCTGATCGGAGATGGCGCCGACCTCCGCGAGCGCTGGATCAGCGGCGATACCGGCATCGGCGAGTGCGGCCTGATATCCCTCGAGACGCCGTGCGGTCGTCGCGATCGACGGTTCGTCGCCGATCAAGCCGATCCGCCGGTGCCCGTGCCCCACGAGGTGGGCGGTAGCGGCGCGCGCGCCCCCGTGGTCGTCCTCGACAACGCTGTCAGCGGTGAGGCGGCTCGGGGCGCGGTCGATGAAGACCATGGCCGTGCGCGGCTGCCACGGTTTCAGATAGGACTGGTCCGGCGAGACGGGTGTCGAGATCAGGCCGGCCACTCGCCGCCCGAGCAGCGCCTCGACCGCGCCCCGCTCGCCGGCCGGATCGTTGCCCAGACTGGTGACGAAGACCGCGGTCTGGCGGGACCGGGCGATCCGCTCGGCGGCCTGGGTGACGGTGGCGAAGAACGGATCCGAGATGTCGGGCACCGCTATGCCGATCGCGGCGTCGCGGCCGGCCCGGAAGGTCCGTGCGAGAGTATTGGGCACGTACTGCAGTTCCTGGATCGCCTGCTCGACCCTCGTGCGGACGTCGGCCGATACGTACCGGTCGTTGTGCATGACCCGGGAGACGGTCTTCGCGCTCACACCGGCCCGCGCGGCCACCTGCCGCATGGTGCTCACTCGGCTGACCTCCCACCATCTGCTGCCCGGCCACGCATCGTCGCGAACCCCGAGTATGTCACCGGTGACACGTCGGCGAACCATGCTCCTTGTCACCCATGACAGGCCTCGGCGTCACGGCTACCGTCGACCAGCAGCGGGCAGCTCCACATGCGAAGGGACCTCTCGTGACCAGTGGGCGAGGACTGCCGGCCGTCCTGCTGACCGGCGCTCCGGCGACGGGCAAGAGCACACTCGGCCGCTTGCTGGCGGCCAGGCTGCAGGCGGCGCTGCTGGATCAGGACGTGGCGACACAGCCGCTGGTCGACGTCGTCCAAGGACTGCTCGGGGTCGACGACCTGGACGATCCCCGCCTCGCCGGCGTGACCCGGGCGGCCCGGTACGAGGTGCTGGCCGCACTGGCGATCGACAACCTGTCCGCCGGGGTGCCCGTCGTGCTCGTCGCGCCGTACACCACCGAGCGGGCGGATCCGCACGCCTGGGCCCTGCTGCGTTCCCGCCTGGCCGGCGCCGGTGGCGCGCCGCTGCTGGTGTGGCTGTCGCTTCCATCGGAGGAGATCGTGCGCCGCTTGCGGGTCCGGGGGGCCGCCCGGGACCAGGCCAAGCTGAGCGGCGGAGGTGCCTACCTCCGCACGCCGGGAGATGCCGCCGTCCCGTCCGTGCCGCATCTCGCCCTGCCCGCGGACCTTCCTGCGGACGAGCTCGTCGCACGGGTCCTCGATGCGTTTGTCACGCCTTCGCCGTGAGCCGTTGCCATCGATGGCAGGCCCGCGCAGACTGGGTTGTGCCATCGATGGCACGGCAGAGGGGGCAGGACGTGGTGAACCGGCAGAGCACCCTTCGCGACGTAGCGCGGATCGCGGGAGTCAGCATGCGGACCGCATCTCGCGTGCTCAACGACGACGCCCGCGTGGCGGACCTCACCCGGCAGCGGGTCCAGGACGTGATCCGTGACCTGAGCTTCACCCCCGACTCGATGGCCCGTTCCCTGCGGGCCGGCACCGACGCGACCATCGGCATCGTCGTGGAGTCGGTGGACGACCCGTTCTTCTCCAAGCTCGTGGCCGCCGTCGAGCTGGCCGCGTCGGAGTCGGAGCGGCCGGTCCTCATCGCGAGTACGCGCCGCGACGCCGATCGTGAGCGCGCGGTGGTCGAGCAACTGGTCCGCCGGCGGGTGAGCGGGCTGCTTCTCGCGCCGACCGCGGGCGACCACTCGTGGCTGCAGCCGATCCTGGCTCACACCCCCGTGGTCCTGGTCGACAGGCCGGCGCCTGGCCTCGCCGCGGATCTCGTCGGAGTCGACGACCGCGCGGCCACCGCTTCCGCTGTGGACCACCTGGCCTCCTACGGCCACCGGCGGATCGCCTACGTCGGTGACGACCCGGGGATCCCGACCTCGCGCGCGCGGCTCGCGGGCTACCGGGAAGCGATGGCGGCCCGGGGGCTCGATGTGTCCGGCGACCTGATCCGCGCGGACTGCCCGGATCCGGCCAGCGCCGCAGCCGCCACCGCGACCCTGCTGGCCGAGCAGGCCCCGACGGCGATCGTCAGCGGCGCCACGCGGTGCTCACTCGGCGTCGTCCCGCTCCTGCACTCCGAGAAGCGCACCGACGTGGCGGTGGTCGGCTTCGGCGACTTCACCATGGCCGACACGCTGGAGCCCGGGATCACGGTGATCGACCACCCCGCCGACGCCATCGGAACCGAGGCGGTGCACCGCCTGACTGCCCGCCTGGCCCAGCGGGACCTGCCTGCCCTGACGATCCACGTGCCCGTCCACCTGATCCGCCGCGGATCCGGGGAGTTGCCGGTATGAGCCCTCGTGCGGCCGTCATCGGGATCGACCTCGGCACCACGGCCACCAAGCTGCTCGTCCGCGACCTGGACGGCCGCCAGCTGGCCCGGACCGAGGGACGTACGCCGTGGACGACAACGGCCAGCGGCGGAACCGAGACCACGGCCGAGGCGCTGGCGGGCTTCGTCGTCGGACTGCTGCGGATGGCGCTCCACGACACGCGAGCGACAGCGGGCGACACCCGCGTCCTCGGCATCGGGATCGCCGGGCTCGCCGAGAGCGGGGTACTCCTCGACGGCGCGGGCAGATCCTGTGCGCCGGTGATCGCCTGGTTCGACAGCCGGGGCGAGGAGCAGGTCGCCCGGACGAGCCGGCGTGACCCCGATTTCGGGCGCGCCTTCGCTCGCCGGACGGGATTACCGTGGGACAGCCAGGCCAGCGTCGCCAAGCTGATGTGGTTCGCCGATCAGGGCCTGGTCATCTCGCCCGCGCACCGGTGGCTGAGCATCCCCGAGTACCTCGTGTACGTGCTGGGCGGCGAGCTCGTGAGCGAACCGTCGCTGGCCTCGCGCACCGGAATGCTGGACCAGGCCGGACGTGACACGTGGTACGACGGACTCGGCACGCTGGGCCTGCCCGGCACTCTCCTGCCGGAGCCGCACCCGTCCGGCGCACCGGCCGGCCGGCTTCGTTTCGGCGGGCTCCCCCCGGACGTGCAGGGCGCGGCGCTCACGGTAGCTGGGCACGACCATCCGGTCGCCGCGATCGGTGCGGGCGCGACCGGACCCGACGAGCTGTTCAACTCCACCGGTACCGCGGACGTCATCGCCCGGTCGCTCCCGGGCCGGCTCACCGACGACCAGCGCGAGCAGCTCGTCGGGCACGGCATCTCGGTGGGTGCGCACATCGTCCCGGACACGACTCTGCTGCTCGGCGGCGTGCGCGGGGGCCTGTTCCTGCGGCGGGTCCTCGGCCTGCTCGGAGCCACCGACGACGTCTCCCGCGACCGACTCGACGCGGCGGCCCTGGACGTCGGGCCGCTGCCGGCCGGCCTCGAGCTGTCCGGCGCGGGTCCGACCGGCGACGACGTGGTGCTGAGGGTCCGGGACGGCGCCAGCCCGCCAGCCGTCTGGGCAGCGGCGACCCGCTACACGGCGGCCGAGACCCGCGCCCTGCTCGACACCGTGCACCGGGTCGTCCGGCCGCACCGGCGAGCGGTGGCGAGCGGCGGCTGGACCCGGATGGCCAGCGTCCGCCGCGCCAAGTCCGCCGTGATCGACCATCTCGAATTCTGTGCGCTCCCCCAACCCGGCGTCGCGGGTGCCGCGAGAGCCGCGGTCCAGGCCGCCGAAGCCGAGGCGACCGTCAAAGCCCCCGCAATCACCCTCTAGAAGGAGTCTCATGTCCACGACGACCACCCAGCCGATCCGGACTCTCGCCGACATCGCCACGTCCGGCGGCGTGTTCTCCATCATCGCGATGGACCAGCGCAACACCCTGCGGCGGATGTTTTCGGCCGCCGGCATCGAGGCGACCGACGCCGACCTTCGCCAGTCGAAGACCGACGTGGCCGCCGCGCTGACGCCCCTGGCTAGCGGCATCCTGTTCGACCCGACGTATGGCGTCCCCGCGATCACGGGCAACGACGCGCTGGCCAGGACGTGCGGGCTGCTGGTCGCGTCCGAGCCGGCCGAGCGCGGCACCTTCGGGACCGAGCCGATCACCCACCGCGACCCCGACCTGGACGCGCAGTGGGTCGTGGACTCCGGCGGAGACGCGAACAAGTTCTTCGCCCAGCTGCGCGCCGACCGTCCCGCCCCCGCCGCGGGGGAGCCCGACCTCGCCGAGTCGTGCCTTCAGGCGGTCCGGGACGTCGTGGCCGACTGCGCCGAGGTCGGCATCCCGTCGGTGATCGAGAACCTCGTCTATCCGCTGCCCGGCGAGGATCTCAGCGGGAAGCGCCGCGAGGACGCCATCATCGAAGCCGCGCGGGCGCTCAACGACATCGACTGCGACCTCCTCAAGCTGGAGTATCCGGGCTCGCCCGAGGGCTGCCGGCGTCTTGCCGACGTCCTGGACCGGCCGTGGGCCGTGCTGTCGGCGGGGGTCCCGTTCGACGCCTTCACCACGGTGCTGCAGGTCGCGTTCGACGAGGGCGGCGCCTCCGGGTTCATCGCGGGCCGGTCCGTCTGGCGGGAGTCGCTTGCCCTGTCCGGCCAGGACCGCGCGTCGTTCCTGTCTGACGTTGCCCGCCCCCGGCTGGAGCGGCTCGTCGCCGTGGCCAGTGACCGGGCGCGCCCCTGGACCGCGATGTGAACTCCTACCCATGTCACCGGTGACAGTGCATTCGACACATTCTCTATGTCACCGGTGACAGAGGCTCCGACGTGGCTTAGTGTCACGTTGCAGGCGTGTTAACAGCACTCACCAGGATCCGCGTTCAGCCGTGGCACTTCCACCATCCGGAAGAGAGAGCCGCCATGAAGGCCGTCGTCTACGACGCACCCCGCAGTTACACCGTCAGGGACATCCCGACACCGGACGCGAAAGCCGGCGAGGTGCGGATCAAGGTCGGCCAGGTCGGCGTCTGTGGTACCGACCTGCACATCCACGAGGGCGACTTCAACGCGGTCTTCCCCCTGATCCCCGGGCACGAACTGGTCGGCGTCGTGGACCAGCTCGGCGCGGGCGTCACCCGCTTCCGCCTGGGCGAGCAGGTGGCCGTCAATCCCAACGTCCATTGTGGCTACTGCGACTACTGCCGGGCCGGACGGCTGATCCTCTGCGAGAACCTCAAGGGCTACGGCAGCAACTTTCCGGGATTCATCGCCGGCTACGTCACCGTGCCCGGCACCCTGGTCTTCTCCACCGAGGGACTGCCGGCGGACACCGCGGTCTTCGCCGAGCCGGCGGCCTGCGCCATGCACGGACTGGAGACCCTCCAGCTCCGGCCGGGCGCCAGCGCCCTGGTCTTCGGTGCCGGGCCGACCGGGCTCCTGCTGGCCCAGCTGATCGCGAGTGGCGGCGCCTCCAGTGTCACCGTCGCGGCGCCGAGCCAGTTCAAGCTCGCCACCGCGGCCAAGCTCGGCATCGACCGGACCGTGGTGATCGGGCGCGGCGATCGCGAGGGGAACATCGCCGCGGTCCGCGAGTCCTCCCCCGGCGGGGACGGCTACGACGTCGTCGTCGAAGCGACCGGATCACCGGCGGTGGGTGACCTCTGCGTCCCGGTCACCCGCAACGGCGGGACCGTCATGGTCTACGGGGTCACGCACCCGGACGACACCGTCACCTACCACCCGTTCGACGTCTTCCGGCGTGAGATCACCATCAAGGGCTCCTTCGCGGAGATCACCTCGTTCGGCGCGGCCATCGCCGCGCTGCGCACCGGACGCGCGAAAACCGACGGCATCATCACCCACCGGTTCGCGATCGACGACTACGGCAAGGCCATCGACGCCCTCGCCACGGATCCGTCCGTGCACAAGGCCGTCATCGTCCTCTGATCCACCACGCGGCCCGCAGCCAACCACTACTCCTGTCCCCCATCCCGAAGAGGTGGCCCTCATGCCTCCACTGCTCGAAGCCCGCGGACTCTCCCGCAGCTTCGGTCACGTCCGGGCGCTCGACAACGCGTCCTTCGACATCAACGCGGGCGAGGTGGTCGCGCTCATCGGCGACAACGGCGCCGGCAAGTCCACGATGGTCAAGGCCCTCACCGGCAACCTGCCGGTCGACTCCGGCGAGGTGTTATTCGACGGCGAGCAGGTCACCATCACCACCCCCCACCAGGCGTCCGAGATGGGCATGGAGGTCGTCTACCAGGACCTCGCCCTCGCACCCCACCTGAACCCGGTCCAGAACATGTTCCTGGGCCGGGAGGTCTCCCGGAAGGGACTGCTCGGGGTCCTCGGCTTCATGGACGAGAAGACCATGCGGGCCCGCGCCGAGGCCGGTTTCCGCGAACTCGGCGGCACCGTGCGATCGCTGACCGCGCAGGTCGGGGCGATGTCCGGCGGCCAGCGACAGCAGATCGCCATCGTCAGGGCCATCACCTGGGCCAACCGGATCGTCTTCCTCGACGAGCCCACCGCCGCCCTCGGCGTCGTCCAGACCAAGAACGTCCTCGACACGATCAAGAGAGTGCGGGACAAGGGCATCGCCGTCGTCCTGATCTCCCACTCCATGCCGCACGTGCTGGAGGTCGCCGAGCGCGTGCAGGTGATGCGGCTCGGCACCCGGGTGGCGACGCTGCCGGCCAAGGGAACCACCGTCGAGCAGCTCGTCGGAGCGATGACCGGTGCCCTCGACTTCAGCAACGCCGACAGCAAAGAGGGCGCAGCATGAGCGTCATCACGCCGCCCGGCCAGGCACCCGACCAGCAGGTGGTGGCCGATCCACCCGCGGGTGACTCCTACCTCCGGCGGGTCGCCAACCTCCAGTCGGTGTGGATCCTCGGGGTTCTCCTCGTCATCGTCGCCGCGTTCTCCATCGCCGCTGGCGGCAGGTTCCTCTCCACCAGCAACTTCTCCCTGATCTCGCAGAACATCGCGGTCTGGGCGGTGCTCGGCGTCGGCATGACGTTCGTCATCGTCACGTCCGGCATCGACCTGTCCATCGGCTCGGTCCTGGTGTTCTCCTCGGTGATCGCGGCGAAGGTGATGGCGGCCGTGGGCGGCGACGGCTGGGGGGTCGCCGGGCTCGGCATCCTCGCCGCCCTCGTCGCGGGCATCGCCTGGGGACTACTGAACGGCTTCCTCGTCGCGAAGGCCAAGATCCCGGCTCTCATCGTCACCCTCGGATCGCTGTCGGTCGCCCTCGGGCTCGCGCAGGTCATCACCGGCGGCATCGACATCCGCGCGGTGCCGGGCGCCCTGACCGACTTCAACACCTACATCAAGATCCTCGGGATCCCGGCCCTGCCGTTCACCGCCCTCATCGTGGTCATCATCGGCGGGATCGTCCTGCACAAGACGAGATTCGGCCGGTACACCTACGCCATCGGCTCGAACGAGCTGGGCGCCCGGCGCGTGGGCATCAACGTCGACCGTCACCTGATCCTGATCTACGGCCTGTCCGGGACCCTCGCCGGGCTCGGCGCCATTCTCGCCCTCGCGCAGTTCGGCACCACCACGATCGCCGGGCAGTCCCTCACCAACCTCAACGTGATCGCCGCCGTCGTCATCGGCGGCACGTCGATCTTCGGCGGCCAGGGATCGATCTTTGGCACCGTCGTCGGCCTCTTCATTCCCGCCGTACTGCAGGCCGGCTTCGTGATCATCGGCGTCGAGGCCTTCTGGCAGGGCGTCGCCGTCGGAACCGTGCTGGTCGCCGCCGTCTACGTCGACCAGTCCCGCCGAGCCGCCGCGCTCCGCGGCGCCAGCGCACCCAACCCCCTGCTCGCCATGCTGAAGCTCAAGAAGTGAGGACCAGGCCCATGAACCGCAGAAGCGTCGCGCTCGCCGCGGCTGTAGCGCTCGCGCTGCCGGTGACCGCGTGCAGCAGTTCCAAGCCCACCGGGACCGGCGGGGCCAGCGGCACCGCCTCCAACGCTCCGGCGGCGACCTCGATCACCGCGCCCGGCAAGGCGAAGAAGAACTACAACATCCAGTTCATCCAAGGCGTCGCCGGCGACGAGTTCTACATCAGCATGCAGTGCGGAATCCAGGCCGAGGCGGCGAAGCTCGGCGTCAAGGTCAACACCCAGGGACCGCAGAAGTTCGATCCCACACTGCAGAAGCCGATTCTGGACTCGGTGACCGCCAACAAGCCCGACGCCATCGTGATCGCTCCCACCGACGTCACCGCCATGCAGAAGCCCCTGGAGGTAGCGGCGCAGGGCGGCAGCAAGGTCGTGCTGGTCGACACCACCACCAAGGATCCGTCCTACGCCGCCTCGGCGATCGCCTCCGACAACCTCGGCGGCGGCAAGGCGGCCTTCGCGGCGATCAAGCAGCTCAGTCCCCAGGGCGGCAAGGTCATGGTGATGTCGACCGACCCCGGCATCTCCACCGTCGACGCCCGAGCGAAGGGCTTCGAGGACGCCGTCAAGACAGATCCGAAGTTCAAGTACCTCGGCGTCCAGTACTCCCACGACGACCCCGCCACCGCGAGCAACCTGATGACCTCGTCTCTGCAGAAGGATCCTGACCTGGTCGGCGTGTTCGCCACCAACCTCTTCGCCGCCGAGGGGACCGCCACCGGCGTCCGCCAGGCGAACAAGGGAGCCCAGGTGAAGATCGTCGGGTTCGACGCCGGTCCCGGTCAGGTCAAGGCGCTCCGGGCCGGAATCGTGCAGGCTCTCGTGGCACAGCAGCCCGCCATCATCGGCCAGTACGGCATCGACATGGCGGTGGCTGCCCTCGACGGCGGGCAGGTCACCCCCAAGGTGCAGACCGGCTTCACGGTCATCACCAGCGACAACATCAACGCCGCGGACGGCAAGGCGGCGGTGTACAAGTCCGCCTGCTGACCGGTCCGCGCGAACATTCGGCGCAGCCACCAGAAGCCCTGTACCCGCACCGGTACAGGGCTTCTGACCGCGCGACTTGAGCTACGAGCTTGACACCGTTGATCGCCGTCGAGAGAGGATGAGGCGTGAGGCCAGCCCTTTCCACGCCGCCTGCCATCCCCGCTGGCGCCCTCGCCGCCGGTCCGCAACCGGTTCTTTCCGCCCCGGGTGAGCTGCTGCTGCGACCCTGGGAGCCCTCCGACGCAGGAGTTTTCCTCGCTGCTTACCGGGATCCCGAGATCCGGCACTGGCACACCCGCCAACCGGCGTCTGAACACCAGGTCCGTGAATGGTTCGAGCAGTATCGCCAGGCATGGGCGCAGGAGACGGGCGCGAGCTGGGCGGTGACCCGCGGCGGCGGCGGCGAGGTGCTGGGGCGCATCGCCTTGGGAGGAATGAATCTCGATGACGGTGTCGCTGGGTGCGCATACTGGGTGCTCCCCGCCGCCCGTGGAGCGGGTGTGGCTTCCCGCGCGCTGACGGCCCTGAGCGTGTGGGCACTGGGCGATGCTGGTTTCCACCGTCTGCATGTGGATCACTCGACGCGCAACAGTGCGTCCTGCCGCGTCGCCGTCAAATCTGGTTTCCGCCTCGAGGGCACCAAGCGCAGCGACGCGATCCACTCCGACGGCCGCCACGATATGCACCTGCACGCCCGCATCCGAGGCGACGGGCCACTCGCCTAGACAGTCACGGACTGCACGAGAAACGCCGGTCAGTGCGGCTCGCCGCGGCGCCGGCGAGCTGGCCCGGCATGGGCGGACGGCAGGCCGTCGATCAGGCGCGAACGGCCAGGTAGCGCGCCAGGTGATCGACTATCTCACGCGCGTCGTCCTCGATGCCGTGGATGAACGTCGACTTGCGGCGCCGGAGCACCGGCAGCCCCAGCGCGTACAGTCCGGGGCTGGCGACGACCCCCGCCTCGTGCTGTAGCTGGCCCTTCGCGTCGACCACGGGCACGTCCAGCCACCGGTAGTCGGGCCGGAAACCAGTCGCCCACACGATCGAGCGGATCTCGCCGCTGCGCAGATCGAGCTGCAACCGGGTCGAGCCGGGCACCTGGGTGGACGCGAAGCGCTCGGGACGGCCGGCCTCGGCGCCACCGCTGCGGGTCAAGGCCCAGTCGTCGAAGTTGTCCAGCAGGCGCTCCATCTTGAGGTCGGCGAGCGCGGCGACGTTGCGCAGTCCGCCGGAGAACAGCGCGCGGCCGTCGCGCACCGCCGCCCAGCGGCCCACCAGCTCCACGCCCATCGCGGTGAGCGCGTTGAGATCGAGCGTCGCGCGGTCACTGGTCCCGGCGAGCTGCGGCGACGGTAGCCGCCGGGCGCGGGTGAGGTCGTCGATCTCGTCGTGCCGCTGATCCCACACACCGGACGCGTCCATCCACCACAGCACGTCGCGCCCGCGGTAGGTGCGCGGCAACCGCACGTGCTCGCCCACCGAGAGCGTCACCGGCCGGCCCGATCGCCTCACCTCGGCCGCGAGCTGGACGCCGGTCGCCGACGCGCCGACGCGCCGACGACGAGCACGCCGCCGTCGGGAAGCTGATCGGGACCCCGGTAGCCGAACGGCGTCAGCTGCTCGACGGACTCCGGCACCGCGTCCGTCACCGGCGGCACGGCTGGCTGGTTGCAGGCGCCGCTCGCGATCACCAGGGCCCGGCAGCGGATCTCGCCACGGTCCGTCGTCACGTCGTACCCGCCGTCGGCGCGCCGCACCGAGGTCACGGTCGTGCTGGTCCGGACGGGAGCGCGCGAGGCGATGGCGAAGCGCTCGATGAACTCGATCACTTCGCCCATCGTCATGTAGCCGTCGGGATCCGGGCCTTCGTAGCGCAGGCCTGGCAGGCGGCTCTGCCAGTTCGGGGTGAGCAGCCGCAGGGACTCCCAGCGTTCGCGCCGCCAGGAGTTCGCGACCTCGCCGCGTTCGAGCACGACGTGGTCGATCGACCGCTCGCCGAGGAAGTGGCTGGCGGCAAGCCCCGCGTGCCCCGCCCCGATGACGACCGTGGTGACGCGCTCGGCAGCGCGGCGCCCGTCAGGCGACCTCAACGGCGACGTTCGTGGGGTTCGTGAGGGCGTCGAACACGGCAGAGCGCTTCTGGGACTGGGCCACCAGGGCCTCGATCTCCTGCTTCGAGGCGTCCGCGTCGATCGTGAACGTCACCTTGATGTCGTTGAAGCCGTTGCGGACGTCGCTGTCGGCGCCGAGGATCCCGCGGATGTCGTGGTTGCCTTCGACCGTCGACTCGACCGAGCGCAGCTGGATGCCGCGGTTCTGCGCGACGGAGGCCACGCCCGCGGTCAGGCAGCTCGCCAGGCCGACGAGGAGGTACTCGATGGGCGTGATGCCGTTGTCCTCGGCCGCGAAGACCGCGGGGTGGTCGGCGTCGAACACGCTCTCGGTCTTGTGGGTCTGCTCCTGCCCGAGCCCGAAGAAGTTCTGGATCGTCGTCGTGCTGTGGACGCCGTGCTGCCACTTGGAGGTCGCCCGCCACGTGAACTGAGCGGCCTCAGGCGCGCCCTTGAGCACGTCGCGCGCGTCGAGCAGTGCCTGAACGTTGACTCCGTTCTCGGCCGTGGTCATGTCTGTGGCGCCCCTCTCGATTACTTACCTAGCTGCCCCATCTGGATACGTGACAATATACGGGCCCAGTGAGCGGGGGACTAGCTATGATCGCGTCCATGGCGCCAGTGTCGACGCTCGCAGCAGGCTCGGCAGGCAGCGTCGAAACCCAGTACGTCGACCTGCCGGAGCCGGTGCGGCTCGACTGCGGGCGCGAACTCCACCCGGTCCGCGTGGCGTACGAAACCTACGGCGCCCTCTCCCCCAGCCGCGACAACGTCGTCCTGGTGTGCCACGCGCTCAGCGGCGACGCCCACGCGGCCGGCTTTTCGAAGGCGGCGCCCGACGCGAGCACGCGGGACGGGTTCGCCGCCGAGGATCGTGACGGCCTCGCCGGCAAGGGGCTGGGCTGGTGGGACGGGATGATCGGTCCGGGCAAGGCGTTCGACACGGACCGGTACTTCGTCGTCTCCACCAACCTGCTCGGCGGCTGCCGCGGCACGACGGGCCCGTCCTCGATCGATCCGGCGACAGGCAGGCCCTACGGTCCGGACTTCCCCGTGATCACCGTCGCGGACATGGTGCGGACCAAGCGCGCATTCCTGGACGTGCTCGGGGTGGAGCGGCTCGCGGCGGTCGCCGGTGGCTCGCTCGGCGGAATGGCGGCGCTGGAGTGGGCGGTGCTGTTTCCCGATCAGGTCGACGCCGTCGTGGTGATCGCCAGCACGCACGCTCTCCAGCCGCAGGGCGTCGCCTGGAACGCGATCGCGCGGGAGGCGATCATGCGCGACCCGGACTGGCAGGGCGGCCACTACTACGGCACGGGCCGCGCGCCCGAAGCGGGCCTGGGCGTGGCGCGGATGGTCGGCCACGTCACCTACCTGTCCGCGCCGGCGCTGAGTGAGAAGTTCGGCCGGCGGCTGCAGTTCGCCGACGAGATCCGCTACACGATCGCCGAACCGGAGTTCGAGGTCG
>JAOPVE010000296.1 GCA_025963185.1 Actinomycetes bacterium
GTGAACTCGTAGCTGGACCTGATGTCGTCCTCGGCGACGCGGGCCGATCCCGGCAGGTCGATGTCGACGACCTGCTTGATCCGGCCCGGGCCAGCGGTCATCACCGCGACGCGGCTGCCGAGGAAGACGGCCTCCTCGATGCTGTGCGTAATGAACACGACGGTCTTCCCGGTCTCCTGCCAGATCCGCAGCAGCTCCTGCTGGAGGCCCTCTCGGGTCTGGGCGTCCAGTGCGGCGAACGGCTCGTCCATCAGCAGGACGTCCGGGTCGTACGCCAGTGCTCGCGCGATCGCGACCCGTTGCTTCATGCCGCCCGACAGCGTGTGCGGATAGTTGTCCGCGAACGCCGACAACCCGACCAGGGCGAGGTACTCGCGGGCGACCCGCGTGCGTTCCCGGTGGCCGAGGCCCTTGGACTGGAGCCCGAACTCGACATTGCCCAGCGCGGTGCGCCAGGGGAACAGGGCGTATTGCTGGAAGACGAACCCCCGGTCGAGGCCGGGACCGAGGATGGGCCGGCCGTCCAGCAGCAGCTCGCCGCTGGTCGGCCGGTCCAGTCCACCGAGCAGGTTGAGCGCGGTGGACTTCCCGCATCCGCTGGGGCCGACGATGACGAAGAACTCGCCGTCGGGCACCTCCAGGTCGAAGTCGCGCAGCGCCGCGGCGCCACCGGAAGCAGGGAAGACCTTCGCCAGCCCGCGGGCGCTGATCTTCACGCCGCCCTTGTCAGGCACCGGGAATCGCGCCTTCCGGCTCGCGCCGCGCGGTGAACTCCACGCCCGAGACCAGTTCGGAGGTGAACCCGTCGGGGCCCACCGGGCGATCGCCGATCAGCGTGACCCGGTGCAGCGTGCGCTGGACGTCGAGGTGGTCGAGATCCTCCGGGGCGAGGTGCGAGGTGGCCCGGTTGTCCCAGAACGCGATGTCACCGGAGTGCCAGCGGAACCGGACGGTGTAGGCGGGCCGGGCGATCTGGGCGAAGAGCAGTTCGAGGATCTGCCGGCTCTCCGCGGCCGACAGCCCGAGGATCTTCGTCGTGAAGCCCGGATTGACGAACAGCGCCCGCTCCCCGGTCTCGGGGTGCACCCGGACCACCGGGTGGACGGCCACCAGCAGGTTGCGGTTGATCCGCTCCTCGTAGCGGCCGGCGCCGGTGGTATCCACGCCGGCCAGGAAACGGTGCTCGGCGCGCAACCCGTCAGCCAGCCGGCGCAGCGGCTCGGAGAGGCCTTCGTACGCGGCCACCAGGTTGGTCCAGGTCGTGTCGCCGCCGAAGGACGGAACCGTCTCGGCGCGCAGGATCGACGCCGCCGGCGGGTTGACCGCGGCCGTGACGTCGGTGTGCCATCCGGCGTAGTAGCTGTACTGCCGCCGGGACTGCTGGGTGCGGTCGAGCCCGTACAGCTCCTCGTAGCGGCGCGGGTCGATGGTGAGGATCTCCGGGTGGTCCTCGGGCGGGGCGTCCTCGTGCGGGTGAGCGTGGGTGAGGTCGCCGAACTGGCGGGCGAAGGCGATCTGCTGGGCGTGGTCGAGGTGCTGACCGCGGAAGAAGACCACCTTGTGAGCGAGCAGTGCCGAGCGGATCTCGGCGACGGTCTCGGTGTTGAGCGGTGCCGACAGGTCCACACCGGAGAGCTCGGCGCCGATGTGTCCGGCGACGCGCGCGACGGCGATGCGGGTGGGGGGCGGGGCGAGGTCGGTCATCACAGTCTCCCGGTGTCAGGACTGGGTCGGGGTGTAGTGGCTGGCCGCGTCGCCCTCGACGATGCGGCTGGGCGATCCGTCGACCCCGGTCGGCACGTCACCGGCCACGGTCACCCGGAACAGGCTGCGCTGCTGGTCGCCGTAGTCGTCCGGGGCGTAGTGCTGGGTGATGCGGTTGTCGAAGACCACCAGGTCGCCCGCGTTCCACTGCACGCGCAGCACGTTCTCGGGGCGGGTCACGTAGGCCTGGAGCAGCCGCAGGATGTCGCGTGACTCGGTGCCGGACAGCCTGACGATCCGCTGGGCGAATCCGCCGATGAACAGGCCTCGCTCGCCGGTCTCCGGATGCACGCGGACGACCGGGTGGGCGGTCTGGTAGCGGCGGGACACGAACAGCTTGTGGTACTCGGCGGCGCTCTCGTTGGCGAACTGCGGTTGCACGTAGTCGTAGTCGTTGGTGTGCACCGCATAGAGCGTGTCGGCGAGGACCCGTAGCGGTTCGGGCAGATCCCGGTAGGCCCCGCCGGTGCTGGCGATCAGCGTGTTACCGCCGTACGGCGGGATCACCACGGCCCGCAGCGTGGAGACCTTCGGCGGGCTCTGCACGAACGTGACGTCGGTGTGCCACTGGTTGGCGCGGACGCCCTCGTCGCCGTCGACCGGCAGGATGTTCGGCTGTCCCTCGATCGAAGGGACCGTCGGATGGGCGGTGGTCAGGGGCCCGAACCGGCTGGCGAACCGCAACTGCTGTTCGTCGTCGAGGTGCTGGCCGCGGAAGACCAGCGCCTTGAACCGCAGCAGCGCGGAGTTGATCTCGGCGAAGACGGCGTCGTCGAGTTCGGTGCGCAGATCCACGCCGTGGATCTCGGCGCCGATGCGCCCGCCGATCTGCCGTACGTCCAGGCCGATGGCGGGTTGGGTGACAGTGGACATGGTTCCTCCCAGGGGCGGGGCACGGGTGAGCAGCACACGGCGGGGAGCGCCGTGCGAAACGCCAAGGGATCAGCACATCGACAGCCCGAGGACCCCGCGAGGGGTGGGCGAGCCGGTAAGTCAGCGAGGGGACGTCAGTGACGGAACGTCAGCGGGCGCAGGCCGGCCGACAGGTCGCGCTGGCCACCCTGGCCAGGTCGACGTAGAGCCGCATCACCGCGTGGAAGGCCACCCGGCCACCGGCAGCGCGGGTCGCGGCTGCGCGGCGGGGAGGGGCGAGCGGGCTCATGCACAGATCCAAGCCCCCCTAATCCTATATGTCAAGTATGGATATTGAGGACGGTCGGTCCGGAACTGGCCGAGCACAACCCGCCAATGCGGGCCGGTCAACAGGGTGACGGCGGCCGTGATCCGCGGCACGCCCGCGTGGGTGCCGGACAGCCGCGAGCCGTGATCGTGACGGCAGGTCAGGGGATCCAGCCCGCGCGGGTGGCGTGTACGGCGAGTTGGAAACGGGTGGTGGCGCCCGTGCGGGCCATCAGCAGCCGCAGCCGGCGGTAGTAGGTCCGCTGCGAAATGCCGAGCTCGCGGGCGGTGATGTCGTCGGCCAGTCCCGCGCACAGCAGCGCGAGCAGCAGCTTGTCTCCCCCGCGGATCGCCGCGCCGCCGTCCAGTCCGGCGCCGGGGTCGAGCGGTAGCGCCTGCGCCCACGCGCTCTCGAACAACCCGATCAGCGCCGTCAGCACGCTGCACCGGTGTACGACGAGGGCGGTCGAGAGCGAGTCGGCTTCGTGGCTGGTCAGCTCCACGAAGCCGATCTGGTCGTCCACCAGGTGCAACTTCACCGGCAGCTCCGGCAGCGTGCGGGTCTGCGCGCCAGCGCCGATGGCCGGGAGCACGACGCTGGCGAGGTGGCCGGGAAACTCCAGCGCCTCGCGCGAGCAGATCGTCCGGGAGCGGACGCCGTTCGCCGGGCGGCCCGGATCCGCCACCGGACCGTACGGCGGCGTGTCCAACGTCCGGACCTCCTGGCGCGCGGCACGCACCGAACCCTCCAGCCGTACTCGCGTCTGGGTCGCGTCCAGGGCCTCCATGCCGTCCACGGGCTGGGCTCCCGCGATCCGCCGGACGTTCTCGTACATCTGGAGGACGCCGGCCTTGGCCTCCGTGATCCGCGCGGTCCGCCGCCGTTCGAGGATCGTGAGGGCGGCCGCCGGCGCGATGGGCCGGTACCCGGTTGCCGGACCGCCGACCAGCCCCAGTTCGACGAGTTCGGCCAGGGCGCCCTCGACGTCGTCCAGGTCGCGCTCGCCGATCCGGGCGGCGATCTCGGCGGGACGGGCGGGCGGGGCGGTCAGCAGGAACTGGTAGAGCCGCGCCGGGAGCCGGTCCAGGCCAAGGACGCGGAACTGGTGGCTCAGTCCGTCGTCCATGTCAGCCTCCGGGCCTGCTACAGCCAGTTGCGGTGCGCGGTGTGCAGGGCGAGCTGGAACCTCGTGGTCGATCCGGTGCGCGCCATCAGGGATTCGAGCCGGCGGTAGAACGTGCGGCGGCTGATGCCGAGCGTGCGCGCCGCGAGGTCGTCCGAGAGTCCGGCGGCGAGCGTGGCGAGCAGCCGCCGGTCGCTCGGCGGCAGGCGCACCGGCGCGGCCGGATCCGTGCCCGGGTACAGCGGCGCGGCGTGTTGCCAGGTGGCCTCGAAAAGCCCGGTCAGTGCCGCGATCAGGGGTGACCCGGTGATGGCGACGATCGTCGCGGGACGGTCGGTGTGATGGTGGGTGAGTCCGACGAATGCCGTGGTGCTGTCGACGATCCAGAGCTTGACCGGCAGGATCGGTGTGACGTGCGCGTGGATCCCGGCGTCGATGAGTGGCAGGATCCGCCCGTCGAGCCGGCCCGGCCACTCCAGCGCCGCCCTGGCGTAGACGGTCCGGTATCGCACCTGGCGGGCGAGCAGGTCGCACTCCACATCGGACACCGAGGCGGCGTCGGCGTCGGCGTAGGGCGGCGAGTCGAAGGCGTCCACGTGGTCTCGCGCGGCCGTGAGTGCGTGCTGGAGGCGCTGGCCGGCGTAGGGCGGCGCGAGATGTTCGAGGACGGCCGAGTCGGGCTCGCCCGCAACGCGCCGGTACCGCTCGTACGCCGAGCCCACCGACGCGGTGGCCTCGGCGAGTTCCGCGAGCTGCCGCAACTCCAGCGCCGTCACGGCCATCGCGGGCGGAACCAGCCGGAACCCGTCCGGGTCGCGCGCGACCATGCCGAGCACGAGCAGGTCTTCGAGCCCGGACTCGACCGCGTCGATGTCCGGCTCGTCCATTCGGCGTGCCACCTGCACGGCCGTGGCGGGCGCGATCTCGCTCAGCGCGGCGTAGGCCCTGGCGAGCGGCCGCGGCACCCCCAGAGCCTGCAGGTGAGGCACCAGTCCCGAGGGCCTCACGGCTGTTGAGCATGCCGCTGCGCGGTCCGGAATTCCAGATCGGATTGCCCGTTCGGGGCTCTTTCCGCCCGTGCTTCCGATTATCGGCGCAAATTTCGCGCCCGGCTGGCAGCAGAATGCCCATGGCACTCCCGTACCACCGACCCGCTCTCACCGGGCGTAGTCGCCGCACCACAAATCCCCTGCCCGGACCGCCACCGAGAGTGATCTGTGCGCGACCTTCCGCAGGACGGCGGCCGAAGATGTGACGCTCGGATGCCAGGTCCGGTGCGGCCGGGCTGATCCCCGTCCCGAAACGCGCGTTTCCCGCCGGGCGGATCACCGTGTTCGCGCCACCCCGGCCAGGTCCACAACGGAGGAGTTGGCCCCACATCCCCGGATTGACGGGAAGAGTTCCGGAGAACGGCGGTGTTCGCACCAGAATCGGCCTGGCGGTGGTGGACCGGCCCCTCGTGACAGAGCGGAGTCGGCGGCACGGACCTGCCACTTCGTCCCCGATCGCGGTGGCACGATCCCCGGTGTTGTGCGAAGGCGGCTGATCGCGCCACATCGGCGCGCGGCGTGGCCTCTCCACGGCGTCCCCAGATACCGCCGGACGTAGTTCGGGCCGGCCAGCGCTCAGCACACGACGTGATGCGAGAAGGCGACGCGGACACCGCCCGGCCCGTCCTCGGGCCAGGCCCGCTCCCGGGAGGTCTGCATGCCACCGGCCGAGATCCGGATCGACAGCGGAGCCACGGCGTGGGTCCTTGCCAGCACCGCACTGGTGTTGCTGATGACTCCCGGCCTGGCGTTCTTCTACGGCGGAATGGTGCGGGCCAAGAACATCCTGGCCATCGCCATGCAGAACTTCGTGACCATGGCGCTCGTGGGTGTGACGTGGGTGCTGGCCGGGTTCTCCCTGGCGTTCGGCCGGGGAACCCCGGTCATCGGGGATCTGTCCTATGTGGGCCTGACCGGCCTCGGCAGCAGCCTCCCGGGTTTCACCGGCCCGCACCAGCTCATCATCCCGCCGATCGTCTACGCCGGCTTCCAGATGATGTTCGCGATCGTCGCGGCAGCACTCATCACCGGCGCCACGGCGGACCGCTGGCGATTCGGCGCCTTCGTCCCGTTCATGATCGCGTGGACGCTGCTGGCCTACGCCCCCGCCGCCCACTGGCTGTTCTCCCCGACCGGGTGGGCCGCGAAACAGGGCGCGCTGGACTTCGCCGGTGGCAGCGTCGTCCACATCAACGCGGGCGCGGCGGCGCTGGCCATGGCGCTGGTGCTCGGCCGCCGGCACGGCTGGCCGGACCAGCCGATGCGCCCACACAACCTGCCGATGACCATGCTCGGCGCCGGCCTGCTGTGGTTCGGGTGGATCGGCTTCAACGCCGGATCCGCCCTGCGCGCCGACAACGTCGCCGGATACGCCCTGGTCAACACCTTCACCGCGGCGGCCTGCGCGCTGCTCGCCTGGATCGGCGTCGAGCGGATCCGGTACGGCAAGGCCACCTCGCTCGGTGCCGCCTCCGGGGTCGTCGCCGGACTGGTGGCCGTCACACCCGCAGCCGGGTACGTCACCCCGATCGGCGCGGCGGTCATCGGGATCACCGCCGGAGCCGCCTGCGCGCTCGCCGTCACGTTCAAGATGTGGTTCGGCCTCGACGACGCGCTCGACGTCGTCGCTGTGCACCTCGGCGGCGGGCTGATCGGCTCACTGTCGGTCGGCCTGTTCGCCACCACCGCGATCAATCCGGCCGGGGGCAACGGCGTGTTCTACGGCGGCGGCTACCGGCTGCTCGGCTGGCAGGCGGCCGCAGCGGGCGCGGTCGCGGTCCTCTCGTTCTGCGTCGCCGGCCTCGCTGGCGGGCTCATCGGCCGGATCGTCGGCAACCGGGTACCCGCACGCACCGAGGACATCGGGCTCGACCTCGCGGTACACGGCGAGTCCGCGTACGAGGGGGGCGCGCTGCCCGCGATCGAGACGTTCGCGCCGGGCCTCGCGAGTGACGCCGAAGGCTTCCCGGACGGCGACAGCAGGGCGGGCCCGCCGTCGCCCGACGGCACCGGTGTGCGAGCCGCCGAGCACTCCGGAGCGGTGCGATGAGCGCCGCCCACTCGGCCACGAGGAAGGCCCGCGCGCACGATGCGTCCGCGGACAGCCAGCCCGAGGCCGCCGCGCGCCCGGGCGACGGCGAACTGCTACCGGCGCCCGTCCCGCGACGGCGGCTGCCGAAGAGCCGCCGGCTGCTCGCGGCGGTGCTCCTCGTGGGCGCGATGCTGGCTCCCCTCGGTCTCGCCGTCTCGCTGGCGTGGGCGCATTCGAGTGCCGATGTCACCGCCGCACAGGATGAGCGGCACGGCGCCGGGTACGTCAAGGCGCTCGGCAACCTGGTCGTCGCACTCGGCGGAGCGCAGTCCACCGCGGTCCACGGCAGCCGTCCGGACGCCGGGCCCGTGGACCGCGCCGTGGCCCAGGTCAACGCCGCCGACGCCGCGAACGGGCAGGCCCTCGCGGTGACCACCCACTGGACGGACCTGCGAACCCGGATCGCCCACCTCACCAGCTCACCGGGGACCGGCCGCGCCGCATACGACCGCTTCACCGAGGCGGTGGACCTGACGCTCGACCTGGTCCTGCGCGCCGGGGACGCCTCGGGGCTCGTCGTGGATCCGGTGCTCGGCACCCGCTACCTTGCCGACGCGTCGCTCACCCAGCTACCGGCCGCGATCGTCCAGGCCGGCCGCCACGCCGACCTGCTGCACCTGGCGGTCACCGGGCACGCAGCCGGTGGCGTCACGCCCGGGCGCCTGGACGCGGCGACCGCCCGCAGCGAATTCGACAGGGCCGCGGACGCGCTCGACCGTGACGTGCACGTCGCCGTCGACAACGCGGGCGGCCGCTCGTTCGGCCCGGCGCTGGTCGCGCCGATGGATGACTTCCGGGCCGCGGCCGACGCCTTCCCCGCGCCGCCGAACGACCGGCTCACCGCCGGCGCGGCCGACGCGGCCGACCAGGGCGCCGGACGGCTGCGGGAGTCGGGGCTGCGCCTCAACGATGCCGTCCTCGACGGGCTGGACGGGCTGCTCACCAGCCGGGCCGGCACCGACGGCGGCCGCCGGATCGCGGTCGGGCTGGTCCTGGTCCTCGGAGTGCTCGCCGCCGCCGCCGCGCTCTGGCTGCTGATCCCCGGTCAGCCGGACACCGCCGCTCGGCGCGCGGCGAGCGCGGACGACGACTCCGAGCGCGCCGGCGCCACGGAGCAGGTCCGAAGGGAGCCTGGGAGCAGACGCTCCGAGGAGACCGCCGAGGCGCTGGCGGAGATCCGCGCGCTACTGGGCGCCCGTGAGCTGCTCCGCAGCGGCGAACTGGTCAGAGTCGGTCGCGCCGTGCGACCCGGTCGACGGGAGTCCGGCGGTGATCCTCAATAGACTGCTCGTC
>JAOPVE010000301.1 GCA_025963185.1 Actinomycetes bacterium
GAGCGCGGCGGTCAGCGGGCCCAGCGCGCCGGGGTGGCCGAGGCGGCCCAGCGCGGTGGCGATCCGCAGCTGGACCTGCAACGACGGCTCCACCGGCAGCATCAGCCCGAGCGGCTTGACCGCGCCCACGAACTGGAACAGGCCGAGCACCTCCACGGCCACTGAGCGGACCGCGTCACGCTCGTCGTTCAGCGCCGAGATCAGGGTGGGCGCGGTGGTGGATCCGATGTTGAGCAGCGTCTGGGCGATCGTCTGGGCCGGGACGGATCCGAGCGCGTCCAGCAGGTCGTCGGCGACCGACGGATCCCCGGTGTAGCCCAGCGCGCGGGCGGCGACCTGGCGAACATCCGGCGACGGATCCGTCAGCAGCGCGCGCACCGGCTCGGCGGCCGACATCTCGCCGAGCACGCCCAGGGTCTCGGCGGCGGTCGCGCGGGCGGTCATGCTGCGGCTGCTCAGGTTCACCCTGGCCCGGGCCCCCGCCCCGTGGTGCTGGAGCAACCCGACGAGCTCGCCGCGCGCCTCCCCGCGGATCTTGCCCAGCATCTTCACCACCAGCGGCTCGACACTGGCCCACGTCCGGCGATCCAGCCCGGTCAGGGTGCGGACCGCGTCGCCGTCCTCGTCACCACCCGCCGCGAGCCGCAGCACCAGCGGCCGGACCGGCGCGAGCAGCCGCGCCCGCCGGCGCCGCCGGCCATCCTGGACCGCCCGCCACAGCGCGGTGACCGTGGCGAGCACGACGCACAGCGATCCGATCAGCAGCGCGGTCCCGGTGAGCCACGCGGCGCTGATCACGCCCGGGTCCGGCCGATCACCGCGGCGACCCGGCTCACCAGCTCCCGGGGACTGAACGGCTTGGTCAGGTAGTCGTCGGCGCCGACCTCGAAGCCGACCTCGACGTCGCTCTCCTGGGCCCGCGCGGTCAGCAGGATCACCGGGATCCCGGCGGTGGCGGCATCGGCGCGCAGCTCACGGCACACGTCCAGGCCGGACAGACCCGGCATCGCCACATCGAGGACAGCCACATCGGGGGTGACCCGCCGGGCCTCGGCGAGCGCGCTCGTCCCGTCCGTGGCCGTCACCAGGGTGTGGCCCGCCTGTTCCAGCTTGAACTGGATGAGATCCAGAATGTCCGGATCGTCGTCCGCGATCAGCACGGTACTCACTATTGATGGCCTCCCAGATGCCGCCCAAAGCTCGTCACCACAATACGACTAATCGGGCAAAACAGTCATCAATTGTTGACCCGAACGCGACCCCTCGATCCGATTCACCCTGCGAAGTGCGGTAACCACGGCCGGTCAGGACCGGCCGCAGCTACCGCACTTCGCGATGGGGGTGTCCGCGATGGGGTGGGCTAACGGGTGCTTGCGTCGGCGAATTGTTTCGCTGCCGGGGTGGAGGCCAGGGGGAGGTCGGAGTGGCGGATCTCGTCCATCGGGCGGACCCCGGCCAGCGCGTCGCGGATCGACGTCAGCCGGCCGCGAACCCACCGCGACAACGGCGGGCCCACCCGCCGCTCGACGAGGACGTGCAACGCCCACGACAGGCTCAGCACCGTGGCCAGGACCAGCGCGGCGAGGGGCCACTTGCCGAGGTGCCCGTGGCCGAGGCCGAACAGCACGAAGCCGATGTTCTGGTGCAGCAGGTACACCGGGTAGGTCAGCGCGCCGAGGAAGGCCACCTTGGCGGTCCAGCGGGCGTGCAGTTTGTGCGAGGAGATCAGGCCGAAGATCACGAAGATCGCTGTGACGATCGCTAAGACGGTGCCGGTGCGCAGGTTGCCGCCGTAACTCTGGGACTGCCCGTCCGCGAACTGCGCGGCCAGGTGCAGGCACCACACGTAGGCGATCGCGAGCGGCGCGGTGTAGCGGGGCTGCCAGCCCTCGCGGGCGATGAGCGCGAACAGGATCCCGGCGATGAAGAAGGCGCTCCAGTCGGGGATCAGGAGCTGGCTGAGCAACGAGGGCAGCGGCACCAGGCTGTGCCAGATCGAGACGGCGAGCCAGCCGATGGCGAAGGCGAGCACGCGGGTCCGGGTCATCCGGATCAGGCACAGCACGAGGATCAGCGCGTAGAACTTCAGCTCCACCAGCAGGGTCCAGTAGACGCCGTCGACCTGGTTCACGCCGAACAGATCCGGGGCCATCGTGAGGTTCACCAGCCACTGGCCGAACGAGACCCCGAAGCGCTCGTTCGGATCCAGGACGATGACGAGTGCCGTGATCGTGCAGGCGACCCAGAAGGCGGGGTAGAGCCTGGCGACGCGCGAGGCGACGAAGCTGCTGGCGGGCTTGTTCCACGAGCTGTTGAGGATCACGAACCCGCTGATCACGAAGAACAGGTCGACGCCGAGGTAGCCGTACCGGAAGATCCCGTGCGGATCGTGGAAGCCGGTCTCGGCGAGCACGGGGTGCGAGACGCTGGCGCGGAACGTGTAGTGGAACGCGACCACGGCGAGGGCGGCGACGAGCCGGAGCAGGTCCAGTTCGTGGAAGCGGTGGGGGCGGGCCGGGCCGGCGGTATCACTGCCGCTCGGCCGGAGCCGGGCATGCTCCTTGACGGGTCCCTGGGGCGTGGCACTCATTGTCCGACCGTACCCAGGGCCCCCAGACCGTAATCTCCGCAGGGGACCTGCCTGACTAACCGTGCAAATCCCCCGAGTACGGACGTGCAGGGTGTCGCCTACGAGGTTGCTGTGGCACCTTGGATCTATGTCCTACCCACCGGATCAAGGCCAGGGGAACTATCCCCCCGTGCCGCCGGCTGGACCGGGTACCCCGGGGGGCTATTCCGGACAGCCGCCTGTCGCGCCTGGTCAGCCGCAGTACACCCAGGTGCTCCCGTCCGGAACGTATGTCGATCCGGCGTACGGCCCGCCGCAGTACGCGCCGCCGGGCTACCCGCCTCAGGGGCCTTACGGGAACGATCCATATGCTGCCAATCCCTACGGTTACGGCCCGCCGCCGAAGAAGCGGTCCCGTGGCCCGGCGATCGTCGGTGGCGGGTTGCTGGTCCTCGCGCTCTGCGCCGGCGGTGGCTTCTACGCCGCCCACGCGTTCACCAGCACCACGAAGCAGGACGCGTCGGTGAACGTCCCCCTCGTCCCGCTGCCCGAGCCGTCCGTGGCCGCTCCCTCGCCCGACGTCTCGCCCTCGCCCGACGTCTCGCCGTCCCCGTCGGCCCCGGCGAGCCCCGGCGCCGTGGGCCTTCCCGGGCAGACCTTCGCCGATCCGGATCTGCGCGACTTCGCCGGAAACGGCGTGCAGAACGCGCAGTGCACCGAGCAGCAGCCGGCCAGCCTCAACCTCAGCGGGGTCACCGAGGCCGTGAGCTGCCAGTTCAAGAACTTCACCGTCCGGTACCTGAAATGGGACGGTCCCGGCTCGCGCGACCAGTACTTCCAGTCGGTCAGCGGCGGGCTCGGCGGGCAGGTCAACGTCGAGCGCAACGCGGTGTGGGCGAACCGCCGCGGCGAGCAGCAGGGCCGGTTCGTCTCTGGCAGCCAGTCGAACGACAGCCAGCAGTACGTGTACTGGAACTCGTTCACCGCGACGGTCTCGGGCGAGCTGGTGATCGCGGGCTCGCGCCGGAGCAACGCCGAGAACGCCTGGCGCTCGCTGTAGGTTGGCGTCCGTGGTGGCCAGCCGTCGTGATCCTCGTCAGGCGCGGTTCCTGACCCTCGCCTCGCTGCGCTGGGTGATCCGGAACCGCGCGTGGACGCCGTGGTACCTGATCCGCTACTGGCGGTTCTTCGTGCTGAAGGTCACCAAGCCGCACATCGTCACCGAGGGCTTCGTGTTCCTCGGCCCGGACGTGCAGCTGCACGCGCGCCGCGGCTACGGGCGGCTGGTGATCGGGCGCTGGGTGCACATCGGCTCGGGCAACGCGCTGCGGGCACACGAGGGCACGCTGCGGATCGGCGACAAGTGCGTGTTCGGCAAGGACAACACGGTCAACACGTACCTGGACATCGAGTTCGGCGCGGCCACGATCGTCGCGGACTGGGTGTACGTGTGCGACTTCGACCACGTGTACGCCGACATCCACGTGCCGATCAAGGACCAGGGGATCGTCAAGACGCCGGTCCGGATCGGCCCCGACTGCTGGATCGGCACCAAGGTCACGGTGCTGCGCGGGATCACGGTCGGGCGCGGCTGCGTCCTCGCGGCGCACACCGTCGTGAACAAGGACGTGCCGGACCACTCCGTGGTCGTGGGCGTGCCAGGCCGGGTCGTGAAGAACCGGGTGGCCGAGTACGAGCGGGCGGCGGCGCACCGGGCGGCGATCGAGGACATGGCCCGCAAGCAGCGCGAGGCCGCTCTCGCGGGTTCCCGGGCAGTTCCGGCTACTTCTGAGTAGGGTTTCGCATCGACCTGACGGCGGAAGGGTGTGGCATGAGCGAGACCGAAGGTGTGCTCGAAGGCCACGGCGGCGATCTGGCGGTCGCGGTGCTGGCCCAGCACGGTGTGGACACGATGTTCACGGTCTCGGGCGGGCACGTGTTCCCGCTCTACGACGCCGCGCACAAGACCGGCATGCGGATCGTCGGCACCCGTCACGAGCAGACCGCGGTCTTCGCCGCCGACGGCCTCGCGAAGCTGACCGGCAAGCCCGCTCTCGCGGTGCTGACGGCCGGGCCGGGGGTGACCAACGGCGTCTCGGGCGTGACGACCGCGCTGTTCAACGCCTCGCCGGTCGTGGTGCTCGGAGGCCGCGCGCCGCAGTGGCGGTGGGGCGCCGGATCGCTCCAGGAGTTCGACCACGTCCCGGTCATGGCGCCGATCACCAAGCACGCGGCGACGGTGACCAGCACCGAGGCGATCCCGGGTGACGTGCGGGACGCGCTCGTGGCCGCGCTGAGCCCGCATCGCGGTCCGGTGTTCCTCGACCTGCCCATGGAGGTCGTGTACTCGCGGGCCGAGGTGAAGCTGGCCGGGGCGTTCGTGCCGGATCCGGTGGAGGCCGATCCGGACGAGGTGGCTCGCGCGGGCCGCTTGATCGCCCGCGCCCAGCGCCCGGTGGTGATCGCCGGGTCCGACGTGTACGGCGGCGGGGCGGCCGAGGCGCTCGTCGCGTTCGCCGAGGCGATTCAGGTGCCCGTCTTCGCGAACGGGCAGGGCCGCGGCTGCATCCCCGCGGACCACGAACTGGCGTTCTCGCGCAGCCGCCGCACCGCGCTCAAGGGCGCCGACGTCGTCGCGGTGATCGGCACGCCGCTGGACTTCCGGCTGGGCTTCGGCGACTTCGGTGGCGCGGACGTGGTCCACGTCGTCGACGCGCCCAGCCAGCGGGCCACCCACGTCACCCCGGCCGCGGCTCCGGCGGGCGACCTGCGGGCGATCCTCACCGCGTTCGCCGAGCACGCGGGCGAGCGGGCGCCGCACGAGGCCTGGATCTCCCAGTTGCGCCACCAGGAGAACGCCGACCGGGCCGCCGAGCGGAGCGCCCTGGAGGCGGACACCGATCCGATCAAGCCGTCCCGGATCTACGGGGAACTGCGCCAGGTGCTCGACCGGGACGCGGTCGTGATCGGCGACGGCGGCGACTTCGTGTCCTACGCGGGCAAGTACCTGGACTCCTACACCCCCGGCTGCTGGCTCGACCCCGGGCCCTTCGGCTGCCTGGGCACCGGACCGGGATACGCGATCGCCGCCCGGCTGGCCCGTCCGTCGGCGCAGGTCTGCCTGCTGCTCGGGGACGGGGCGGCCGGGTTCTCCCTCGCCGACGCCGAGACCCTGGCCCGGGAGAACCTGCCGGTGGTCATGGTCGCCGGGAACAACGGCATCTGGGGGCTCGAGAAGCACCCGATGAAGCTGCTGTACGGGTACGACGTGGCCGCCGACCTGCAGCCCGCGCTCAAGTACGACGACGTGGTCACGGCGCTCGGCGGGGCGGGGGAGACCGTGACGGACCCGGCCGGGATCCGGCCCGCCCTCGACCGCGCCTTCGCCGCCGGGGTCCCGTATCTGGTCAACGTCCTCACCGATCCCGCGGACGCCTACCCGCGCTCGTCCAACCTGGCGTGAGCGGGCGCAGCGAGGGGCGGGCGTGAGTGCCGTGGCTGCCAGCCCGATGCGGTCGTTCGATCCGGACCGGGTCGGCAGCCTGGAGTGCGACGCGTGGGCCGGGTACTACCGGCGCGAGTGGGTCCGGGTGCTCGGGGCGTTCGTGGGGATGATCCGGGCCGGGTTCGGGATGTCGTGGCCGCGGACGATCCTCGGGGCCTGGTACGTGCTGCGGGCGAACCAGCTGTGGGCGCCGTACCCGGGCAACGATCCGGACGGTGCGCGGACGGCGATGCGGCGGTTCTACGCGCTCGTCGCCGCCGCCCACCACGAGCAGATCGACGCCGCCGAGGCCGCCCGGCTGGAAGTGGACTGGTGGCGCGCGCACCGGGAGGTCCAGCGCGAGGGCGGCGGCCTGCCCCGGCTGTGCGAGGCCCTGACCGCGCTGTACGCGTACGTGTACTCCGTCCCGGCCGCCGGTGTGCGTGAGGCCGCGCGGCTGCGGGCCGAGGCCATGGTCACCTCGGACGAGTGGGTCGCCGCCGGCTGCCCGCAGCCGAGCCCGCTGCTGGACACCGAGCGGGCCCAGCTGATCGAGTCCTACGGCGCGCTGCTGGCGGCCGTCCGTCCGCGATAAGGGGTTGCACGCAGTGGATCTCCGGAACTGGCTCACGACCGCCGTCGACTCGTACGAGAAGTGGGCGGGCGAGTTCGGCGGCTACGACACCCACCCGGCCCTGCAGGTCAGCGAGGAGCGGTTCGCCGAGGCGTTCGGCGAGCTGGCCGGGCGGCTGCGTGACAACTACCCGTTCTTCCACCCGCGCTACGCGGGGCAGATGCTCAAGCCGCCGCACCCGGCCGCGATCGCCGGGTACGTCGCGGCCATGCAGATCAACCCCAACAACCACGCCCTCGACGGCGGACCGGCCACGGCCGCCATGGAGCGCGAGGTGGTCGCGCAGCTCGCGACCATGTTCGGCTTCGGCGACCAGCACCTCGGCCACCTCACCACCAGCGGCACGATCGCGAACCTGGAGGCGCTCTACGTCGCGCGCGAGAGCCACCCCGGCCTCGGCGTCGCCTACAGCGCGGACAGCCACTACACCCACGCCCGGATGTGCCAGCTGCTCGGCGTGCCCGCCTTCGCGGTCGACTCCGACGCCCTCGGCCGGATCGACCTCGGCGCGCTCGCCGACCTGCTGGAGGGCGGTCAGGTCGGCACGGTCGTGCTCACGGCGGGCACGACCGGGCTCGGCGCGGTGGACCAGATCCAGGACGCCCTGGCCCTGCGCGAGCGGTACGGGGTGCGCCTGCACGTCGACGCGGCGTACGGCGGGTTCTTCACGCTGCTCGCCGACGGATCCGCCGACGGGGTGGCCCCGGATCCCTGGCGCGCGATCGCCTCGTGCGACTCGATCGTGGTGGATCCGCACAAGCACGGGCTCCAGCCGTATGGGTGCGGTGCGGTGCTGTTCGCGGATCCGTCGGTCGGGCGGTTCTACCAGCACGATTCGCCCTATACCTACTTCACCTCGGACGAACTGCACCTCGGCGAGATCTCGATCGAGTGCAGCCGGGCCGGGGCCGCCGCCGCCGCGCTGTGGCTGACGTTCCGGCTGCTGCCGCCCACCCCCGGCGGGCTCGGCGAGGTGCTGCGCCCCGGCCGCCGGGCGGCGCTGCGGTGGGCCTCGCTGCTCGCCGGATCCGACGTGCTCGCCCCGTACCAGGAGCCGGAACTCGACATCGTGGCCTACCTGCCGCGGCTCGATCCACCGCTGCTGACCTCGATCGACGCGGCCTCGGCGGCGATCATGGACGCGGGGATGACCGACCCGGTGGATCCGGTGTTCCTGGCGACCTACGGCGTGACGGCCGAGGCGCTCGCGGCCCGGGGGCACGCGGTGCAGGGCGAGGGCCGGGGGCGGATCCTGCGCAGTGTCCTGATGAAGCCCGAGAGCGAGGAGTACGTCGGCCGACTTCACTCCCGGGTGGAGGAGCTGTCACGCAAGGTAGTCCTTCCGGGGGACCCAGGGGTTGCTGCGCCGGTGTGACCTAGTCCGGCGGCGCTGCCCGCTACGCGTTGGACCAGGCCATTTGCCCTGGATCCAGGCTAGGGGCAACGTGGGGCGAGCTAGGATGCGCCGTCCGAATAGCCGCAATGTCGCACGGGGCGCCGGTGACGTTAAGTCATTGTTATCGTCCGGAGCATGGACGACGTCGTGCTGGCACAGACGCTCCGTGCCGGTGGGGCGACGGCGCTGGCGAACGTGCTCGACCGCTACGAGGGTGAGCTCTACGACTACGCCCTCACGCTGCTCGGGGATCCGTCGCTGGCTGCCGCCGCGCTACACGACGCCCTGCTCGCGGCGACCGCGCTGGCGGCCCGGCTCGTGAACCCCCGGCAGTTCCGGCCGTGGCTGTACTCGCTGGTCAGGGCCGAGTCGGTGCGCCGGCGGGACAGCGCGGCGGCTGAGGCCGGCGAGCCCGAGGACGACGACGCCACGGCCGAACTGGACGGCGGCGGCGGGGCGCACGGGAGTGGCGCGCACGAGGCCAGGGCCGGGATCCTCGTGAGCCGGGGCGGACCCCGGCAGGTGCAACTGCGGGAGGTCACCGACCTGGTCCACCGGCAGCTCATGAACGACTCCGAGGTCGCCCACGTGCTCGGGATCAGCGAGCACCGGGCCCGCCGGTTACGCGCCGCCTCCGACAAGGCGCTCGCCGAGGACGCGGGCGGGTCCGTCGCGTTCCGGGCCTCCCAGCGCAGTCCCTTGCCGGCCGGGCTCCGGGAGGACATCCTCGCGGCGGCCGACGAGCCGGGACGGCTCCTCAGCGCGGCCGAGGCCATGGGGCCGCTCCGCCGGACCGGGTTCCCCCCGGCGGTGACGGGGCGGCCTGGACGGTCCGCACGGGCTGGACGGTCCGCGGGATCCGGACGCTCGGGTGGCTCGGGTCGATCGGGGCCGGTTGCGTTGCTGCACCAGCACGCCGGGCGGTCCGCGGCGGTGATCGCCGCCTCGCTGGGGATCCTCGCCATCGTGCTGCTGGCGACCCTGTCCTCGTCCCCGATCAGCGTGATCCAGCTTTCGGGCGGCCGTGGGTCCTCGCCCTCGCCCAGTCCCGTCCGGGCGGGGAACGGCGCTCCGGCCACACCCAGCCCGTCCGCCACGGTGCGGCCGTCGCCCTCGGCCTCCCCGTCGCCCGCTCCGTCCCCGACCCCGTCGGTCGAAGCCAGCGCCGCGCCGCGGCCGTCGACGGTCCCGCCGGGCCAGCCGGCCCACGGTGGACCGATCATCGGGCCGGGCGGCAAGTGCCTCGACGTGCCCTTCCAGCGGACCGCCGACGGCACCCCGATCGGCGTGTTCACCTGCAACGGATCGGTCTCCCAGCGCTGGTCCGGCGGGCCGAACGAGTCGCTGCGGGCCATGGGCAAGTGCCTGGACTTCGAGGTCCCGCAGCCGAACACACGGGTCCAGCGGGCGGTGCTCTGGCCGTGTGATGGGACGCCCTCACAGCAGTGGCTCGCGCAACGGGGCCTGCTGGTCAACCGCGCCAACGGCAAGTGCCTCGAACTCCCGCCCGGGCAGACCGCCAACCTCACGATCACCCGGCTCGGCGAGTGCACCGGCTCGGCGAACCAGGTCTGGCGTCTCGACCCGTAAGCGGTCGTCCTTTCCAAAGGCCTGTCGAGGGCTGATTCGAGGGTCCGCAATATCGCTTTGGGTAGTGGGTTTTGAGCCCACGGTGAGCGCCGGACCCAGTGTCTCCACAATGGCCGGTCCCGGCTGTTAGCCAGCCCCGTTTCCGCGGTATAACGAGGTCCGCACCGCTCTTGACACCGCACATCCCGTCCGCGAGGGTGTGCCCTCAGATTGGTGTAGACCACCTGCCGTTCTCTCCTCGCTGAGGAGCCGCGTGTCCGGTGCGCCGTCGCGGCGACCGAGAAGGAGCCCTTCGTGTTCCGCAAGAAGCTGTGGATCGGCGCTGCCGCCACTGCGGTCGCACTCGCTGCGGGGGCCGTCGCGGCCGCTCCGCTCGTGTCGGCACAGGCAGGCGAGTCGGTCATCGTCCCGCGCAAGGACAACGTCGTGTCGGCGTACTTCGCGAACTGGGCCGTCTACGGCCGGGGGTACTACGTCAAGGACATCCCCGCGAAGAAGCTCAACGTGATCCAGTACGCGTTCGGCAACCCGACCTTCAACAAGGACACGGGCGCCGCCGGCTGTGAGGTCACCGACCCGTGGGCCGACTACCAGCAGGTGTACTGGACCGGCGACCACACCGTCGACGGGGTGGCCGACGACGCCAACTCGGGCAACCAGCACCTGTTCGGCAACTTCAACCAGCTGCTGAAGATGAAGAAGGCCAACCCGAACGTCAAGGTGCTCATCTCGCTCGGCGGCTGGACCAAGTCGACCTGGTTCTCCCAGGTCGCGGCCACGCCCGAGCGCCGTGCCGCGGTCGTCAAGGCGTGCCTGGACACGTTCATCAAGGGCAACCTCCCCGCGGCCGGCACGGTCGGCGGCGACGGATCCGGCGCCGGGGTCTTCGACGGCATCGACATCGACTGGGAGTACCCGACGCAGGTCGCCGGCGGAAACGTCGACCCGACCCCCGCGGACCGCGCGAACGCCACCGCCCTGTTCTCGGAGTTCCGCAGCCAGCTCGACACCCTCGGCGCCGCGAGCAAGAAGCACTACCTGCTGACCGCCGCGATGCCCGCAGCCAAGAACAGCAGCAAGTACTTCCAGCTCCAGAAGGTCGGCCAGATCCTCGACTGGATCTACGTCATGACCTACGACTACAACGGCGGCTGGAGCAAGAAGACCAGCCCGACCTCGCTGTTCAACTCCGACCCGAAGGACGAGAACGCCAAGGACCCGACCTGGAACACCACCGGGACCGTCGGCTTCTACGAGCGCAGCGGAGTCAGCCCGGACAAGATCGTGGTGGGCGTGCCCTTCTACGGTCTGCAGTTCATCCGGACCCCCGAGAAGAACGCACTCTGGCAGCCCTACGACAACAAGGGCCTCGACGCGAACAGCCTCGACTTCGACCGCACGCCCAACCCGACCTACCACCAGATGGTCGACGTCGCGAAGGTTCTCACCGCGGACGGCAAGGGCCAGAACGGCTTCACCCGCAAGTGGGTCAGCCCGGCCGGTGAGCCGTGGCTGTTCAGCGCGACGGCCAACCACCACCTGTGCGACACGTTCAACCCGGACGGCACCTGCGTCGCCCCCTACGAGCTGCAGACCCCCACGGTCATCACCTACGAGGACCCGGCCTCGCTGCACGAGCGCACCAAGCTGGTCAGCCAGTCCGGCCTGCGCGGCGTCTTCGCCTGGGAGCTCAGCCAGGACTCGAACGACGCCCAGCTGATGGGCGAGCTGTCCCGCCTGCTGCCCAAGAAGTA
>JAOPVE010000322.1 GCA_025963185.1 Actinomycetes bacterium
GCCCGGCTCGCCGAGGGTCCGCTCGTCCACGAGGTGCAGGCGCAGTTCTTCACGGACGAGGCCAGCACCCCGATCGAGGACGCGTCGGTGAACTGGACCTCGCCGTACGTGCCGGTGGCGCGGCTGACGATCCCGTCGCAGACGCCGGATCCGGTGCTGGCCGCGCGCGCCGAGACCAGCCGCTTCGACCCGTGGAACGCACTCGCCGAGCACCGTCCGCTCGGCGAGGTGATGCGCGCCCGCAAGGTGGCCTACCGCGCCTCCCAGCTCGGCCGCGGCGCGGGCTGACCCGGCACGGGCCGGGCTCCGGTGTGGAGCCCGGCCCTTGACTTACCGCGTCAGCAGGCGCCGTTGTCCTTCCAGACCGCCGCCACGCCGGGCTTCTCGTTCTGCGTCCACCACTGGGCCGTGTACTTGTGGCCGCCGTAGCCGACGGTCGATCCGCCGGTGTACGCCTTGGTCGCGTCCCACGCCGCCGGGCACGTCCCGCCGCCGGGCGGAGGGGTGCTCGGGCCGCCGCCGGAGCAGGCGCCCTGGTCGGTCCACACGCCCGCGGATCCGGGGGTCTCGCCCTGGGTCCACCACTGCGCCTTCCAGGTGTGGCCGTTGTAGGAGACGAGCGTGCCGCCGGTGTAGGCCTTGCTCACGTTCCACGCCTCGGCCGTGCAGGTTCCGCCACCGGGGGGCGGCGGGCTCGTCGGGCTGGCCGTCGGGCCGGGGGTGGACGGCGTGGGCGAGGGCGGCGGGGTGTTCGGCGGGGTCGCGCCCGCGAACTTCGCCGAGTACTTGGTGAACTCCCAGGCCGTCTGCGGGATGCTGCTGCAGGATCCGGACGTGGTGCTCTGGTTCGGATCGGCGCACTGGCGGTCGCGGTTGACCGACCAGTTCGTGTACCGGGCCAGATGGTGGCTGGTCGCGTAGTCCAGCACCGCCTGGAAGTCGGCCTGCCGGAAGTACTCGGCGGCGTCACTGCGGCCGTTCATCTGCGAGACGCCCTCGTGGGCGTAGGCGGTCGCCGAGTCCCAGCCGAAGGTCGACATCAGCAGCGCGTGGAACTTCTCGAGCGCGCCGATCTGGTCCGCCGAGCCGCTGAAGCCGCCGTCGAACGGCATGATCGAGTAGTTGGCCGGGGTGTAGCCGGAGTTCTTGGCCTCGATCAGCATCTGGGTGCCGAACCAGCCGGTACCGCCGGCGACGGTCCCGGGCGTCGTGATCGACACGTAGAGCCCGGGGTTGTTCTGCTGCAGGATCTTCGCCGCGCCGATCTCGTTGTGGATCGCCGCGGTGTTCTCGTACTCGGGCTCCTCCAGGTCGAAGTCCATGGCCTTGAGCGAGTACTTGGTGACGACCTGCTGGTAGGCGGCCGCGGTCGCCTCCGGGGATCCGCAGGTCTGGCCGAGCTTGGTGCCGCCGTAGCCGCCGATCGAGACGCTGACGTCGCCGCCGTTGTTCCGGATCTTGGTAATCAGCGCCGCGGCCTCGGTGTCGGACGAGACGGCCTTGGTGCCGTCCCAGGTCGCCGAACAGCCGCCGCCGGCCGGGGCCAGGATGAACGCGAGCTGGAACGCCTTTTGGCCGGTCGCGTTCATCACCGCGATGGCGTCGGGCGGGCTGTTGTCGAACGGCATCAGGTACGGCGCGGACGCGTACCAGACGTTCGACAGGGTGGCGGCGTTCGCGGACGGGACCTGCACGAGGGCGAACCCTGCGGCTCCCGCGGCGGTCAGCCCGGCTATGCCGAGTGCGAGTAGTTTCTTGCGCTGCACGTGTCCTCCAGGGGAATCACGGCCGCGACCCGCGGAAGTTTCGGGGCTGGCGAAAGCTGACGCGTAGCGGCAAACGTGGGGAAACGCTGTATACCAAGCGCCGTGCGTGACGTGCAACACGCGCGGCAATCACGATCGGTGATCCCCCGTCCAGCGCCCGGCCAGACGGTTCACAGGCAACTTCCAGGTTGCTCAGGTGTGGTTCCCAGCTCCGCAGGGGAGAACTGAACCCATGAGCGCCGAACCGATCAGCTACCCGTCAGCGGCGAGCCTGGCTGGCCCGATCCCCCGCTGGGTTCCCCGGGTACTGGTCACGGCGCGCGGCTGGCTCCGGCGCGTTCCGCTCACCGCCACCTACGTCGGCACCCTGGCCGCGGTGACCGTGGTGATGTCGCGGCTGGACTCCGACACCCAGCTCGCCCTGCTGCGCGCCGCGAGCACGAACCTCGACAACCTCGGCCGCGGCGACCTGAGCACGCTGCTGACCAGTGCGTTCGTGGTGGTGGATCCACCGTCGGCGACGGCCTGGCTGCTGCTGGCCGGGCTGTTCGGCGCGGCGGAGCTGCTCTGGGGATCCTGGCGCGCGGCCGGGGTGTTCCTGGCCGGCCACGTCGGGGCGACCCTCGTGGTGGCGGCGGGGCTCCTGGTAGCGGTCCGCCAGGGGTGGGCGGGGCCCGAGGTCGAGTCGGCGCTCGACGTGGGCGTGAGCTACGGCGTGATGGCGCTCGCGGGTGCGGCCACGGCGCTGCTGCCCCCGATGGTCCGGGTGGTGTGGGCGCTGGGCTGGCTGGCCGGCACGTCCGCGTCGGTGGCCGCGAGCGGCGATTTCACCAGCGTGGGGCACCTGTGCGCGCTGGCGATCGGCCTGGGCATCGCCGGCATGGCGATCGCGCGGGGCAGGACGGCACGAACGGCCGATTCCATGCTCGCTGAGAAGTTTGCCTGATGTGTCGCTGACGTGATGTGTCCGTGACCTAGGCTCGGGGTAGACCGCCATTTTCACCTGGCGGGCACGGCAGGGTGGTCAGGCAGCGACGGGGACGTGGGTAGTTGCACCCACGGCGACTGCGGCGAACGGAGAGGGCTCATGCGGCGACGAGGCGAGGCACCGCAGGCGACGGTGCTGCGCAGCACGATGCCGCGGTCCATACGGATCGCCCTGCCGCTGGCGCTCGTGGGCTGGCTGGTCACCGCGAGTGGCTGCACCGGCCCCACCTCGGGCCAGGAGTCCCCGGCCGCCCTCACGCTCCCGCCTCAGCCCTCCCCGATGGCCGCGCCCGTCCAGGCCAGGCCCTCGGCCGCCCCACCCGCCTCGCCGCTCGCGGTGCCCGCCGTGCCGTCGCAGCCACTCAAGGGCGCGCCGTTCGCCGGCACCCCCGCCGTCGGATCGCTGGCCCGGGTCTCCGGATCCACGGTCACCGGCCACTCGTGCACGGCGAGCGTGGTGCACAGTCCGGCGCACAACCTGGTCGTGACGGCCGCGCACTGCCTGGGCGACGACGAGATCGCCAACCCGCGCCGGATCGCGTTCGTGCCCGGCTACCACACCGGGTCCGCGCCGTACGGGATCTTCGTCGCCCACAAGGTCACGGTCGATCCACACTGGACGGAGAACGCCGACCCGGACTACGACGTGGCGTTCCTCACCGTCGACGCGAACGACTCGGGCCAGGTCGAGGAGGCCGCCGGCGCGAACACGCTCGGGATCGGCCGCCAGCCCGGCGCGCTGACCGCCACGGTGGGCTACCCCAAGGACTCCGAGTCGCCGATCGTCTGCCGCAACTACACCCGCAAGCAGAGCGACACCCAGCTTCGGTTCGACTGCGCCGAGTACACCGCGGGCACCAGCGGCGGGCCGCTGATCACCGACGTCGATCCGACGACGGGCCGGGGCACGGTCGTGGGCGTCGTCGGCGGGTACCAGGAGGGCGGCGAGACCCCCGACATCTCCTACAGCCCGTACTTCGGCAACCAGGTGTCCGGCCTGTACCGGGCCGCCACGGCGAGCGCCTGACCCGCTCCGGCCCGGGGTGCTTGCGTGCGGTCCCTCCACGCTGGACACTTGTGCCGTCAACGACGCGTCAACACCGGGAGCGCGCATGCCCGCCGATCCGCTCGACGTGTGCCTGCGGCTGGTCCGGGTGCAGGCCGCCGTGGCCCGCCGGTTCGACAGCGAGCTGGGTCCGGTCCACGGGATCAGCCTCGGTGACCTGGCGATCCTCATCAACCTGCACGGCGCGCGCGGCGGTCGGATGCGGCGGGTCGACCTCGCGGTCCGCATGCTGCTCTCGCAGTCGGGCGTGACCAGGGCGCTCGCCCCACTGGAGCGGATGGGGCTGGTCGCGCGCGAGGCCGATCCGCGGGATGCCCGGGTCGGGTACGCCACCCTCACCGCCGCAGGGCGGGCCAAACTGCGCGAGACCAGGACCACCGCCGAGCGGATCAGCAGGGAAACCTTCGCCCTCGGCTGGCAGTCCGGCGAGGTGGACGACCTCAACCACCTGCTCAGCCGGCTCGGAGCCACCGGCCTCCCGTCCCCCGTCGCCGAGCAGAGCGGGTAACGTCCCGTCCTCGTGAGCGCAACCCTCGTCGCCAAGGACCTCGCCGCCGGCCACGGCGACCGCCCGCTGTTCGCCGGCCTCGGACTCGTGGCCGGTCCCGGTGACGTCGTCGGGCTGGTCGGGCCGAACGGCGCCGGCAAGTCCACGCTGCTGCGGATCCTGGCCGGGCTCACCCCGCCCGAGCACGGCACCGTCGCGCTCAGCCCGCCCACGGCGACGATCGGGTACCTGCCCCAGGAGTCCGAGCGGCGGCCCGGCGAGAGCGTCCGCGACTACCTCGGCCGCCGGACGGGCGTCACCGGCGCCCAGCGCGACCTCGACGCGGCCACCGAGGCCCTCACCGCCGGATCGGCGGGATCCGACGACGCCTACGCCACGGCCCTCGAACGCTGGCTCTCCCTCGGCGGCGCCGACCTGGACGAGCGGGCCGCGGAGGTCGCCGCCGGGCTCGGCCTCGGCGTCAGCCTGGACACGCCGATGACGGTCCTGTCCGGCGGGCAGGCGGCCAGGGCGGGCGCCGCCGCGCTGCTGCTGAGCCGCTACGACCTCTACCTGCTGGACGAGCCCACCAATGACCTCGACCTCGACGGCCTGGCCCAGCTGGAGCGCTTCGTGACCGGTCTCCAGGCCGGAGCCGTGCTGGTCAGCCACGACCGCGAGTTCCTCGCCCGCACGGTCACCCGGGTGGTCGAGCTCGACCTCGCCCAGCAGCAGGTGCGCACCTACGGCGGCGGTTACGCGGCGTACCTGGAGGAGCGCGAGGTGGCCCGGCGGCACGCCCGCGAGGCCTACGAGGAGTTCGCGGGCACCAAGGCCTCGCTGCTCGAACGCGGCCGCACCCAGCGGGCCTGGATGGACAAGGGAGTCCGCAACGCCCGCCGCAGCGCCCCCGACAACGACAAGCTGGGCAAGCGGGCCAGGGTCGAGTCGTCCGAGAAGCAGGCCGCCAAGGCCCGCCAGACCGACCGGATGATCGAGCGGCTGGACGTCGTCGAGGAGCCGCGCAAGGAGTGGGAGCTGCGGATCGAGCTCGCCGCCGCGCCGCGCGCCGGTGCGGTAGTGGCCGCGCTGCGCGGGGCCGAGGTCCGGTACGGATCGTTCACGCTCGGCCCCGTCGACCTGCAGATCGACTGGGGCGACCGGGTGGTGATCACCGGCGCGAACGGATCCGGCAAGTCCACCCTGCTCGGCGCCCTGCTCGGCCGGATCCCCCTCGCGGCGGGCCACGCCTCGCTCGGGCCCGGCGTGGTCGTGGGCGAGGTCGACCAGGCGCGCGGGCTGTTCCTCGGCGGAGAGCCACTGGCGGAGGCGTTCGGGGCGGCGGTGCCGGAACTGGACGACGCCTCGGTCCGCACGCTGCTGGCCAAGTACGGGCTCAAGTCGCACCACGTGCTGCGATCCGCCGCGACCCTGTCCCCCGGCGAGCGCACCCGGTCCGCGCTCGCGCTCCTGCAGGCCAGGGGCACGAACCTGCTGGTGCTGGACGAGCCCACGAACCACCTCGACCTGCCCGCGATCGAGCAGCTCGAAGTGGCGCTCGCCGAGTACCCGGGCACATTCCTGCTCGTCACCCACGACCGCCGGATGCTCACGGCGGTCGACACCAACCGCCACGTGGACGTCTCGTCCGGCACCGTGACGATCCGCTGACACCTACCCGCCGCGAAGTGCGGTAACCGCGGCCGGTCAGGACCGGCCGGAGTTACCGCACTTCGGCGATCGTGACTTCGGCGATCGTGGCGTCAGAAGCCCGGGAAGATCGCGCGCAGGGACGGCAGGAACTCCTCGCCGCGGGCGATCTCGGGGGTGTGCGCGGGGTCGAGGCGGCCATACACGAGCCGGACGAACGCCTCGGCCGGCAGGTCCACCACCGGCAGCGCGGGATTGGCACCCGGTTCGAGGATCACGGCGTCCGTCGACGTCAGCGTGAAGCTGCGCACCGGGTTGTCCATGGTCAGCTGCACGGCCACGTTCTCGCCCGACGGCTTGCCGGCCCACCCGGCGACCTGCGGCGTGAGGTCCACGATCTGCTCGATCGCGGCGGCGTCGACCGTCGCGGACTCGTCCAGCATCACGGCGACGTCCCAGGTGTGGATCGCGTGCTCGGCGATCCGGAGCCGGGCCGCGCCGACCACGTCGAGCTGCATCCCGGCGAACGGCACCCGGACCGTCGTGAGCTGGCTCTCGTCCATGCCCTCGTAGGTCTCGACGAGCGCCCGGTCGGCCTCGGCCATGTCCGCGGCCTGCTCGTCGGGCGACTTGGCGTTCCAGGTGTCCCAGATCGCCAGGTACTCCTCCTGGTCCGGGGCCGGCCTGCCCGCCAGCGCGAGGTCGAGGTTGAGCTTGTTGATCACGCCGCCGGAGCCCAGGTGCGACAGGACCTGCGCGATCGTCCACTCGTCGGCATAGGACGGGCGGCGCACGTCGTCGGCGGAGAGCTTGCCGGTGATGCCGACCAGGTTCTCGTGCAGGTTACGGAGCACGGAGATGGCGGCTTGGGCGTCGGTGGGCATGGACGCTCCCTCGGGTCTCGGTTGGTTCCGCTCTCGGTTGTTTTCCGCCGCAATCCTCGCAGCCCGGGCCGGTATTCGGCGGGATCTCAGGCCTGATCGCTAAACCGGTTCGCTGCCGGGGGCCCGGCGGGCGGCGAGCGCGGCGTCGTAGCGGGCCAGCACGAGCCGGGCCAGCGCGGGGTGATCGGCGAGCGGACCGGCCACCAGGTCGGCTCCCGCGGCGGCCGCGAGGTCGTGGAAGTGGCCCGCGGCGATCAGGTAGGAGGCCACCGCGATCCGGCAGGGGTGGGCCGCCCGGAGATCCGCCACAGCCCGCACGATCGACGGCTCGGCGGCGGCGGCGAAGGCGGCCGTCACGGGGGATCCGGTGGCCTCGGCGAGCAGCCGCCCCGCGGTCCGGACCGTGGCGATGGCGGCCGGATCCGACGATCCCGCGGCGGCGAGCACCACCGGATCCCCGGGCACCCATCCGGCCTCCCCCAGCCGCCCCACCAGCGCCTCGGTGAGCAGCGGATCGGGCCCGAGCACCGCCGCGATCCGCGCGGGAGCCCGGCCGGACGCCGTCGCTGCCGCGGCGACGGCCTGGGGCAGGTCGGCGCGCACGTGGTAGCCCGGGGACAGCAGCAGGGGCACGGCGACGGCGTCCCCGGCGGCGGCGAGCGAGTCGGCGGCCAGCGGATCCGCGAACTGCAGGTAGGCCTCGCGGACGGTCAGGCCGGGGCGCAACGCGGCGACCCGCCGCAGCAGGGCACGGACGGCCGGGGTGTCCCGCCCGTCCCTGGTGCCATGGGCGACGGCGACGAGCGCTGGCCGCTCGCTCACGCGGTGCCCCCCTGCCGTCGAGTCCGCGGGGCTACCGGGTGACCGCGCGTGACCCCTGTTCTCTACCAGGCCGGCCGCTCAGCGGCAGCACAGGCGGGGTCCGGGTGCGGGCGGATCGAGCGGTGACGTCCCGGGCCAGCGCCCCGCGGCCCGGGACATCACCGATGGTGGCGTGCAGGATCACGGCCGCATGGCGGCTCGCGACGGTGGACGCCCGCTCCGCCCGTACCGGTGCGGCGGGCGGCGTGGAGGCTTCCGTCGCGGTTCCTCGCAGGAGTCTCCCTCTCCTGCGAAGGCCCGCGATCCTGGTGCCATCGCCTTCCAGGCTGCGCCGCCCGGGTTTCGCCGTCGGTTCCCCGCTGTTTCGGGCGCGAAAACTGGTCGTGCCGTCCGCCACAGCGTGCCGTCAGGTCAGGACCGCGGCAGCAGCTCGCCGCTGACGATGCTGACCTTCCAGTGGTTGCCCGTCCAGGCGAGGGTGATCGAGCAGCTGACGAACGAGGCCGCGGGCTGGCTGTCGCGGACCTGCCCGTCCGGGGCGATCCCGGCCCGGGAGGTGCGGTCGAACGAGACGTCCAGTACCGGCCGGTCCTCCAGGCTGAACTCCTCGGCGGTCACCGAGCGGACCTTGAAGGCCCCGCCCTGGAGGTACCCGCCGTCGCCGTAGCTGTTGCGCACCGAGGCGACCAGGTCGGCGCAGGCCGAGCAGCCGGGCGCCGACGCGTCGCGCAGCGGGGCCACGTCACCGGTCTGGGTGGCGTAATTGAGTGCATCGAACCAGTACTTGACGAACTCTTGGGCACCCGAGGGCGAGCGTTCCGCGGTGATCGGCAATGCGGTGGGTTTGGGGAGCACACTGGGCGCCTGGGAAGGAACCGGCTGACGCCCTTGCGCCCCGGCTCCAGCCGATCCGTTGTGCTCCGCGCAGCCGCTCAGTGCCAGGACGCAGGCGATCGCTGCGCCCGCCACTACGCGACCGGAAGTTCCGACCACGGCCAAAGGCTAACTGGCTGGTCAGGGCGCCGCGACTAGTTGCCTAAAAGTCGACTATCAGTGATGAGGCGAATACAGAAAGTTGATTCGGGCGCGTATGACAAAGCCGCGGGAATCGGGCCAGGACGGTGATTCAATACCACTATCGGTGCCCATTCGGTGACGGCATGGAGTGCTTTTTGGTCGTCTTTTCTGCCGGCCTTGCACTCCTATTTCACTGCGTAGACTTGTGCCGCACCGCCACGCCGTAAACTCCCGCCCGGGATCGACCCGAGGATGTGACCAGATGTCAGGTGGCCGGCACCGGGGCGAGTTATCCGCACCTGGCACCTCCGCGCCGGCGCCGCGGTCCCGCTCCGAGTCTCGCGCCGGGCGGCTACGCCCGGATGGCACCCGCAGCGAACGCCGCGCGGAGTCCGGCCAGAGGCGTTTCTTCATCGCGCCGTGGATCGCCGTGTCCGCCGCCGTGGTCCTGCTGCTGTCCGGCCTCTCGTTCGGCTACGTGCTGCTCGCCGGCCGCGGGTGCAGCGGCAAGCCCGAGACGATCACGGTCCTGTCGTCCGCCGACCAGGCACCGGTCATGTCCGACCTCGCGAAGAAGTGGGCGGACACCAAGCCGCACATCGGCGGCACCTGCATCGGTGCGGTGGTCGAGCGCAAGAACCCGTCCGACGTCGCCGCGGCCCTCGGCCCGAGCTGGGACGCCCGCCGCGACGGCGCCCGCCCCGACGTGTGGGCCCCCGACTCGAACGCCTGGCTGCTCGTCGCGGCCGACCGCGCCGACGCCGCCGCGATGATTCCCGACTCCCCGCAGAGCCTCGCCAGCTCCGCCGTGGTGATCGCGATGCCCAAGCCGATGGCCGAGGCACTGAACTGGCCGAACGCCCCGCTCGGCTGGCGCGACCTGGTCGACAAGTTCGGCGGCGGGAAGTCCTGGGCCGACGTGCCCGGCGGCAAGGCCGAGTGGGGTGGGTTCCGGGTCGGGATGACCAACCCAGCGACCTCCACCGCGGGCCTGCACGCGCTGTTCGCGATCACCGACTTCAACAACGACGAAGAGGTCAGCGACGAGGAGCTCAAGACCGGGCTGGTCTTCGAGCGCACGGTCACGACGGTCGACCAGAACAGCGGCCAGCTCTTCGAGGGGCTCGCCAAGGCCGACGCCCAGGGCCAGGACGCGGCGCTGCACTACCTGTCGGCGTTCCCCGCCCTCGAGCGCGACGTGCTGAACTACAACGCCACCAACCCCAAGGTGCCGCTCGCCGCCGTCTATCCCGAGGAAGGCACGGCGGACGCCAACTACCCGTTCGCGATCCTCAAGGCGAGCTGGGTGAGCAAGACCCGCCAGCAGATCGCCCAGCAGTTCCTCACCTACCTGCGCAGCGACGCCGGGCGCGCGGCCTACGGCAAGGCCGGGTTCCGCGACGCCGACCGCTCGGCGAAGTTCGCGGCGAAGATCACCAGCGCCTCGGGCTTCCAGCCGAAGATCACCGCGCCGCCGCGCGCGATGACCCTGCCCAGTTCCGTCACCCGCACGGTCGTCGCGTGGACCGCCCTGCGGCGCCGGGCCAACGTCCTCGCGGTGCTGGACACGTCCGGGTCGATGGCCGATCCAGCGACGCCGAGTGCCAGCAAACTCCAGATCGTCCAGCTCGCCGCGACCAAGGCCGTCAGCCTGTTCAGCAGCGAGAGCAAGGTCGGGCTGTGGGAGTTCGCGACCAAACGCACCCCGACGACGGACTATCGCGAGCTCGCCCCGATCGGATCCGTCGGCGGCACCACCAACGGCCTGCCCAACCGCCTCGCGCTGGACAAGGGCCTGCAGAGCCTCAAGGCCCAGGGCGCGACCGGCCTCTACGACACGGCTGTCGCCGCCTACAAGAACTCCGAGGCGAACTACGAGGCCGGGCGGCTCAACATCGTCGTCCTCATGACCGACGGCAAGAACGAGAAGAACGGCGGCCTGACGTTCCAGCAGACCCTCGACCAGCTCAAGGCCGCGGCGGACCCGAACAAGCCCGTGCAGATCGTCACGATCGCGTTCGGGGCGGACGCCGACGTCCCTGCCCTGCAGGCAATCTCCCGGGTCACCGGCGGCCGCACGTTCGTCTCCCGGGATCCGCGGGACATCGAGAAGGTGTTCCTCGCGGCCCTGTTCGGCAGCCGGTAACCGCGCCCGCCGGTTGCGCGGCGAGCCGGGCCGTCCGGTAGAACCACGCGGTGAGCCTCGCGTCCGTGCTGTCCAATGCCGTGCCCGCCGCGCTTCCTGTCGTCCTGTCGGCCGCAGCCGTCTTCGCCGGGACCAACCTCGACGACCTGCTCGTGCTCACCGTGCTGTTCCTCGGCGCCCGCGGATCCGGCCGCACCCGGATCTGGGCCGGGCAGTACCTGGGCATCGCCGTGCTCACGGCCGTCGCGGTGCTCGCCGCGTCGGGCCTGGCGGTACTGCCGGATCGCTGGGTCCGGCTACTGGGGCTGGTGCCGCTCGCGCTCGGGCTGCTCGGCCTCGCGAAGGCGATCCGGCACCGGAACCGCGACGACGCCGGCCCGGCGCCCGGGCCGGACACCGGGCCGACCGCCGGCCCGGGCACGCTCGCGGTCGCCGGGATCACCATCGCCAACGGCGGCGACAACATCGCCGTCTACACCCCGCTGTTCCGCGCGGCCGGCCCCATGGTCACCGCGGTCACCGTGGCCGTGTTCGCCGCCGGAGTCGCCCTCTGGTGCCTCGCGGCCGGGTGGCTGGGCTCGCGGCCGGCCGTGGTCCGCGCCCTGGAACGGACCGGCCCGTGGCTGGTGCCGGCGGCGTTCGTGGCGATCGGCCTGTGGATCCTGCTCGGCTGACCGGCTCCCGGCCCGGCCAGTGCGAGGGCAACCGAGGCGGGGCCGATCAGAGGGTGGCGGGCCACGGGATCGCGGCGGCACTCGCGATCGCCCGCCGGACCGGGAGCGCCTTGGACGCTGCCTCGGCCACCTCGGCCTCCGGATCGCTGTCCCAGGTGATCCCGCCGCCGGCCCACAGGTGCAGCCGCCCGGCGGAGGCCGCCACGGTGCGGATCGTCAGGCCAAGGTCCAGGCCGTTCGGCCCCAGCCAGCCCAGGGCGCCCATCGACGGCCCGCGCCCGACGGGTTCGAGCCCGGCGATCACGTCCAGGGCGGACCGTTTGGGCGCCCCCGTCACGGATCCGCCGGGGCAGACCGCGCGGAGCAGCTCGGCGAGCCCCACGCCGGGCCGCAGCCTCCCCCGGACCACCGACTCGGCCTGCCACAGGTCGCACCAGGGCCGCAGGGTGAACAGCTCGGTGACCTCGACGCTGCCGGTCTCGGCGACGCGGGCGAGGTCGTTGCGCTCCAGGTCGACGATCATCACGTGCTCGGCGCGCTCCTTCGCCGAGGCGTACAGCTCGGCGCGGCCCCGGGCGGTGCGCGGGCGGGTGCCCTTGATCGGCCGGGTCTCGACGATCCCGCCGGAGACGGTGACGAGGCACTCGGGCGATCCGGTGGCGACGGACCAGCCGTCCCCGGACAGGACCGCCCCGTACTCGGCCCCCGGCAGCCCGGCGACCGCGCGCAGGGCAGGCCCCGGATCGCCAGTGAACGGCGCGCTCTGATGGCCCACCACGTTCACCTGGTAGACGTCGCCGCGGGCGATCGCCTCCCGGACCAGCTCCACCGCCGCCGCGTGTTCACCCGCCGACCACGAAGAGTTCCACTCGCCGACGGACAGTGACGGCGGTAGCGTGGGTTGCCGGATCGGTTCAGAAACACCCGCGCAAGGATCGAAGACCACCGCCACGACGTCCGGAATTCCATCTACCCCCGGGGGCGTTGAATGTCTTGATGCAGCGATGACCGCGCCCGCGGCCGCCGAGATCAGAAGCGAGGCGAACGGCGATGCACCCGTAACCGTGCCCGTTCCCGGCTCGTTCTCCATCCCGTGGAGGTCACCGGCAGGAAGCCCCTCGGCGGACAGAAACGCCTCGAGGAGCGCCGCCGGATCGCCCGGATCGCCCATCGACCACTCAAATCGGTTCCGTTCGAGATAAGCAGAACCGTCGGTCCGTTTCCCAAACGTTCTCAATTTGTTGCCCGCAACCTGACCGAACCCCAGCGGGAATCGCTTGCCATGGTGGAGCATAATGTGAGCAGTACCACAGTCGTCGACCGGAGACCCCAGATGTGCCAGCACACGCCCCAGTGCCCCCAGTTCAGTGAATCCGACCGGGAGGCCGCCCATACCGTCGCCGCCCACCCCGAGCAAGGCTGGAGCCTGCTCTGCAACGGGGTGATCGTGTTCGACGACACCGGCGAACTCCTGCCTGATGGCCGCTGCATCGACCCGGCCAGGCCCGAGCCGTGCCACGCGGCGGCGTGATCGAGCACTACTGAGAAGACCCGCCGGGCGGCACCAAAGACCGCCCGGCGACCCCTGATTGGCACGTACACAGAGTCATCGTGCCACTCTCCGTCACCATAACGAGGGTGACCGACATCACGGTCACCCTCTTTTCGTGTCAATTCTGCTCGTATGCCATCTCTTCGAACGCCTCGGGCGCGGGGCACGAGCAGACAAGGTGGCGATCGCCGTAGGCCCCGTCGATCCGGCGCACCGGCGGCCAGTACTTGGCACCATGCGGATCCGGAACCGGGTAGGCCGCCACCTCGCGGGTGTAGCCGTGCGGCCACGCTCCCGCCACCATCTCCGCCGTGTGCGGCGCGTTCTTCAGCGGGTTGTCCGAGCGGCTCCACTCCCCCGACTCGACCAGCGCGATCTCGGCGCGGATCGCCGCCATCGCCGCGACGAACCGGTCCAGCTCGGCCAGGTCCTCGGACTCCGTCGGCTCCACCATCAGCGTCCCCGCGACGGGGAACGACATCGTCGGCGCGTGGAAGCCGTAGTCGACCAGCCGCTTCGCGACGTCCTCGACGGTCACGCCGGTGGCCTTGGTGATCGGCCGCAGGTCCAGAATGCACTCGTGCGCGACCAGCCCGTGCTGGCCCGAGTACAGCACCGGGAAGTGCTCGCCGAGCCTCTTGGCCAGGTAGTTCGCCGCGAGGATCGCTGTCGCGGTCGCCGCGCGCAGCCCGTCCGGGCCCATCAGCCGCAGGTACGCCCACGAGATCGGCAGGATGCCCGCGGATCCCCACGGGGCCGCCGACACCGCACCGCCCTCGGTGCCGAGGTCCGCGAGCGGATGTCCCGGCAGGTACGGGGCGAGGTGCGCGCGGGCGGCGACCGGCCCGACGCCCGGTCCCCCGCCGCCGTGCGGGATGCAGAAAGTCTTGTGCAGGTTCAGGTGGCTCACGTCCGCGCCGAAGTGGCCCGGCTTGGCCACCCCGAGCAGCGCGTTCAGGTTCGCCCCGTCGACGTAGACCTGGCCGCCGGCGTCGTGGACCGCCGCGCACACGTCCGCGATGTCGGTCTCGAACACCCCGTGCGTGGACGGGTAGGTGACCATCAGCGCCGCCAGGTTCGCGCCATGCTGGGCGATCTTCGCGCGCAGATCCGCGAGGTCGACGTTGCCCTGCTCGTCGCACGCCACCACCACGACCCGCAGCCCGGCCATCACCGCCGAGGCCGCGTTCGTGCCGTGCGCCGAGGACGGGATCAGGCACACATCCCGGTGGCCCTCTCCCCGCCCGCGGTGCCACCCGCGGATCGCGAGCAGCCCCGCGAACTCCCCCTGGGATCCGGCGTTGGGCTGCAGGCTCACCGCGTCGTAGCCGGTGATCTCGGCGAGCCAGCCCGCGAGGTCCGCGATGAGCTTCTGGTAGCCACGGGTCTGGTCCGCCGGGGCGAACGGGTGGATCCGCGCGAACTCCGGCCAGGTCACCGGCTCCATCTCCGTGGTCGCGTTGAGCTTCATCGTGCACGAGCCCAGCGGGATCATCGAGCGGTCCAGGGCGATGTCGTGGTCGGCCAGCCGCCGCAGGTAGCGCAGCATCGCCGTCTCGGACCGGTGCTCGCCGAACACCGGGTGGGTGAGGTATCTGCTGGTGCGCAGCAGGTCCGCCGGGAGCGCGTCGTGCGCCACGGTGTCGAGTTCGGCGATCCGGTCCGCCGTCGCGGGGGCACCAAAGGCACCGAGGACCGCGGCGAGATCCGCGGTGGTGGTGACCTCGTCGCAGGCGATCCCGACCAGGCTGTCCCCCTCGGTGCGGACGTTGACGCCACGGTCCCTCGCCGCCGCCGCGATCCGCTCGGCCCGCCCCGGCACGCGCGCCAGCACGGTGTCGAAGAACGCGTCGTGGACCACCTCGACGCCGTCCGCCTCGCGCAGCCCCGCCGCGAGTACCGACGCCATCCGGTGCGCGCGCAACGCGATCTGCCTCAGCCCGTCCGGCCCGTGCCAGACCGCGTAGAACCCGGCCATGACCGCGAGCAGCACTTGCGCCGTGCAGATGTTGCTCGTCGCCTTCTCGCGGCGGATGTGCTGCTCGCGGGTCTGCAGCGCGAGCCGGTACGCCGGACGGCCGCCGGCGTCGACGCTCACCCCGACCAGCCGTCCCGGCAGCATCCGCTGGAGCGCCGGGGTCACGGACATGTACCCGGCGTGCGGTCCGCCGAAGCCCAGCGGCACACCGAAGCGCTGCGCGGACCCCACCGCGATATCCGCACCGGACTCGCCCGGCGGCCGCAGCAGAGCCAGCGCCAGCAGATCCGCGGCGACGGCGACCAGCGCGCCCTGCTCGTGGGCCCGCTCGGCCAGCCCGGCGTGGTCGCGGACCGCCCCCGACGATCCGGGGTACTGGACGAGCACGCCGAAGCACTCGGGCAACTCGGTGCCGAGATCCCGGACCTGGAGGTCGATCCCCAGCGGCTCGGCGCGAGTGCGGAGTACGGCGAGCGTCTGCGGGTGCGCGTCCGCGTCCACGACGAAAACTGCGCTGGCGGACTTCGACCCGCGGCGGCACAGCGTCATCGCCTCGGCCGCGGCCGTCGCCTCGTCGAGAAGACTGGCGTTGGCGATCGGGAGGCCCGTCAGATCCGCGATAACGGTTTGGAAGTTCAGCAGCGCTTCGAGCCGCCCTTGCGAGATCTCCGGCTGGTAGGGCGTGTAGGCCGTGTACCAGGCGGGGTTCTCCAGCACGTTGCGCAGCACGACCGGCGGGGTGTGGGTGTCGTGGTAGCCCAGGCCGATCATCTGGGTCATCGGCCGGTTCTGGGCGGCGAGCGCGCGCAGCTCGGCGATGGCCTCGGGCTCGGTGGCGGCGGCGGGCAGGGCCATGCCCTCGTGCGCGTGGATCACGGCCGGGACCGCGGCCTCCAGCAGCGCGTCCGTGCTGTCGTACCCGACCGCGGCGAGCATCGTGCGGATCTGGGCCGGCGACGGTCCGATGTGGCGGCGGGAGAACGGGACGCCGGCCGAGAGCTCGGCGAGCGTGGGGCGGTCGGTCATGTGATGCTCCGGGAGGCCTCGCGCGGGCAGCACCCGCTTGGCTGACCTCCCCCTCTGTCATCAGGACCTGAGAGCTTCACCCCGAGGGGCTTGCACCGTCGGTGAGGCGCCCTAATACGCGCCTGCTTTCCAGAGTCGCCTGACCGCGCGGTCCGGGGGCCTGAGAGGTTCTGGGGAGGGTTGCTCCTTCGGCGCCCGTGGCTGGCTGCCACGGATCTCTCCCGCGCGGTATGTCCGGCTCCCCGACGCTATCACCGCAGGTCGCCCGCCGCCCTGTGACGTTCCCCGCCCCGCCCACCCCCGCGAAGCGTGTGCCGTGAGGCCGGTCCCAGCCGGTCAAACGGCACACACTTCCGAGGACGGCCCGCAGCCGCTGGAGCTCGCGCACCCCCCGCGCCAAACCCAACCGCGTCCCGCGCCGGAAGTGCGTGCCGCTGCGCCGGTCCCAGCCGGTCAAACGGCACACACTTCGGAGGGTGGTTCGCCATCGCGCGCCGTCCGGGCTGCCAGGGTCCGGTGAGGCTGGTCTACGGAGGCGGGCTGGGCTGCGCCGAATGGGCGGTGTTGCGGGAGGTGGGGTTAGCTGCGGAGGGCGTTGGTGAGGGAGGGGTCGGGGCCGGAGAGTACGGCGGGGTCGCGGTGGCGGCCGACGTCCCAGACGGCCTTCACGTCGGCCGGGATCTCGCGGAACACGTTCTTGCGGACGATCGCGGCCGGGCAGCTGTTGCACACCGCCTCGACCCCGTCGGCGTCCATTCCCAGGCGGCGGCAGATCGTCACCGCGCGGGGAAGGTGGAAGCCCTGGCTGATCAGCAGCGCCTTGCGGACCCCGTAGACCTTGATCGCCCGGGCGCAGGTGTCGTAGGTGTCGAGGCCGTGCGGATCCGCGGCGATGTGGTTCGCGGGCACCCCGTGCTCGGTGAGGTACCGGGTCATCACCGCGGTCTCGTTGCCCGACGTGCCACCGGCGTCGCCCGACACGAGGACGGCCTTCACCTTCCCCGCCCGGAAGAGCTGTGCCGCGACGTCGAGGCGCCCGGCGAGGAACGCCTTGGGCTTCTGCCCGCCGGGGAACAGCTCGGCGCCGAAGACGATGCCGACCGGGGCGGACGGAGCGTGTGCGGGGGCGTACCGGTGCCCGAGGGAGCTGGCCCAGGTCCAGGCTGGGGGACCGGCGGTCACGAGCAGGATCAGGACGAGCGCGGCGGGAACGAGAACCTTGGGCCGGCGCCACGCGGGCCGGGCTTTCTTGGCTGCTGGAGGCACGCGGTCAGCCGGTGCGGCGGGCGCGGCGCAGGGCCAGCTCGTCGGCCAGGACTGGGGACGGGGCCTGCTCGGCGCCGCCGTCGGCGCGCTCGCCTGGCAGTGCGGCGAGCGAGCCCTCGACCTCGCGGAACGCGCCGCCGACCGCGATGCCGAAGACGCCCTGGCCGCCTTGGAGCAGGTCCACGACTTCTTCGGGCGACTGGCACTCGTAGACGGTGGTGCCGTCGGAGAGCAGCGTGATCTTGGCCAGGTCGTCCACCCCGCGCGAGCGCAGCTGGTCGACGGCGACCCGGATGTTCTGGAGCGAGACCCCGGCGTCCAGCAGGCGCTTGACGATCTTGAGGACGAGGATGTCGCGGAAGGAGTACAGGCGCTGGCTACCCGATCCGTGGGCGGCGCGGATGCTCGGTTCGACGAGTCCGGTGCGGGCCCAGTAGTCGAGCTGGCGGTAGGTGATGCCCGCCGCGTGACAGGCCGTCGGGCCGCGGTAGCCGATCAGCTCCTGCGGGGCGGCTGGCAGACCGTCCGTGAACAGCACGCCCTGATCGGGCGAGACGGTGTGCGCGGACCTGCCCGCGTCTGAGTTCGGCTCCCGGTCGACCACGGAAAGACCTCCAACACCTGGCAGCGCCCCAGCGATCTGGCGATCTAACTCGACGGTAGAAGCGGGGTGAACACCGGTCAACGGTGCTCGGCGGCGTGTCGGGCGAGTACGAGCCCAGACCCGAACGACCTTCACGACATACTGCGATAGAGCGGACAATCAGGACCCTGCAAAGTCGTCGGGCGAGATCGTGTCCAGGAATTCCCGGAACTTCTCGACCTCGTCTTCCTGCTCGTCGGGGATCACGATGCCGGCCTCGTCGAGCACCGCCTCGGCGCACGAGATGCCCGCCCCGACGCGCAGCGCGAGCGCGATCGCATCGGACGGGCGCGAGCTCACCCGCAGCCCGTCGCCGATGATGAGATCGGCGTAGAACACGTTCTCGCGCAGCTCGACGATCTCGACCTTGCGCAGCGGCGATTCCAGCGCGTTCAGGACGTCCCGGAGCAGGTCGTGGGTCAGCGGCCGAGCCGGGCGGACACCCTGCTGCTCGAACGCGATCGCGGTCGCCTCCACCGGGCCGATCCAGATCGGCAGGTACCGCTCGCCCTCGGTCTCCTTCAGCAGGACGATCGGCTGGTTGTTCGGCAGCTCCACTCGCACGCCGACGACGTTGAGCTCCTTCACCACGCCTCCGTCCTTGGTGCCCCAGGCGCTCCGGAGAGTGTCTGACACGTACCTGTCGAACGTACACGGTGCCGCCACGGACGGCGCCCGAACCTCCCCAGCCGCAAGGCGGCCGGCGTACCACCCGCCGAGCGGCCGGCCTACCACCCGCAGGCGGCCGACACACAGAGCCGCGAGCGGCCCGTGCACTCAGCCGCGGGGCGGCCGATCACTGCCGGGCGGTCAGCCGCCCAGGCTCGCGCGGAGCCCGGCCGCGACGAGTGCCGCGTGCAGCCGGACCGACAGCGCCGCCAGCTCGCGGACCGTCTCTGCCGCCCTGGCCTTCGCCTCGGGACCGCGCTGGCGGGCCATCGGGGTGATCACCTGCTCGAACAGGCCGACCTCCCGCTCGGCGGCCGACCGGTACGCGCGCAGGTGCCGTGGCTCCAGCCCGAAGGCCGCCATCTGCACCACCGTGCTGACGATCGCGAGCGCGTCGCCGTCGAAGAAGCTGCCGGGGCGCTTGATGATCAGCCCGTACTGCTCGAGCTGGCGCAGCTGCTCTTCGGTCGCGCCCGAGCGGTCGAGCAGCTCGGTGCGCGAGTATCGCTCGTCGGCGGCCGACTCCGCGAAGTCGCCCGCGTCCGGCAACTCCAGTTCGTCGGCCGCCACCAGGGCCCGTGGCTGCGCGATCGTGGCCCCGTCCGCCCCGGGCGCGCCGCGGTCGATCTCGGCGAGCTGCTCGCGGATCACCCGCAGCGGCAGGTAGTGGTCACGTTGCGCGGTGAGGACGTAGCGCAGGCGCGCCACGTCCTCCCGCGAGTACTTCCGGTATCCGGCGGCGGTGCGCTCGGGCTCCACCAGCCCCACGGACTCCAGGAAGCGGAGCTTGGAGATGGTGGTGTCCGGGAACTCCGGCCGTAGCTGCGCGAGGACCTCGCCGATGCTCATGTAGGCACGGGCGGCGGCCCCGGCGCGGGTCACGGCGCGACCCCCTCCGACGGAGTCGCGTGCTTGGGCCCCACGAGGAACACGAGCCGGAACTTGCCGATCTGTACCTCGTCGGCGTTCGCCAGGGTGGCCGACTCGACCCGCTCCCGGTTGACGTACGTGCCGTTGAGGCTGCCGACGTCCCGGACCGTGAACACCCCAGCCTCGCGGCGGAACTCGGCGTGACGGCGGGACACGGTGACGTCGTCGAGGAAGATGTCGCTCTCGGGGTGACGGCCCGCGGTCGTGACCTCGGTGTCGAGGAGGAACCGGCTACCGGCGTTCGGGCCACGGCGGACCACGAGCAGGGCGGATCCCGGCGGGAGCGTCTCGGCGATCCGGGCGCCCTCGGCGTCTCCGCCACCACCGGTGTCAGCGGCGTCGACGTCCTCGAGCGCACCGAGGATCATCGTCGAGGTCGAGTCCAGCGGGGGAAGGTCGTCGTCGGGGCGCCGGTTCATCGCCGCACCTCGCCGGGGTGCGCGACCGCGAGGGTCGGTGTGGCGGTGACTAGCGGGACACCGATCAAGGTCGTTCGCCTCCCGGCTGCGAGGGTGTGTGAGGAGTGATCATCCTAGTGCTGGCACCTCAGGGGAGTTCCCGAACACCCCCCTCGGGCGAAGTCTCGATGCCTACCGAAGGTTCACGGTTGACCCGGCGAGCGTAGTCAGCCTGCGAATACAGGGTCAACCGGACGCGCGAGCAGACCGCCGCCTCTTGCCGGCCGCCGCCACCGCGCACTCAGGACTGCGCGGTGAGCTCCTCGTACGCGGCGGCGTCGAGCAGGTCGTCCAGCGCCGACGGATCCGCGAGCGTGATCTCGACCATCCAGCCGTCACCGTAGGGCGAGGTGTTGACGAGTTCGGGCTGCTCGTCGAGCTTGTCGTTGCGCGCGGCCACCGTTCCGGTCACCGGGGCGTACAGGTCGGACACGCTCTTGGTGGACTCGATCTCGCCGATCGGCTCGCCGGGTGCCGCCTCGTCGCCCACCTGCGGAAGCTGGACGAACACGATGTCCCCCAGGGACTCCTGCGCGAAATCGGTGATGCCGACGCGGACCGTCGACTCGCCCGTCCTGCGCACCCACTCGTGCGCCTCGGTGTACCTGAGGTCCTCGGGGATCACGGAAGTCACCTTTCACTTCACCGGCTTGGCGAACCGCGGCGCGCGCGGCGCCCGGATCGCGGTGATCTGCACTGTACGGCGCTGGTCGATCTGGATCTGCGCCTCGTCCTGCCGGATCGTCGCGACGACCCCGCCGGGGATCCGCATCGCCCGGTCGATGGTCTGCGGATCGCCGATCGCGGTCACCGAGTACGGCGCGGCCAGCACGTGACCGTCGACCGAGATCCCGCCGGCCGCGTCGGTGAAGTAGGTCGAGGCGACGATCCGGACCGGGTCGCCTGTGGATCCGCCGATCTGGAGCGCCTCGGCTCCGGCGCCGCGCAACTCCTGGACCGCGTCGACCAGCCGGTCCGCGAGCAGCGGCTTGTCCTTCTTCTCCTTGAGCGTGATGACGACGCCGGGACCCTCCGCGGTCACGGTGCCAGCCAGGATGCCCAGTTCGGCCGCGCGCTTCTCGGCGTCGGCGACCGCGTTCTCCGAGCCCTGGTTCGCCGAGGTGAGGTTCTGGCGCCGGAACTCCAGGTCGCTGATCTCGCTGCGCAGGCGCTTCTCGCGGGAGTCCAGTTCGTCGAGGATCTGCACGAGGTCGCTCTGGCGCAGGTTCGCGAACTTGGCGTCCCCGGCGTCGTTGGCCCGCAACTGGGCGGCCAGGGCGAACCCGAGGATCGCGCAGAGCAGCGCGACAACCGCGCTGCGCCGGGTCAGGCGCTCGCGGACCGCCCGCCGCTTGCCCCGGCGCGGGCGCTTGCCGGCGATGGGCTCGGCGAGGTCCGCCGAGACGGCGGGGGTACCGGCCTCGCCGTCGGCCGCCTCGCCAGCCGGGGCTTCGCCCTCAGGATCAGCGCCCTCAGATTCGGCCTCGGGACCAGCCACGCCCTCGGCCTCGGCGGCCCGCTCGGGACCAGCGGCACCCGCGCCCGCGGGAACATCGGCCGGCTCGCCGTTCCCGGCAACGGGATCCGCAGCCGCTTTTTCCTCCACAGCGGGGTGAGCCTGTTTACTCGCCGGTGTCTCGACCTCGGGTGGAGGTGTGACGGCTTCGCGCGCCGACGGGAGTACCGCCGTGGGCTCGCCGTCGTCCGGATCCTGCGCCGGCAGGACCGTGGTCTCCTCGTCCGCCGCTCCCCCACCCGCGGTGTGGGCGCGCGGCGACGGCACCGGACCGGGTGCACGCAGCACCGCGGTCGGCTCGTCGTCGGCCGCCGCCGGATCAGGCGCCGAGCCCCCCGGATCGCCGAACCGCTGGGTCACCTCACCATCGTCCCAGGTCTGCGCACCCTCCTGCGGGGCGCCGGCCAGCCTGTTGCGCGGATCGCTCATGCCCGGAACACGTGCCGCCGGATCGCCGCGACGTTGCCGAAGATCCGGACGCCGAGGACTACGACGACTCCGGTGGAGAGCTGGCCGCCGACACCGAGCTTGTCGCCGAGGTAGACGATCAGGCCCGCGACCAGGACGTTCGAGACGAACGAGACCACGAACACCTTGTCGTCGAAGATGCCGTCGAGGCGCGCGCGGACCGCACCGAAGACGGCGTCGAGTGCCGCCACGACGGCGATCGGCAGGTAGGGCTGGAGGCCCGTCGGGATCGTGGGCTCCAGCAGCAGCCCTGCCGCTATTCCGGCGATCAGGGCGATTGCGGCGATCAACGGCCACCTCCGGGGCTCGAGGGTGCTGCGGGACGGTGGGTGATGCTGCTGCGGTGCGGTGCGGGCGAGCGGGATCCCGGCGGCGCGGGGCTCGGGCTCGGTGCCCGGGCGTACCGCAGGACCGGGGCGGTGGCCGCGGCGAGGGCGATCCGGGAGGCGCTCGCGACCGAGAACACGATCGCGTACCGGGACTTGTAGGCGCGGAACCGGTCCGCGACCTCGGAGCCGTTGAAGTGGTCGTCCATCGTCAGCGGATCCCCGACGACCTGGATCTTGTACGGGGTGGAGACCGGCCGCAGGTCCACGAGGATCGCGTCGCCGGCCAGCCGGATCGTCGAGGTCGGCGTCAGGCGCTGCCCGTCGATGGCGATGGCCTCGGCGCCGGACTCCCACAGCGCGTTGACCAGCTCCTGCAGGTCACGGTCCAGCAGGCGGGCCGGATCCGCGGCGTTGGTCAGCTCGCCGGTGACCGGGTCGCGCGGCTCCGGGCCGTCCCCGGCCGTGACGACGATGCCCGGCCCGGCGACCGGGCCGACCCCGACGCTGGCCTCCAGGTCGCGCAGGTCGGTGGCGGTCTGGGCGCCGGCCTCGGTGCTCGCGAGGGCGGCCTCGCGCTCGCGGGCGACCTGCTCGCGGAGTTGCTCGGCGCGTCTCTGCAGCTGGTCCGTCTGGGCGGAGCGGTTCTTCACGTCCGAGACGAGACCGGCGTTGGCCTTGGCCGCGTCCGGCGCGTGGGCCACGGCCTGCAGGAACGCGGTCGCGAGGACCACGCCGATGACCGCGAGGGTGAGCGCGGTGATGCTCCTGCGCACGCGGAGCCGGCCCGGCGGAAGCGGCCCGCGCCGGTCCCGGGCCTCCTTCGCGGCCACGTACCCGGGGTCGAGGTGGTTGTTCATCAGCTCGGCGAGCATCGCCTGACCGGGGCCGAAGACCGGGGGGCGCCACGGCGGGGGCGGCGGATCGGGGGTGGTCATGCGTTCGCCCCCCGCCTGCTGTCGCGCACGAGCCCCGCGGTCTGCACGACGTAGAGCAGCGCGGACCACCAGTACAGCGCGGTCCCCCACACCATGAACGCCCAGCCCACGGGCACGGCGACCGCCGCGAGCGGACCGCCGAGGGTGCCGAGCAGCACGATCGGGAAGGCGAGCAGCAGGTTGAACGTGGCGGCCTTGCCCAGGAAGTGGACCTGCGGCGGGCCCCAGCCGTGGTGGCGCAACACGGGCAGGGTGATCGCGAGCACGACGTCCCTGGCCACGAGGATCGCCGCGAGCCACCACGGGATCACGTCCCTGATCACGAACGCGACGACGATCGCCAGGGTGTAGAGGCGGTCGGCCAGCGGATCCAGCAGCTGGCCGATCCGGGTGACCTGCCGCCACGCCCGCGCGAGTTTGCCGTCGAGGTAGTCCGAGATCCCGCTCACGACGAGCACCGCGAACGCGGCCAGGTCGTGGTGCGGGCCGAGCATGAACCACAGGAACACCGGCACGCCGAGCAGCCGCAGGGCGCTCAGCGCGTTCGGCAGGGTGAGGACCCGGTCGGTGACCTGGGGTTCGGAGGGGGACGCCATGGCTATCGGCGCGGCCCGCGGAGCTGTCGCACCTGGGCCTCCTTCTCGCGCAACGCCGGTCGCTGACCCCGAGAATCCTGCCAGAGAACGCCCGCCCGGACGTGTGGCCCCACAAGTGTCTGCCTACATGACTCTTGGTGTACGGAGAAGTTACGCTCCGTTCATTTCTCGTGACTGGAGGTCACCCATGGGCGGGCTGGGACTGGTGCTGTCCGGAGGGGGCGCGCCGGCCGCGTACTTCGGTGCCGGCGTGGCGCGCGCCATCGAGGACCTGGGCCTCACCCCGGACGTCGTCTCCGGCGTCTCGGCGGGCGCGCTCAACGCCGCCGCGCTCGGCCACGGGCTCACCGCCACCGAACTCGCGGCCATGTGGGAGTCGATCAGCTGGCACGACATCTACGGGATCCGCACCGACGTCTGGAACGCCGTCGACCTGCGCGGCCTGTTCACCCCGGGCGGCAACCCCGTCGAGCGCGCGCTCGACAGCGTCGGCTGGACGTGGCTCCTCGACACCAGCCCCGGCGAGCGCACGCTCGCCCGGCATCTCGGCGCGGACGAGAGCGGGCAGTTCACCGTCCAGGCCGGGCGCACCCTCGTCGTGTCCGCCGTCGAACAGGCCAGCGGTGAGGTCGTGCGGTTCTGCAGCGCGCTTCCGCCACGCTCGCGCCGATCCGACGGCGGCTTCAAGCGGGTCCGGATCTCGACCGGGCACGTCCTGGCCAGCGCCGCCGTGCCCCTGCTCTTCCCCCCGGGCCGGATCGGCACCAAGACCTACGTCGACGCCGGGCTCGTCGCCAACACCCCGCTCGCGCCGGTCATGGCCTACGAACCCGACGCCGTGATCGTCGTCTCCGGGGCCGGAGTGGCGCGGCCGGCCCGCGATCCGCGGACCTGGGGCGAGGCCATCGAACTGCTGGCCGACAACGTCGCCTACTTCTCGCTGATGGCCGACTACAAGCACGCGCTGACCGTCAACACCCTCGCCGCCGCCGCGCCGGGCGCCACCGCGAAACGGCACGTGCCGATGCTGTTGATCAGCCCGTCCGAGCTGGGCTTCTCCCTCGGCGGGTTCCTGCGCTTCACCGCCGAGGACGCCCGCCGGGTCATCGAATACGGACGGCGCGAGGCCACCGGGCGGATCCGCCGCTGGCTCACCGAACGCCGTCGCGCGGCCGGCTGAGCCCACCACCACGAACGGGGATACCCATGCGACGCGCCGTACTTGCCTGTGTGCTCACCGCCGCTCTCGTCCTGGCCGCCGGAGCCCCGGCCGCCGCGTCGGGTGGCCTGACCGCGGTGTCCAGCCGGTTCGGATCCGCCGACGGCGCCTACACCTACGACACCACCGCCGTCCCGGGCTCGGCGCGCGCGTGGGTGCTCGCCGCGTCGGGTCCCTCGGCGTCCGGCCCCGGCTGGACCGGGGTCGTGCTCTACGTCCGCGGCCTGCTCCCCCGCCACGAGTACGGCGCGCACGTGCACGTGAACGCGTGCGGTCCGGCCGGCCCGGACGCGGGTCCGCACTACCAGCACGTCGTGGATCCGGTGCAGCCCTCCGTCGATCCGGCGTATGCGAACCCGCGCAACGAGATCTGGCTCGACTTCACGACCGACCGGTGGGGCACCGGCGGATCCGCCGCGCTCGTCCCGTGGCGGTTCGGCGCCCGCCGCCCTGGCTCGGTAGTCCTGCACGCCATGCACACCCACACGGCACCCTGCGAGGCGGGCACGGCAGGCGCCCGGCTGGCCTGCGTGACCGTCCC
>JAOPVE010000350.1 GCA_025963185.1 Actinomycetes bacterium
CACCGGGGCGGCCGCGGTGGCGCGGGCGCTCCGCGAGGCTGCCCCGGACGCCGTGGTGAACTGCGCGGGCGCGACCCACGGCACCCCGGCCGAGCTCGCCGCCGCCAACGTGACCGGGACCGCGTGCCTGCTCGCCGCGATGCGCGCGGCCTGCCCGGACGCCTCGCTCGTGCACCTGGGATCGGCCGCCGAGTACGGCCCCGGCAGTCCCGGGCGCGCGACGGCGGAGGCCGGCGAGCCCGCTCCCGCCGGGCCGTACGGCCGGACCAAGCTGGCCGGCACCGAGCTGGTGCGCGCGGCCGGGATCCGCGCGACTGTGCTGCGGGTGTTCAACCCGGTCGGACCGGGCGCGCCGCCGCACAGCCTGCCCGGGCGGCTCGCCGCGGAGATCGCCCGGGTGCGCGGCGAGGGCGGCCCGGTCCGGCTCGGCCCGCTGGACGGGTACCGGGACTTCGTCGACGTGCGGGACGTGGCGGACGCCGTCGCGGCAGCGGTCCACGGCGGGCCGGAGGTGGTCAACGTCGGCAGCGGCACGGCCACGCCGATCCGCGAGTTCGTGCGGACGGTGCTGGCGTCGGCCGGGGTGGACGCGCCGGTCACCGAGTCCGGCCCCGGATCGGCACGGTCCGCGCCGGTCACCTGGCAGCAGGCGGACGTGGCCCTGGCCGCGGCGGCCTGGGGCTGGCGGCCACGGATCTCCCTCGCCGGTTCGGCGGCCGCCCTGGCCGGGGCGGCCGAGCTGGCGAGCTAGTGCCCGCCGGTCATCGCCGAGTCGCGGGAGACACCGGATCCGTCCCGGCGGGCCGCCTTCGTCACCGCCGCCGCCACCGCAGGCGAGACCGCCGGATCGAAGACGCTCGGCACGATCACGCTGGCGTTGACCTTGTCCGCCCCGACCACGTCCGCGATGGCCGTCGCCGCGGCCAGGGCCATGTCGAGGGTGAACTCGCGGGCCTGTGCGTCGAGGAGCCCCCGGAACACCCCGGGGAAGGCGAGCACGTTGTTGATCTGGTTGGGCTCGTCGGAGCGGCCGGTCGCGACGATGGCGGCGTGCTTGCGCGCCTCCCGCGGATCCACCTCGGGGTCGGGGTTGGCCAGGGCGAACACGATCGCCTTGTCCGCCATGGCCGCGATGTCCGCGCCGTCGAGGATGTTCGGCGCGCTGACCCCGATGAACACGTCCGCCCCGCGGATCGCCTCCCGGACCGCGCCTGAGAACCCGTCCCGGTTGGTGTTGTCGGCGAGCCAGCGCATCGACGGGTTCAGCCCGTCGAGGTCGGGGTGCAAGGCGCCCATCCGGTCGCACGCGATGATGTCGCCGACGCCCTGCGCGAGCAGCAGCTTCATGATCGCCGTCCCGGCCGCGCCCGCTCCGGACACCACCACCTTGACGTCCTTGAGGTGCTTGCCGACGACCCGCAGCGCGTTGGTCAGCGCGGCCAGCACGACGATCGCGGTGCCGTGCTGGTCGTCGTGGAAGACGGGGATGTCCAGCAGGTCCCGCAGCCGCTCCTCGATCTCGAAGCAGCGCGGCGCCGCGATGTCCTCCAGGTTGATGCCGCCGTAGACCGGGGCGATCGCCCTGACGATGCTGACGATCTCGTCGACGTCGGTGGTGTCGAGGCAGACCGGCCACGCGTCGACCCCGGCGAACCGCTTGAACAGGGCGGCCTTGCCCTCCATCACCGGCAGCGCCGCCGCCGGGCCGAGGTTGCCCAGCCCGAGGACCGCCGTCCCGTCGGTCACCACCGCGACGGTGTTGCGCTTGATCGTCAGGCGCCGCGCGTCCTCGGGGTTCTCGGCGATCGCCAGGCAGACCCGGGCGACCCCGGGGGTGTAGGCGCGGGAGAGCTCGTCCCGGTTGCGCAGCGACACCTTCGGCTGGACCTCGATCTTGCCGCCCAGGTGCAGCAGGAAGGTGCGGTCGGACACCTTGCGGACCTCGACCCCGTCGGTCGCCCGCAGCGCGGCCGTGACCCGCTCGGCGTGCTCGCCGTCGGAGGTGTCGCAGGTCAGGTCGACGACGACCCGGACGTGGTCGGAGTCCACCACGTCCAGGGCGGTGACGATGGCCCCGGCGTCCCCGGCGGCGGTGGTCAGGCGGCCCACCGCGGACGCCTCGGCCGGCACCGACAGCCGGAGGGTGATCGAGTATCCGGCGCTGGGAATGCGGGTCGCCACGGCGGGTCTCCAAGAGGAAAGGATCGGAACTTCTGTGGCGATCTTCGCACCGTTGCGGTCCGGTTGTGGGCCAGCGGCGCCAGGGTGCGGGAATCCGCAGGTCAGCCACGGTGTTGACACGGACGATGACTGAAACCACACCGATGGTGGCGATAAGCCGCGTGCACGGATCTGCCCGGCGTGACACCATCGAGCACACGATGACCGAACCACTCTCTCCCGCTTCCGAGGCCTCCGGCACCTTCCCGGCGTTCGGCCACGACCCGGACGCCGACGGCGCCGACTCGGGCTCTTACGGGGCTGACTCCGCCGGGGCTGACTACGACGGCGACCAGTCCGACCTCGCCGACCGGCAGGCGCTGCGGCGCGTGGCCGGGCTCTCGACCGAGCTCGAGGACGTCACCGAGGTCGAGTACCGGCAGCTGCGCCTCGAACGCGTGGTCCTCGTCGGCGTCTGGACCGGCGGCACGGCCGAGGACGCCGAGAACTCCCTCGCCGAACTGGCCGCGCTCGCCGAGACCGCCGGGTCCAAGGTCCTCGAGGGCATCATGCAGCGGCGCGACCGGCCCGATCCGGCCACCTACATCGGCTCGGGCAAGGCCAAGGAACTGCGCGAGATCGTCCTCGCGACCGGCGCCGACACCGTGGTCTGCGACGGCGAGCTCTCGCCCAGCCAGCTGCGCAAGCTCGAAGAGGTCGTCAAGGTCAAGGTGATCGACCGGGTCGCGCTGATCCTCGACATCTTCGCCCAGCACGCCCGCAGCAAGGAGGGCAAGGCTCAGGTCGAGCTGGCCCAGATGCAGTACATGCTGCCCCGCCTGCGCGGCTGGGGTGAGTCGATGTCCCGGCAGGCCGGTGGCCGCGTCGCCGGTGGCGGTGGCATCGGTACCCGTGGCCCTGGCGAGACGAAGATCGAGACCGACCGGCGCCGGATCCGCACCCGCATGGCGAAGCTGCGCCGCGAGATCGCCGCGATGTCGACCGTCCGGGAGACCAAGCGGCAGGAGCGGGTGCGCAACGAGGTCCCGTCGGTCGCCATCGCCGGGTACACCAACGCCGGCAAGTCCAGCCTGCTCAACCGGCTGACCGGTGCCGGGGTGCTCGTCGAGAACGCGCTGTTCGCCACCCTCGACCCGACCGTCCGCCGGGCCCGCACCACCGACGGCCGCGAGTTCACGCTGACCGACACGGTCGGATTCGTCCGTCACCTGCCCCACCAGCTCGTCGAGGCCTTCCGCTCGACGCTGGAGGAGGTGTCGGGGTCGGATGTGATCCTGCACATCGTCGACGGGGCCAATCCCGATCCGATCGCGCAGGTGAACGCGGTGCGCGAGGTGCTGGCAGATATCGAAGCGGCATCAGTTCACGAGCTGATCGTGGTCAACAAGATCGACGCGGCCAGCGAGGAGACCCTCCATCTGCTGCGCCGGGCAATGCCGGGGGCCCAGGTCATCTCGGCCCGCACAGGCGAGGGCATCGACGGGCTGATCGAGCAGCTCGACCTGCTGGTCCCGCGGGCAGAACGCGAGCTCAGGGCCTGTGTGCCCTACGACAAGGGCGGGCTGGTGTCGCGGGTGCACGAGCAGGGCGAGGTGCTCGCCGAGGAGCACACACCGGACGGCACGGCGATGCACGTGCGTGTCGGCGCGGGGCTCGCCCGGGAGCTCGAGCCTTACCTGCAGGGGTAGCAGTCGTCTGCCAGACTGTTGCGTGTGCGACGGCTACTCATGATCCCCATCTCGGCGTTCGGCGCCGTAGGCGTGTTTGCGCTGCCCGCGGCCGCTGCCGCCGGTCCCACGGCTGTCTGCACGATGTCCAGCGAGATCATCTCGTCGGTGACGGGCATCAGCGCGGTCAGCGACGGGTACGTCGTGCTGAACAACGCCGGGTCCGGCAATCCGCTCCGGTTGTACAAACTGGACTCGGCCTGCAAGGCGACCCGCATCCTCAGCGACCCGAACATCACCGTGTTCTCGCCGCAGGACCTCGCCCGGACCCCCGACGGCACGCTCTGGGTCGGTGACATCGGCGACACGCAGAACGAGCGCAGCGTGATCGTCATCGACAAGATCGCGTCGGGGGCGACCAAGGGCGCCCGCATCCGGCTCAAGTACCCCGACGGTGCGCACAACGCCGCCGCGATGGTGGTCCAGCCCGACGGCATCCCCGTGGTGTTCACCTGGGAGGCGTCCGCGGCGAAGATCTACACCACCGCCGCGGCCCCGCCGGTCGGCCAGACCGCGACCACGCTGCAGGCCGCGGGCGTGCTGACCCTCCCCGCGTCGACGACCGACGGCGGCACCCTCGGCCCGACCAGCCGCAAGGTCGTCTCGGGGGCCGCGATCTCGCCCGACGGCAAGAAACTCGTGGTCCGCACCCTGACCGACGCCTACGAATGGGACATCAACGGCACCGTCGCCGCGACCCTGAAGTCCGGCGTGAAGCCGCGGGTCACGCCGCTGCCGAACGAGTCCGACGGGCAGTCGATCACCTACACGACCGACGGTGCCGGGTACGTCACGGTGTCGACCGGCAAGAACGCCAAACTGCTCTCGTGGTCGCCCGCGCCGCTGCCCGAGCCGAGCGCGGCCACCAAGGCGGGCACCGGCCCGGCCGCCACGGCCGCCGCACCCTCCCGGTCGCTGCTCAGCCGCCTGACCCTCAGCCAGCTCAACGGCATGATGCTCGGCGCGGCCGCGGTCGGCCTGCTCATGCTCCTCGGCGGCATCTTCGGCATCGTCCGGTTCCGCCGCCAGCTCGGCTCCGACGACGAGCCGTCGCTGGAGGAGAAGCTCGCGAACTCCCGGCGCGGCCCGGTCAACGGCGTCCCGCAGGACCAGTGGGACGGCGATCCGCCACCGCCCGCCGGCCAGACCGCCTTCGTGCCCCGGGTCGCCGGCGGCCAGCCACAGTCCGCCACGAGCGTGCTCGCCGCCGAGCAGCAGTCCGGCCGGGGTGGCACCGTGTACGGCGGCAACCCCGACTCGCCGCGCCGATCCACGGTGTACGGCGCGCCCGCCGAGCCCGGCCCGCCGCCCGCGGGC
>JAOPVE010000367.1 GCA_025963185.1 Actinomycetes bacterium
GCCTGCGCACCGAGGACGAGGTTCGCGCGGCGATCCGCAGTCTTAATTCCCGGATCGCCAGCTACGTGCGCGCTCCCTCGGCGCCGCAGGTGCGGGTGCGGCCGGCCGACGAGGACGCCGCGGTGGAGCGGTGGCGCGCCGCTCAGGCCCCGGCGCCCGCCGAGCGGGAACCCGAGAGGCCCGCCGAGCGGCCGCGCTGGTGGCGCCGGATCACCGCGGCTTGATCGCGATCAGCGCACCAGGCCGCAGCCACGTGAGCAGGCTCACCACGTTCGCGCTGGGCACCGACACGCACCCGGCGGTCGGCTTGCCGTTCGAGGCGTGCAGGAAATACGCACTGCCCGCGCCCGGCTTGCGCGCCAGGTTCACGCCCATCACGGCCGCGTAGTCGTACGGCTGCCCGGCCCGCCCGAGGTTCTCGCCCGCACTTTCGCGGAACGGGCACTCGCCGGGCGTGCACCGGTAGTAGGTGTTGTAGAAGCGGCTCTTGCTGTCGCTGACCCACCAGTCGCTCGTGTCGATCCGGCGGTAGGGCAGGCCCGATCCGGGGTTGGCTTGGCGGCCGAACGAGCTGGGCAGCGTGAACACGCCTGCCGGGGTGTAGGAGACCGTCTCGCCGTAGCTCGCGGAAATGCCCTGCGGCCCGACCTTCGCCGCCGTGCCCCGCCCGATGGCAACCCACGCCGTGCCGCGCTTCTCCCAGGCGAGCAGCCACGCGTCGGATCCGCCGGTGCCGATGACCGAGATCACCTGCTTCGCGGATCCGGCACTGGCCGCGAACCACGCCACGGGGGCCGGGGGCACCACCTGCGCCTCGGCGTCCCGGATCCCGCCCGCCACTAGCGCCGCCGTCACCAGGACCAGCGCCGATGCCAGGCAGGCGAGTGGCCTGCTGACCCGAATCCGCACGAGAACCTCCAGAGCGTCCGGAAGCCAGCCAGCATAGTGGCCCCGACCTCCCCAGGCCGGCCCCAGGCCCGCCACTGCATTCCGCCACTCAGGGCACTCGCGTTCCGCGCCGATATATCCGCAGGCAGGGGGCTGACGGGGGAGGTACGGTACGGCCTCGTGACTGAGCACCTACGCGATCCGTTCAGCCTGCTCGAATCGGCTGGATTCTCACTCGGGGCGGTTCGGACGGCGATGACCGCGGCGGGCGTCGAGGTGACCGGTGCACAGATCGGTGCCGACGAGGCCGAGACGGTCTGGCGCCGACTGCGGCGGCTGCACGACGATTCGGGCCTATGGCCGTTCCTTTGTGACGACAGTCCCGAGGGGACCGCCAAGTGGGCTGACGAATTCGCCGATCACGAGCGACTTACCTCGGTACCTGTGCTCGACGCCGATGCGGTGGTCTCCGCCCTGGTCGACGCGCAGCGGCGAAAGCGTTCCGGGATCGATCCGAAGTGCGACGAATATTGGGCTGGGCTGTTCAGCCCGGATCGGGTCCGTGCCGACATGGCCACCGCGCCACCGGAGGGCGCCTGGGATCCCTACAGCCCCATCGGTGGCCTCATGCGACAGCCGGGCTGGATCTGCCTCGTGCGTGCGGACGGCGGGTATCAGCTACCGGAGCTGCTCGGGCGACCGCATGCCAACGACTGGTGGGGCGGGCCGAATCACGACCGGCTCACCGGAGCCGATCACGTCGGCGTTCTCCGCAGCTGGCACGACCGCTTCGGGGCAGACGTCATGATGCTCGGCGCTGTGGCGTTGACGCTCGACGTCCGGCACCCGCCGGTCGGCGTGGACCACCACGTCAGCGTGGCGATCGAGCAATTCGCCTACTGTGACGACCTCGACCAATTCATCGGCGAACCGCATCGGGTAGCGCGGCGCCAGGCGCCGGCCAGCCGCTGGTACTTCTGGTGGGACTAGCCCTCCCACTCCTCCCGCACCTCCGTTCCTCCCGCGAAGTGCGGAACTCTGGACCGGTGATCGCCGGTCAGAAGTTCCGCACTTCGCGGGGAAGCACGTCAGGTCGTGATCTGTCCGGAGGTCAACCCCGGTCAGTCCAGGTGGCGGGTGTCTCCGAGGGTGAGGACCTGGCGGTTGTGGAAGTAGTCGTCCTCGTGGAGCGTCGTGATGCCGCCGGCGGGTGCGCGGAGGCTGACGTAGCCGAGCGACTCCATCGGCATCCCGATCCACGCCGCCACCACGTAGGTGTGCGCGAATCCGTGCGTCACCACGATCTGGTGCTCGCAGCGGATCGCCAGGATCGCGTCCATGGCCGCGTAAACGCGGTGCGCGAAGGCCGCCTTCGTCTCAGCGCCGAGGACACCCTCGTCGTTGTGCATCCGCTCGCCGGTGGGCGGTGGTGGGACGAATCGCTGGTCGAGCCAGTCCTGCGGTTTGCCCTCGGCCTCGCCGTACGACTTCTCCCGCAGCCGGCGGTCGAGGACCGGAACGACGTCGAGGAGCTTGCCCACGATCCGCGCTGTCTGGGCGGCGCGCTGGAGATCCGACGAGAACAGTCCCACCTCGGCGTCCGCGGGAATTCTGGTCCGTAGTGCCGCGGCGACGGACGACGCGGCGCGCGCA
>JAOPVE010000440.1 GCA_025963185.1 Actinomycetes bacterium
GCCGAAGTCGCTCTGCTCGTGGTCCTCGGACCGCTCACGCACGGCGTCCCGCAGTGCGCTGTCGATGTCGTTCACGCCCTCACCCCCTTGGTCTGCGGTTCCTCGTTACTCGCGAGCGCCGGGTAGCTGACCCGCAGTTTTGCCATTGCGCGGCTGAGCTGGCTGCCGACGGTCGACGCCGAGCAGCCGAGCAAGTCGGCCACTTCGCGCTCGGTCCAGTCATCGAGATAGCGCAGGACCACTACCGCGCGCTGCCTCGCCGGGAGCGCCCCGAGGGCCTCGGCCAGCGCTGGCCGCAACCCCGTGTCACCGGCCGCGGCCGCCGGCTCGGGCGGAACGGCGACGAGCTTCTCGGGCCGCCGCGCGGCCCGGCGCCACCACGAGGTGTGCTCGTTGCAGATCACCCTCCGCACGTACGCCTCCGGATCGTCCAGCCGCGGCCACTTCGGGTACGTCTTTTCCAGGGCCGTCTGGAGCAGGTCCTCGGCACTGTGCTGCGATCCGGTCATTGCCCTCCACCTCCACCCCTGAAGACGCCGGCCCGGTGGAAAACCTTGCACGCCGCTCGCGGTTCTCGGTGGACCGGGCGCTCCAGCGCGACGATGATCTGGTCCGGCGGTGGCTCTGCGAAGGGATCCGATGACGACAGGTGTGATCGACGGGATCGCGTGGCGGGCCGACGGATCCGGGCCGCCGGTGGTCCTGATCCACTCGGGCGTGACGGACCACCGGATGTGGGACGGCGTGGTCGGCGAGCTCGTCGGCTCGTACACCCTGATCCGCTATGACCTGCGGGGATTCGGTGCCTCACCCGCCCCGTCCGGACCGTTCCGGCACGGCGACGACCTGCGATCCGTACTGGACCACCTCGACCTGGCCGAGTGCGCGATCGTCGGCAACTCGCTCGGCGGCAAGCTCGCGCTGGACTTCTGCGGCGCGGCCCCGGACCGGGTGACCAGCCTCGCCCTCCTGGCGCCCCCGATCGCCGGGCGGGACTGGTCGCCGTCCTTCCGCCAATACGGCGCCGCCGAGCGCTCGGCCATCGAGGCTGGCGACCTGGACGCGGCGATCCGGCTCAACCTCGACATGTGGGTCCGCGGCCCGGCGCGCGAGTGGTCCGCCCCGCTGCGGGCGCTCGCGGACGAGGTCACCGACCCCATGCGGACCTCACTCGCGAATCAGGCCGCCACCGAGGCCCTCGAACTCGACGACGAGCATCCGCCGGTCGAGGACCACCTGGCCGACCTGAAGACCCCCACGCTGGTCGGCATCGGCGATGTGGACGTGCCCGACTTCGTGTCCGTGGCCGAGCACCTGGCGGCGACGATCCCCGGTGCCGAACTGGTCCGCTTCCCCGGGGCGGGCCACCTGCTGCCCCTGGAACGGCCCGGCGAGGTCAGCGCGATCCTGCGGCGCTTTCTGGGCTAGTCCCTCACTTGACGGTCGCCGCCCTCACTTGACGGTCGCCGCGCAGCGCACAGGCTCGCCCGCCTTGCCGACGACCTTGGCGACCTCGTGGCCCTCGACGAGGATCCGGCAGGTCAGCGCCCCGGTGGACGGAGTCGCCTCGATCGAGGTCGGACCGGCGTTCGCCACGCCCACCCGCTTGTACGGCACCCTCGTGGCCTTCAGCTCGTCGTCCCCGCCGCCCTGCCCGTCCGGATCCGGCTTCGTGTGGACCGTGATGTCCGCCGTCGCGCCCTTCGCGCCGGTCACCTCCCAGTTCGCCTCGATCGGGCCGCCGTGGCGTCCGCAGCCGGGGACGAACAACAACACGGCGGCGGCACTGGCAACGGCGATCTGGTTCCTCATTCGTTCCTCCTGCTGAGTGGGGCGCGGCGCCTCCACTGTCGCTCGCGCCCGGCCCGGCGGCCTCTGTCCCGAGAGTGAGATCCGCCGGGCAGGGTCGGCTGAAAGACAGACTCGCGGCGTGCCCAGCTCAATCACGGGCGATATCGGACCGTCGCGGTAATCCGGAATTTCGGTGCTGTGGTGGGTGGCCGATGTGACATGGACGGATCCGAACGAAGTCGGTTACCTTGCCATGCGTCCTACCCGCGGCATCGACCGAGAGAAGGCGAAATCGTGACTGCTGATACCGGTGGTGCTGTCCCGCGATCCGTCCCCAGGGCATTGTTGATCGTGGCGCTCGCCGGCCTTCTGGCGATCGCCGCCGTGGCCGCGGGCCGCGCCGATGTGGCACACGCCGACGGCGTACCCGCCTCGGCCGATGGTGTTCAGATCGACGTCGGCGGATCCGGTGGCGGCGGTTTTCTCGCGGACTCCTATTTCCAGAACGGTGTCGCCGACACCAATCGCAGCGGCAGCGCCGGACTGCCCAACTTCCCGCGGACCGTGAGCCACCCCATCGCCCAGGAGCAGTGGAACACCTTCCGCTTCCTGGAGTCCTCGTATGCGATCCCGGACCTGACTCCCGGCGCGTCCTACCAGCTCCGGCTGTACTTTCTCGACTGGTACTGGTCCAAGGCCGGGCAGCGGATCTTCGATGTCGCCGTCAACGGTGCCGTGGTCCTCAAGAACTTCGACGCCATCCAGGCCGCTGCTCAGGCGGGCGGCGACGGGCGCTTCATCGGGGTCGAGCGCGACATCGACGTGACGGCGGACGCCACCGGGACCGTCCACGTCGACTTCGTCCGCGGATCGGCGGACCAGCCCCTCGTCAATGCCATTGTGCTGGCACCCCCGGCGCCGTAATCGCCGTTTAGCGGCCCTCGTGTCGCTTCGATTCGAGAAGTGAAACCAGCCGAGCGAGTTCACGTTCCACACGCTGTAGCCGGAGCGTGTTCTCGTCCGGATCTTCGATTTCCGAATCGCGGATCAACCGGGCGGTAATCGCCGCACTCACCGCGCCCATCGAGGCAATTCCCACGATCATCAGAATCCCGCCGACGACCCGGCCTTCGGGCGTGATCGGAATTCGGTCCCCATATCCCACTGTCGTCACCGTGGTGAGCGCCCACCACAAACCGTCGCCGAAGGTGGTGATCGTCGCGCCCGGCGCGGCCCGTTCCGCCTCCACGCCGATCGCGGCGCCCGCGAGGACGACGGTGAGCGCGATCAGGACCGTCCGTGCGATGACCTGCTCCGCCGAGCCTCTGCGGGACACCGCGCTGACCCGGGCGACAGTCGCGATGAGCCGCAGCGAACGAAATGCCGGCACGATGACCGCGAGAAGGTCGAGCGGATGCCCCCGGACGAATTCCCACCGCCGCGTCGCGAGCCGCACCCGGACCGCGTAGTCGGCGACGAACAACACCCACACCGTGTAGTCGATCACGGCGATCGGCCCTGCCGCCAAATTCCACGCGGCCTCCAGCACCAGTGCGAGAAGGGCCGTGACCGCGAGCGCCGTCAGCGTCGGCCCGGTACGCCGTTCCCATTCCTGAAGGCGAGACATCGCGCCATCGTGTCACCGCGAGAGTGCCAGAACCGGGAAGACAGACGTCAGTCCTCATGATCTGTGTGGAGTTCGGGTGGAGTTCCGTTGTCGGGCTGGCGGCGCTGGCTGAGCCGGGCCGCGAGTTGCGTTCTGGAGGTCAGGCCCAGCTTCACGAAGATGTTTTCGATATGCCCCTCGGCGGTCCGGTGGGTGATGAAAAGCCGGGCGCCGATCTGTTTGTTGGTCAGGCCTTGGGCGACGAGTTCGGCGACTTCCCGTTCCCGTGGTGTGAGTACCGGTTCCCCGGTACGGACAGCCGAGGTTGGAGAGTCCGCACTGACCGGCCGGTGATGTCCGGTGAGCGCGTAGGCGACGGCCTGGTCCAGGGGCAGTCTCTCGCCGCGCCGCATTTCAGCTTCGAAGGCGGCATCACCGAGCGCCGAGCGTGACGTCCTTTCGAACGGCTCGCGGGCGTCGTGGTAGGGGCCGACGTCGAACGGGCTCCCGCCATTCATCGTGACTTGCAGGGCCGCGGCTCCGAACAGGCACGCCGCGCGGCGATGATCCCTCTGGGCGGAGGCGCACCACGCCATCATCTCGAAGGACAAGGTGAGGCCGAGATTGTCGTGCATCGCGGCGGCGAGCGGCAGGGCCTCTCCTGCGAGTGCGGCTGCCCGCACCACCTCGCCGGATTCCAGCAGCGGCGGCACCGACATTGTCAGGGCGTAGGTCAGCAGCGCCGAATCGCCGTGCTCGCGGCAGATCGACTGGCATTCGGTGAGGAGTTCCCGGACGTCGGCCATCCGGCCTTCGGCGGTCAGGACGAAGCACCGGTACACCATGGCGACGACGAGGACGAGCGGCGGGCTGGCATCGGACCGCGCCCGCGCGATCGCCTCGTCGAGCAGCGAGATCCCCTCGCTGAGCTGACCGAGATGCACCATGTTCAGGCCGCACCCGGTGAGCGCGGCGGGCACCAGATCGTCGTCGAAGCGCCGGGCGAGGTCCACGGATTCCTGGGCGGCGCCGGCTGCCTCGCCGTGCAGGCTCTGGCTGGTGAGGACCCGCACGTACGAGGTCAGCGCGCGGGCCCGGTCCGGACCCGGCGTGTGGTCGGCGGCAAGGGCACGGCGCAGCCACAGCCGCCCCTCCTGGTTGACGCCGCAACTGGACCAGAAGAAGTCCAGCCCGCCGGCCATACGCAGCGCGATGTGCTCCTGGCCGGGCGTGCCGAGGCAGTACGCGAGGGCCTGGCGCACATTCGGCAACGCAGCCCGCATCTGCTGCGTCCACTGCACCTGCTGGGGGCCGAACCAATGCTCGTGGAAGCGCTCGGCCATCGCGGCGTAGTAGTCCCGGTGGCGCTGCCGAAGGACTCCCTCGTCCAGCCCGTCGGGCTCGCGGTCGCGGCCGCGCTCGAGCGCGTACTCCCGCACGGTTTCCAGCATCCAGTACTGCCGGGTCCCGATGTCCTCGGCGGCGGTCAGCACGGACTTGTCGATGAGCCCGGCGAGCGCCTCGAACATCTTCCCGGCGGGGAGTCCGCCGCCCGCGCAGACCGCGACCGCGGCATTCATATCGAACCGGCCGGGGAACACCGCCGCGCGTTGCCACAACAATCTCTCGGCCGGCGTCAGCAGCGCCGCGCTCCAGTCCATCGTCGCCCGCAGGGTCTGATGCCGGGGATGCCCCCCGGTGTTTCCCCGGGTCAGCAGGTGAAACCGGTCGTCGGACTCCACGCGGGCTGCCAACTGCTCGACTGACAGCAACCGGAGCCGGGCGGCGGCGAGCTCGATCGCCAGCGGCAGGCCGTCGAGCCGCCGGCACAAATCGGCCACCGCACCCAGGTTGCCGGCGTGCATCCTGAAGCCCTGACGGACGGCTGCGGCGCGCTCGGCGAACAGTGCGAGAGCCGAGAACGAGCCGAAATTCGCGGTGCTCACGGAGTCGCTGGAGTCCGGTATGGA
>JAOPVE010000459.1 GCA_025963185.1 Actinomycetes bacterium
CCTCCGCCGCGGTCGTGAGCTGGACCGGCCCTGGCGGTCGCGAGAGCCTGCGCACCGCGACCCCGTCCGCCGCCGTGGCCGAACTGGCCGCGCGGTTCGGCGGCGAGGTCCCCGACCTGACCGTCAGCCGTCCCACCCTCGAAGACGTCTACCTCGGCATGATCGGAGCAGTGGCATGACCGCCGTCGTCGCTCGTCCTGCCCGGCCCGCTACCCGTGCGCCCGGCACCCTGCGGCTCGGTCTGGTCCGGGGCGGCCTGGAACTCAAGCAGTTCTCCCGGGAGAAGGAGGGCGTGGTCTTCACGCTGGCGTTCCCGGTCGTCCTGCTGGCCATCTTCGGCACCGTGTTCAACCGGGACATCGCGCCAGGAGTCAGCTTCACCCAGTACTTCGTGGCGGGGATGATCGCCGCCGGGCTGGTCGGCGCGTGCTTCCAGAACCTGGCGATCCAGATCCCGGCCGAGCGGGACAATGGCGCGCTCAAGCGGCTGTCCGGCACCCCGATGCCCCCGGCGGCGTACTTCATCGGCAAGGTGCTCATGGTCGGCGCGATATCGACCGTCTCGACGATCCTCATGCTGGGGATCGGCATGGCGTTCTTCGGCGTCTCGCTGCCCGCCACCCCGGGCCGGTGGGGAATGTTCGCGCTGATCTGGATCCTCGGGGTCACGGCCTGCACCCTGCTCGGGATCGCGTTCTCCAGCGTGCCGCGCACCGGCCGGAGTGCGCCCGCGGTGGTCTCGCCGATCGCGATCCTGCTGAATTTCATCTCCGGGGTGTTCTTCGTCTTCACGCAGCTGCCCACGTGGATGCAGCAGATCGCGTCGGTCTTCCCGCTGAAGTGGATGTGCCAGGGCATGCGCTACGTGTTCCTGCCGAACGGATTCGCGGGCGTCGAGCCCGCCGGATCCTGGGAACTCGGCCGGATCGTCCTCGTGCTCGCCGCCTGGGCGGTCGCCGGGCTGGTGCTGTGCCGCCTCACGTTCCGCTGGCAGAAGAGCACGTGAGCACCGGATCGCCGCCGGCCGCCGAGCCGCACTTCTGGGTGCGATCGGCGGCGATCTGGCACGTGGTCTTCGTGCTCACGCTGGGCGGCGCGATCATCCGCGAGGCGCTGTCCCGGGACCGCCTGCACTGGGCCGCGCTCGCCGTACTTGTCGCGATCGTCTGCTGGTACGGGGCAACCGGCGCCCGGGCGGCGCACCGGGAGCGCTGCGTGCAGGGCGCGATCTACCTCGCCGGCGGGGCACCGCTGCTGCTCGCCGCGATCGCTCTCGACGGCAACCTCACGTTCCTGCTGTTCGCGGCGATCTCGCACATCTTCGTGTTCGTGCAGAGGGCGCTGTGGGCGTGCGTGTCCGTGGTCGGGCTGCACGTGGCGATCTTCACCGTGCTGCTCGCGCGGGATCCGGGGCTGCGGCACGACTTCGGCGGACTCGCCTTCGCGCTCGGGATCTCACTGGGGTTCTCTCTCCTGTTCGGCATCTGGATCTCCGGGATCATCGCCCAGAGCGCCCAGCGCGCCGGCCTGATCGACGAGCTCGAACGGACCCGCGCCGCGCTCGCCGCCGAACGGCACGACGCCGGGGTACTGGCCGAGCGGACCCGCCTCGCCGCCGAGATCCACGACACCCTCGCCCAGGGCTTCACCAGCATCCTCATGCTCGCGCGGGCCGCCGGGACGACGGTGGGCCGCGATCCGGTGGCGGCCGCAGAACAGCTCCGCCTGATCGAGCGGACCGCCACCGAGAACCTTTCCGAGGCCCGCTCGCTCGTGGCCGCGCTCGCTCCAGCGGCGCTGGACGGGGCCTCGCTACCCGAGGCGCTGCGCCGGCTCGCCGCCCGGCACACCGAGGAGACTGGGGTGCCCGTCGAGGTCACTGTGGACGGTGATCCGGCGGTCTGCCCGGACACCGACGTGGTGCTGCTGCGGGCCGCGCAGGAGGCACTCGCGAACGTCCGCAAGCACGCGGGCGCGGCCGCGGTCCGGGTGCGGCTCGCCTACTCGGATGGAGTGGCGCTCACGGTGACGGACGACGGGCGGGGCTTCGACCCGGCCGCTGCGGGAGGCGGATTCGGGCTGCCGGGGCTGCGGCGCCGTGCGCAGGACAGTGGAGGGAACGTGACCGTGGACAGTGCTCCGGGCGCCGGGACGACGATCCGGGTGGTGCTGCCGTGACGGTCCGGGTGCTGCTCGTGGACGACCATCCCGTCGTGCGGGCGGGGATGCGGGGGATGCTGGCCGCCGATCCGGGGATCGTGGTGCTGGCCGAGGCGGGATCCGGCGAGCAGGCGCTCGTGCTGGTCGAGGCGCACCGGCCCGACGTGGTCCTCATGGACCTGCGCATGCCCGGCATGGACGGCGTCGCGGCGACCGCGTCGATCACGGCGCGCTACCCGGAGGTCCGGGTGCTGGTCGTGACGACCTACGACCGGGACACCGACATCCTGCGCGCCGTCGAGGCCGGGGCCACCGGGTACCTGCTCAAGGACACCCCGCTCGACCAGCTCACCGCGGCGATCCACGCGGCCTCCCGGGGCGAGACGGTGCTGGCCCCCCGGGTCGCGACCAAGCTGCTGACCCAGATGCGCGCCCCGGCGGCCGACGCCCTCACCCCGCGCGAGGTCGAGGTGCTGGGCGCGGTTGCCCAGGGACTGACCAATGCCGAGATCGGGCGGCGGCTGTTCATCGGCGAGGCGACCGTGAAGACCCACCTCCTGCGCGCCTTCGCCAAACTTGGAGTAGACGACCGCACCGCCGCCGTCACGGTAGCGATGCAACGCGGAATCCTCCCCCCGCCCTAAGGCGCGACACCCCACTCCCCTCGGGAAGTGCGGTAACTGTGGCCGGTCGGGACCGGCTGGGGTTACCGCACTTCGGTGGTGGGGGCGCGAGTGGCTGTCACGGCGAGTGAGGTTGTCCGTTCGGACTGTGATGGATCGGCGGGCGGACCGTTTCGGTGCCCGGCCCTTCTCGATCCGTCCTCCGGCTATCACAGTGAGTGTTGGGCCAGTGACGGTCCGCGGGCCGATGGCTTGGAGGCGTCATGAGGGGCATCACCGGGTGGGGATCGGCGGCCGCCGTGCTGGCGGCGGCGGGGTTCGCACTCGCGGCGCCCCCGGTCCAGGCCGCGACCACGGCACCTCGGGCGGCTACGGCACCGAAGGTGACGGTCACCGGTGCGGACTACACGTTCCCGGCCACTCAGGCCATGGTCAGCGACGTCGCGAAGAGCATCCGTGCGGACGTGGCGTACCAGCAGGGCTTCACCGGCAAGGGTGTCGGGGTGGCCCTCATCGACACCGGCGTGGTGCCGGTGCTGGGCCTGACCAGCGGGAACGTCGTCAACGGCCCGGACCTGTCGGTCGAGAGCCAGGTCCCGTCGCTCATCCACAGGGACGGGTACGGGCACGGCACCCACATGGCCGGGATCATCGCCGGGCGGGACGCCACCGACGGCACCGGATTCCGCGGGATCGCGCCCGACGCCAAGCTCACCTCGATCAAGGTCGGATCCTCGAACGGTGCCGTAGACGTCTCGCAGATGCTCGCGGCGATCGACTGGGTGGTGAAGCACCGCAACGACGATCCGGCGAACCCGATCAAGATCCTCAACCTGTCCTACGGCACGAACTCGACGCTCAGCCGGGCCACGAACCCGCTGGCCTTCGCTGTGCAGACGGCCTGGAACGCCGGGATCGCCGTCGTGGTGGCCTCGGGCAACAGCGGCACGATCACGGTGCCCGCGACGGATATCACGCCGATCGTCGTCGGATCTGCCGACCCGAACGGCACCACCAACCCCGCCGACGACACACTCTCGGACTACACGAGCACCGTGAGTACGGACACCCAGGTCAAGCGTGGCATCGACACGCTGGTCCCCGGCCGGTCGATCGCCTCGCTGCGCGACCCGGGCGGCTACGCCGACACGTACTACCCCACGGCCCGGGTCGGCGACCGCTACTTCAAGGGCAGCGGCACCTCGCAGGCCGCCGCCGTGGTGTCGGGCGCGCTCGCGCTGATCCTGCAGAAGTACCCGGCCTCCACGCCGTGGGCGCTGCGGACGGTCCTGCGCGCGGCCTCGCCACAGCTCCCGAAGGCCACTTCGGTGAAGTCGGGCGAGCTGAACCTGGCGCCGATCTTCAACGCCTCGGCGCCGTCGGGCCTCAGCACCGTCGTGCAGAGCACCGGAACCGGATCCCTCCAGGCGGCCCGCGGAAGCAGCCTGCTCTATCTGGGCAACACCGGGACTCCGCTGACCGGCGAGCGCGACCTGTTCGGGCCGTTCAGCACGACGGCCTGGGCGAAGGCGAGCGCGGCCCAGACGTCGTGGAACGGCGGGGACTGGATGGGCCACCCCTGGACCGGCACGGGCTGGGCGGCGGCGAGCGACGGCCAGGCGAACTGGTCCGGGCGAGCCTGGTCGGGCACGAACTGGTCCGGGCGCGCGTGGTCGGACATCTCCTGGTCGGGCCGGGCGTGGTCCGGCCGGGCCTGGTCGGGCACGAGCTTCAGCGGTGCGGCCTGGTCCGGCGTGAGCTGGAGCGGCGCCGCCTGGAAGTAGAGGCGGTCAGGCGGGTGCGTGCTCGGAGGCGCGCAGCCCGGCCTGGTCGAGCTTGTCGGCGATCCGCTGGAGCAGCAGGACCAGCCCGTCGAGGCCCTCGACGAAGCAGTCCTCGCCGTGGACCGGGGAGGGCTGGGCGGGGTGGGTGCGGACGATCCCCGAGAGCTCCTCGGACAGTCCGCGGAACGCCGTGGCGGTGTCCCGGTACGGCTTCCCGCGCCGGTACGCCACGTCAGCGTCCACGGAAAACTCGCTCATCGCTGGCCTCAATCTCGCGGCGGTCAGTGCCTGGCACCAGTACACGCTGCTGGGCGGCCCACGGCCTGTGGATCACGGCCGAACAGGTACGGCCGTCCGCCCAGGTGTTCCCGAACTTCCCTGACCTGCCGCGATGCCGGGCTCGCGCAGCCGCTGCTGGACCCGCCCGATGTCCCACGCCGCGGACAGCGAGCGCAGCAGCCGCAGCGCCTCGTCGTGGGCCGCGGCCGCCTCGGCGGGACGGCCGCAGTGCGCGAGCAGCACCGACGCGTCCTCCAGCGCCCCCGCGAGTTCGGGCAGCCGCCCGGCCTCGCGGTAATGCTCGGCGGCGGCAAGAGCGGGCTCCGGATCGCGCCCGAGCTGGGCCCGGCACCGCGCCGCCGCGGCGAACGCGCGGGCCGGGGAGACCTCCTTCTCCTCCTCGGTGGCGCAGATCTCGAACGCCTCCTGCGCGATCTCGGCGCGGCCCGCCGACAGCGCGAGCCGGACGATGTCGGGCAGCCACTGGTGCCGCAGCATCATCGGCGCGTACGACGGCTGGCGCAGCGGCGCGAGGATCTCCAGCGCCTCGTCCGGATCGCCCCGCTGTTCGGCGACGAGCGCCTTCGCCATGAGCAGGAAGTCGCAGCTCTCGCGCTCGGCACTGGTCGCCGGCAGCTGGGCCTCGGCCGCGTCCAGGTGCGCGGTCGCCGTGGCCAGGTCGCCGCGGCGGCCCGCGATCAGGGCGGCGACGCCGTGCAGCAGCATCGCGACGGCGGCGGGCTCGCGCATGCCGTGGAAGGTGATCCCCGGTGCGTCCTCGGTGACGCTGCTGGCCTCGTGGAGCGCGTCGTCCCAGCGTCCGAGCCAGTAGCTCTGGACGACCGAGGCGACCCGCAGCGTGCCCGGCAGCCGGTGCCGCGCGGCGACCTCGGCGGCCAGCTTGAGGGTGGCCTGTGCCTCGTCGAGCCGGTCGAGGTTCTGGAGCGAGAACACCCGGTTGTCGAGCAGGTCGAAGTGCATGCCGACCGAGTCCGGATCGTCCCTGACCAGCTCGATGGCCCGGTCCAGGTGGCCGAGCGCGCGCTCGTGGTCGCGCCGGATCGAGTCCAGCAGCCACAGGGTCTGCAACGCGGACGCCGCCTCGTAGGCCTGCCCCTCGGCGAGGGCCTCGGCGAGTACGGCCCGCGCGGTGCGGTCGGCCCGGTCGACGTTGGACAGGTCGCCGCGGCGGAAGTTCGCGAGCAGGACCCGGTGCCGGGTGCGCCAGATGTGCGGGACCCGCGGATCCTTGAGCGACTCGGTCAGCAGCCCGATCGCGGTCGCCGTGTCGCCCTTGCGGAAGCGCATGGCGGCGAGCAGCTGGCGCATCTCGGCGATGTCGAACGGATCGCGCGCGATCGTCAGCGCCCGCCGCGCCTCGGCCTCGGGGTAGAGGTCGAGCCGGAACAGCAGCTGTACCAGCGCGACGAGCAGGACCTCGCGCTGCTCGGGCGTGGGCACGGTGCTGTCGAGCACCTGCCTGAGAAGGTCGGCCGCGATCAGTGGCGCCCGCTTGGCGATCTCGCGGTGGTGCCCGGTCACCCACCCGCTCACCCACGGATCCACGATGGCGGTCTCGGCCGCGAGCTGTTCGGCGACCCGCGTCACCGGGCTACCGGCCCTTGCCAGCGACTCTGCGGCGTGCCGCCGCAGGGTCGCCCGTAAAGATCGGGGTACTCCGTCCGCCAGGGCCTGCCGCAGGAACGGGTGGCGGAACGCGAGCTGGGCGCCGGCGTCCACGACGACGTTGGCCGCGACGGCCTCCTCGAACGTGCGGACCAGCTCGATCGGCGACCGGCCGGTCAGCGCGACGACGTCGGCAGCGCTGAACTCCATGCCGAGCATCGCCGCGAGCCGCAGCACCTCGACGGTGTCCGGCGAGAGGAATTCGAGCGTGCGGCGGACCGCGGCGATCAGCGAGTCGGGCGCGCGGTCGGCGTCGGCGAGGTCGATCTCGGCCACCCCGTCGACCACGTGCACGGCGGACTGGCGGACCAGCGCCGTGGTCATCTCGCGTGCGTACAGCGGGTTTCCGCCGGTCCGCGGGGCGAGCGCGCGCAGGCTCTCGCCGGGCTCGGCGCCGACGATCTGGCCGATCAGGGACTCGACGTCCTGCTCGCTCAGCGGATCCAGCGCGAGCACGTGCCCGTCCCTGCCCTCGACGCCCCGCCGGAGCTGGGCAAGTTCCTTGCGGTGGTACTCGGGCCGGGACGCGGCGACCAGTAGTAGCGGCAGCCGCCGAGTGGCGGCGGCGAGCCGTCCCCAGACCAGCAGGCTGGCGTCGTCGGCCCACTGCATGTCGTCGATGACGAGGATCAGCGGGGCCGCCGTGCACGCCTCGCGGACGATCGACAGCACGCTCTCGGTCGCCATGGCGTGCCCCGAGTCGTCGTGGTCGCCACCCGGATCCCCGTGCAGCCGCTCGGCGAGCGCCGCCAGCCGCGGGTCGCTCGACGTGGTCTCCAGCCCGAGCGCTTCGAGGATCACCTGGAGCGGGACCCGCTGGCCCAGCTCGTCGGCCACGCTCCAGGCGAGCTGGCAGCCCGCCTGGCCCGCGTGCGCCAGCGCGACCGTGAGCAGCTCGGACTTGCCGATGCCGGGTTCCCCGTCGATCCAGACGGATCGCCCGTGCCCGGCCGCCACGTCCGCGACGAGCTGGCGCAGCAGCGCGACCTCTCCGGCGCGGCCGACGTACGGGTGGTCCTCGGGGTTCTCGCGCAGGGCCCTGGTGACGCGGGCGGGCATGATCGCGAGCCGGGGCAGCACGGGCACCGCCTGGTGCGCCGCGTAGGGGGAGACGGGCAGCGGTTCGGGGCGCTGCTCGGCCGATCCGTCGAGGATCTGTGCGTGTAGCCGCCGCAACCCCTGCCCTGGCTCGACGCCCAGCTCGCCGACCAGCGTGCGGCGCGCGGCCGTGAAGGCGTCGAGCGCCTCGGCGGTGCGCCCGCTGCGGTATAGGGCGAGCATGAGCAGTTCGTGCAGGGTCTCGTTGAGGGGGTGGTCGTGGACCAGTCCGGCCAGCTCGCCGACCAGCTCGCTGTGCGCGCCGAGGTCCATGAGTACCCGCGCGCGCAGCTCGATCGTGTTGAGCCGCAGCTCGGCGAGGCGCTGGCGCTCCAGCTCGGCGTAGGGTCCGGGGACCCCGCCGTAGGCCTCGCCGCCGCTCCACAGGCCGAGCGCCTTGTCGAGGGTGGCCGCGGCGGCGCCCCGGTCGCCGTCCACGGCGAGCTGCTGGGCCTCGGCGCGCAGCCGGGTGAAGACCGCCGCGTCGAGGGCGCTGGCGGGCAGGCGCAGCTGGTACCCGCCGACGACGGTCGAGAGCAGGTCGCTGGATCCGCGGGCGCGGTCGGGTTCGAGCGCGCGCCGTAATCCGGAGATGTAGGTGTGGACGCTGCCGCTCGCGCTGGCCGGAGCCGAGGCGCCCCAGACGGCGTCGACGAGTTCGTCGCGGGTGACGACCCGGCCGGCGGAGGCGGCGAGCACCGCGAACACCGCCCGCTGCCGGGACGGGCCCAGCGCCAGGTCCTGTTCGCCGACGCGGGCTCGCAGCGGGCCCAGCACCTCGACGTGGAGCACGCCGTCCGGGAGGTTACGCACACACCCTCCGAGTCCGTGTGGCCGACACTCGTCCGCGCGACCCATGATCCGGTACGGATCGCTCGCTGCCCAGGACCGGTTCGCCTCCCGCGCCGAACCCGTCCCAAGGGGGCATTGTTGCCCATGAGGGGGCAGATGCCCAGTGCCGGGTGGTGGGGCAACTAGCCTAGCGCCCGAGGGCACATCCGTGAGCTGCAGGTATCGGCGGTGGTTGTCAGATGGTGGACTCTTGTACTGGACCCCGGCGGCGTGCGGGGTGCGGCCGGGATCCCCTGGGGGACCGGTCCGGGAACCGATCGAGCGTCCGACATGCCTTAGCGATCAGGGGGCAGGCACATGGCAGTAGGCAGTGACCCGCCCGGCCCGGACTGCCCGGGGCCGTTCGCCGGGGACCTGTTCCTCGCACTCGCCGCCGACGGCCGCCTGCAGCTCGATCCGGAGCAGGCCGAGCGGCTGGTCGCGGGGCTGCTCGAAACGCTGGAAATCGTCCGGGCCAGGCTGCGGGTGATCGCGGTCCGGCCGCCGGTGGGGCATCCCGCGGTGGGCCAGGGAGCGGTCGACGCGCTGTTCGCCGACATGATCGCGCCCGGCCAGATGGAGCAGGCGCTGCGCGAGCTGCCGAAGTACATCGAGGCGATTCGCGCTGCCGCCCGGAACGCAGAAGGCTCGGGCAATCACACTCCGTAGTGGTACGTGTGTTGTCTGGTTCCGGACAAAGCCTCTCGTCCGTACCCTGAGCTGCGCATAGAGTCCCAGCCTGGGAGTGCGTGGAGCGCGAATAGAGAGATCGTGAAGACTGAGCCTCCAAACTCTCCATGACACACCGGAGCGTGCTGGAGGTAGCAATGAAGAACGTGCGAGTCGTCATCCAGGCCGCGGACCCGCTGAGCCTCGCGGGTCTGACGAACTATCTCGACGAGCGGTCCGAAATCACGATCGCCGGCTTAGACCAGTGGGGCGACGCCGACGTCGCCGTCGTCGCCACCGACCGGCTGCGCCCAGACGTGATCACAGCACTACGGCGGGCGGCGAGCGAGACCCGAACGCCCGTCGTCCTGGTCATCAACGAGCTCACCGAGTCCGAGCTCCTCACGGCCGTCGAATGCCGGGTGGTGGCCGTGGTTCCGCGTACCGGCGTGAACGGCGACCGGCTCGTGCACAGCGTCCACGCGGCGGCGGCCGGCGGTGGCGTCATGCCCGCGAACCTCGTCGGCGAGCTGGTCAAGCACGTCGAGCGGCTCCAGCGCGAGGTCCTCACGCCCAACGGGCTCTCGTCGTCGGGCCTGACCCCGCGCGAGATCGACGTCCTGCGGCTCATGGCGGACGGCCTGGACACCGCCGAGATCGCCGGCCAGCTCTGCTACTCCGAGCGCACGGTCAAGAACGTCATCTATGGCGTCACCCACCGGCTCAACCTGCGCAGCCGCTCGCACGCCGTCGCCTACGCGATGCGCGCCGGCGTCATCTGACCCACAGCACGCTCCGACCCGTTCCGCCTCCTGCGAAGTGCGGTAACTCGGACCGGCTCCGGCCGGTCGCGGTTACCGCACTTCGGTGTTTCCGGACAAGTCGCGGAAGTGCGCGTCGGACGGCGGCTCCGTAGCCCTGGACCGGACCTGCGAGGCGGCCCACCGCTGACCGCCACCGAGGTCAGCAGGCCGGTCTGCCGGGTGATCTCGGTGCAGTAGCGGTCATGGCTCAAGCGGGTCATGGATCCTTGCGCTAGCCAACGGGCTGGCTCCGTAACGCCACCGGCTC
>JAOPVE010000481.1 GCA_025963185.1 Actinomycetes bacterium
GGATGTCGGTGCCACGCGGCGTGAAGTCGCTGTCGGAGTCGTTGACGTCCGGCGGCAGCACCTTGATGCCCATGCGCCGGCACTCGGCGAGGTAGAGCGCGCTCTTGTCCTTGTCGTCCCGGACGGACGTGAGCAGTGCCGCCATGTACTCCGCGGGATAGTTGGCCTTGAGGAAGCCGGTCCAGTAGCTGACCAGGCCGTAGCCCGCGGTGTGCGCGCGGTTGAAGGCGTAGTCGGAGAACGGGACGAGGATGTCCCACAGCGTCTTGACGGCCTGCTCGCTGTAGCCGTTGGCGAGCATCCCGTCCCGGAAGGGGACGTACTCCTTGTCGAGGATCTCCTTCTTCTTCTTGCCCATCGCGCGCCGGAGCAGGTCGGCGTTTCCGAGCGTGTAGCCGGCCAGCTGCTGGGCGATCGCCATGACCTGCTCCTGGTACACGATCAACCCGAACGTGTCGCCCAGGACCTCTGCCAAGGATTCCTCGAGCTCAGGATGGATCGGTACGACGGGCTTGCGGCCGTTCTTGCGGTCGGCGTAGTCGTTGTGCGCGTTGGCGCCCATGGGGCCCGGCCGGTAGAGCGCACCGACGGCGGAGATGTGCTCGAACGTGGTCGGCACCATCGCGCGCAGCAGCGCGCGCATCCCGCCGCCCTCCATCTGGAAGACGCCGAGGGTGTCGCCGCGGGCGAGCAGGTCGTAGGTCGCCTTGTCGGTGAGCGGCAGGTCCTCGAGCACCACCGTCTCGCCGCGGTTGGCCTCGATGTGCTTGAGGCAGTCGTCGAGGTCCGTGAGGTTGCGCAGCCCGAGTAAGTCCATCTTCAGCAGGCCGAGCGTCTCGCAGGCACCCATGTCGAACTGGGTGATGATCGCGCCGTCCTGCTCGCGGCGGTGGATGGGGATGACGTCCATCAGCGGCTCGCGGCACAGGATCACGCCGGCGGCATGCACGCCCCACTGCCGCTTGAGCCCCTCGAGGCCCTTGGCCGTGTCGACGACGGCCTTGGCGTCCGGGTCGGACTCGTACAGCGCCCGGAACTCCCCCGCTTCGCCGTACCTCTTGTGCGTGGGGTCGAAGATGCCCGACAGCGAGATGTCCTTGCCCATGACGGGCGGCGGCAGCACCTTGGTGATCTTGTCGCCCGTGACGAACGGGTAGCCGAGCACGCGCGCGGAGTCCTTGATGGCCTGCTTGGCCTTGATCGTGCCGTAGGTGATGATCTGGCTGACCCGCTCCTCGCCGTACTTCTCCGTGGCGTAGCGGATCATGTCGCCACGCCGGCGCTCGTCGAAGTCGAGATCGATGTCGGGCATCGAGATGCGCTCGGGGTTGAGGAAGCGCTCGAACAAGAGCTTGTGCTCGATGGGGTCGAGGTCGGTGATGCGCAGCGCCCAGGCGACGACCGATCCGGCCGCCGAACCGCGGCCGGGACCGACCCGGATGCCGTTCTCCTTCGCGTGCCGGCACAAGTCGGCCGTCACGAGGAAGTAGCCGGGGAAGCCCATGTTGCAGATGACGTCGACCTCGTAGTCGGCCTGCACGCGGTGCGCCTCGGGCACAGGCATGGCCTTCGCCGCGAAGCGGTCGCGCAGTCCGGCGTGCACCTGCTCGCGCAGGAACGTCTGCTCGGTGTAGCCCGGCGGGACGTCGACCCGCGGCATCAGATCGCGGCCCTCCTCGAAGGCCATCTCGCAGCGCTCCGCGATGAGCAGCGTGTTGTCGCAGGCCGCCGGGAACTCCGACCACAGGATCCGCATCTCCTGCGGGGTCTTGAGGTAGAAGTCGTTGGCGTCGAGCTTGAACCGGCCGGGGTCGGCCATCGTCTTGCCCGACTGCACGCAGAGCAGCACCTCGTGGGCCTTGGCGTCCTCGGGGTTCGTGTAGTGCAGGTCGTTGGTGGCGACGAAGGGCAGGTCGAGGTCGCGGGCCAGTCGGATCAGGTCCTTCTGGACCCGGCGCTCGATCGCGATGCCGTGATCCATCAGCTCGCAGTAGAAGTTGTCGTGACCGAAGATGTCGCGGAACTCGCCCGCCGACCGCTTGGCCGCTTCGTAGTTGCCCATCCGCAGGTAGGTCTGGATCTCACCGGACGGACACCCGGTCGTCGCAATCAGGTCGAGGTTGGGCCGGACGTGCTGCGCCAGCAGCTCCTTGTCCATCCGAGGCTTGTAGTAGAAGCCCTCGAGGCTCGCCAGCGACGACAGCCGGAACAGGCGGTGCATGCCCTCGGTGCTCGTCGCGAGCATCGTCATGTGCGTGTAGGCGCCACCGCCCGAGACGTCGTCCTCGCCGCCGTCCCCCCACCGCACCCGCGACTTGTCGAAGCGGCTGCCCGGAGCTACATACGCTTCGATCCCGATGATCGGCTTGACGCCGTGGGCCTTGGCCTTCTTCCAGAAGTCGTAGGCGCCGAACACGTTGCCGTGGTCGGTCATCGCGAGCGCCGGCATGCCCATCTCGGCCGTCTTCGCGAACAGGTCGTCGAGCCGGGCCGCGCCGTCGAGCATGGAGTACTCAGTGTGCACGTGCAGGTGCACGAACGAGTCGCTCACGAGTGGCTCTCCTAGGGCGCGCGGGGTGGTGCAGCCGGGCGGTCCGAGGGGAAGGCGGGCCGTACTGGTGCAGGGTCTCGACTCTGCCAGACCGGACCGACAGATCCGGGCACATCTGGACCGCGAGTCCCGCCCGGCGGCCCTCGAAGCGCGGCTAGCCGGGCTCGTCTCCCGTGGCAGCCGGCCGGTCCGTCGCGGCCCACTGGGACCACGAGCCGGGATAGAGCCGCCCTTGCGGGAGCCCGAGGTGCTCCGCCACCAGCAGGGTGTGGCAGGCCGTCACCCCCGAACCGCAGGACGACACCCAGCCGGGCGCCACACCCGCGGCGGTCAGCCGCGCCCTGAGCTCGGGCACCGGCAGCAGCACGCCGCGGTCGTCGGAGCTCTCCCGGGCCGGCAGGCTGCGGGCACCCGGGATGTGGCCGGGTCGGGGATCGAGCGCCTCGTTCTGGCCGCGGTAGCGGTCGGCGGGCCGGGCGTCGAGCAGCGGCCCGCCGCCGAGCTCGTCGATCCCGGCGAGCCGGTCCGCGGGCCAGGACGCGGCGGTGAACTCTGCCGGTGGCCGCCTCGTCACGCCCGACTCGCGGCGGCCGCGCCAGGCCGTGATGCCACCGTCGAGCAGCGCCGCCGGGTGTCCGGTGCTCCGCAGCATCCAGACGATGCGGGCGGCGATGGCACCGCTGTCGTCGTCGTACGCCACCACGAGGTCGTCGTCACCGATTCCCGCCGTACGCATGCCCTCGGCGAAGACCTCCGGATCGGGCAGCGGGTGCCGGCCCTGCTCCGGCGACGGCGGCGCGGCCAGGTGGGCATCGAGGTCGACGAAGACAGCGCCCGGCAGGTGAGCGGCCTCGTAGGCCGATCGGCCCGACCGGCCGTCGGCGTACCAGCGAGTGTCGACGAGCACGGCCTCCGGGTGAGCGGAGAGCCACTCGGCATCGACGATCGGCGCGACCACGTCAGAGTTCCCTTCGCATGCCGAGGTGTTCGATCCCGGCCTCGAGGTAGACCGCCCCGAAGGGCACGAAGCCGGCGCGCTCGTAGAAGGCACACGCGTGGACCTGCGCGTGCAGCTCGACGCCCGGGAGTCCACGCTCCTGCGCCCGTCCCACCAGGGCGTCCAGCAGGGCCCGGCCTACCCCCGTCCCGCGCAGCTCGGCGCACACCGCCATGCGTCCGATCGTCCCGACCGTTCCGGCGGTGCCGGGCTCGAGCAGGCCCGCCTGATCGATCCGGCCGTCGACCAGCCGACCCGTGCCGACCAGCCGCGGACCGTCGAGGGCGACGACATGGTCCGCGCCAGCGTCCAGCTCGTCGCGCTCCAGCTCCTCGGGCACGTCCTGCCCCACCACGAAGACGTCGTGGCGCAAGGCGTAGAGGCCCGGCATGTCGTCTCCGGCGGCGAGCCGCACCTGCAACGTCACGCGCCGTTTCCCGGGGCGGGCGTGACCGGACGGGTCACGGTGACCTTCTGCTCGGGCAGGAGGGGCTGCAGCTGAAGCGTGTCGTCGGCACCACCACCGACGTCGACGGCCCGCACGCCTGACAGTGCGGGAAGCGCGGCCAGGTCACGTGCCTTGCCCCGCACGAGTGCCGCAAAGAGGCAGGCGCAGTTCTTGCCGTAGGCGGCTGCCTCCTTAGCCGCAGTACGGGCCGCGTCGACGTAGAAGAGCTTGAACTGCTGCTCCTCCTTGGTGTCACCCGTGATGGTGGTGGCAAGGTTGAGGAATTCCTTACGATCCCGGAGCTTGCGCTTGGAGATGGCGGCGAACGTGACGGACACGTCCTCGACGAGGGTCGAGGTCACCGGGATCGGCAGCACCTCCGCCGACGGCAGCTGGACGTGGGCGAGGACCTTCCTCACCTCGAGGTCGCCGAGCAGCAGCCGGGTCTGCGACGGGGTCAGGTAGCGGCTGAAGCTGACCAGTGCGGTGTAGGTCCCGTCCGGCGACAGCTGCGAGACGGCCGCAGCGCGCTTGCGGGTGGCGGTGACGTAGGCCGCGATGCTCGTGCCTGGTGCGGGTCCGAGCGTCGTCGGAACCACGGACGCTGCCTGCGTCTGCCCAGCGCGACTCTTGCTTCCCGACTGCTCCAGCGCCACACCGGCACCAGCGAGGAACACCGCCGCCACGAGCAGCAGCCCGAGCTGCGGCACATCACGGAGCAGGGCAAGCGGGCCATGGGCGGCGAAGCGGTCATCGATCCTGCGCAGGGGGGCGGTCGTCGCCGGGTCGGCCAGCGCTGCCACCCGGCGACGCACCGAGGCAGTGGCCCGTCGCCTGCGCTCCTCGGCCGCGTCGACGAAGCGGCGCAACCGACCGGCCAGCTCGGGGACGAGCCGCTCGTCGAGGTCGTCGAGCTTCACGACAGCTCCGCGATGCGGTCGAGCGCCCGCTGAAGATCCGAGGCGTAGGGAGCGGCGAACTCCATCCACCGGCCGTCGGCGGGGTGGGCGAAGCCGAGCCGGACCGCGTGCAGCCACTGCCGCTCGAGCCCGAGCTTCTTCGACAGGGTCGGGTCCGCTCCGTAGGTCACGTCGCCGACGCATGGGTGCTTGATCGCCGCCATGTGCACGCGGATCTGGTGGGTCCGCCCGGTCTCGAGATGCACGTCGAGCAGCGTCGCGTGCCGGAAGGCCTCGAGCGTCTCGTAGTGCGTGACGCTGTCCCTGCCCCCGGCGACGACCGCGAACTTGTACGCCGACGTCGGGTGCCGGTCGATCGGTGCGTCGACGGTGCCGGTCATCGGATCCGGATGGCCGTGCACGAGCGCGTGGTAGCGCTTGTCGACGGTTCGCTGCCGGAAAGCGTCCTTCAGCACGGTGTAGGCGTGCTCGCTCTTCGCCACGACCATCACGCCGCTGGTCCCGACATCGAGTCGGTGTACGACGCCCTGACGCTCCTCGGCACCGCTTGTGCTCACCCGGTGGCCGGCCGCAGCGAGCCCGCCGATGACCGTGGGCCCCTCCCAGCCCGGGCTGGGGTGGGCGGCGACCCCGACCGGCTTGTCGACGACGACCAGGTCGTCGTCCTCGTAGAGCACGGCCAGCCCCTCGACGACCTCGGGGATCGTGCTCAGCGGCTGCTCCGGGGACGGCAGGTCGACGTCGAGCGTCTCCCCGGCGCTCACCCGGTCGCTCTTGGCCGCGGACCTCCCGTCCAGACTCGCTCCGCCATCGGTGACGATCTGGGCCGCAGCCGTCCGGCTCACGCCGAACAACCGGCTGATCGCAGCGTCCAACCGCATCCCGTCGAGCCCCTCGGGAACGGGGACGGTCCGGTGGGCGGTCACCGCTCCATCATGCGGGATCCGGCGGCTCGACCTTGCGCGTGCCGTCGAGCTCGACACCACGCATCGACAGGAGCACGGCGAGCAGCCCCCCGACCACGATGGCGCTGTCGGCCAGGTTGAACACCGGCCACACCCGGAAGTCGATGAAGTCCACGACGGCACCGCGGCCCGGCCCGGGAGCACGGAAGATCCGGTCGACCAGGTTGCCCATGGCGCCACCGAGGAGCAGCCCGAGGCTGACCGCCCAGCCGGCGCTGCCGAGCCGCCTCGCCGTACGCACGATCACCACGATCACCGCGACCGCGACCCCGGTGAACAGGATGGTCGCGCCCTGAGCGAACGAGAACGCCGCGCCGCTGTTGCGGCTGACCGCAAGCAGCAGTCCTCCGCCGAGCAGCCGGATCGGGTCCCGGTGCTCCAGGTGCGCGACGACGAGGTACTTGGTCAGGATGTCCAAGCCGAGGACGACGACGGCCACCGCCGCGAGCAGTCCGGCCGTGCGCCGCGGTGCTCGCGTCAGCGGCGTTCCTCGCGCTGCTTGCAGGACACGCACAGGGTCGCGCGCGGGAAGGCCTGCAGCCGTGCCTTCGGGATCGGATCGCCGCAGTTCTCGCAGCGCCCGTAGGTGCCCGCGTCGAGCCGGGCCAAGGCCCGCTCCACTTGGAGCAGCAGGTCACGGCTGTTGTTGGCCAGCGACATCTCGTGCTCGCGCTCGAAGGTCTTCGTGCCGGCGTCGGCCTCGTCGCCCGAGCCTTCGCTGCTGGCGTCGCGCTTGAGCGTCGCCTGCACCTCCTCGGCGTCATCGATCTCGCCGCGCAGGTCGCGGGCCTGCTGCTCGAGCTCCTTGCGGACGGCATTGAGCTCCGCCCGCGTCCAGGCCTCCTCGACGGGCACGGCTGCCCGGCTGGGCTTCTTCTCCGGCGGCTTGGGTGGAGCGGCCTTCATGGGCTGTACGACGGAGCGCGGCTTGGGCACCACCGGCTCCGCCGCCTTGGCCGGGGCCTTGGCGACGTGCGGCGCCTTCGCGGCAGCCTTGGGGGCACCTACGTTGAACGCGGGCGCCGCCGGCGCCGCGGCAGGGGACGGGACCGGCGCCGCGACGGGCGCGGCTGCCGCCTTCGTCGGGGTCGCGGTCGTCCCAGGCCCCGCTGCCGTGGACTGGCTCGGCGCCTTCTGCAGGCCGTGCGGCTTCGCCGGAGGGGACACCCGCGCGGTCTTTGACGCAGCGACGGGGCTCGTCTTCGGCACGGTCGGTCTGGCCGTCTTTGCGGGTGCCTTGTTGACGCTGGCGCGGTTGGCGGGGGCGCGGGTCGCGCCCTTGCTGGCCTTCTTGGCCGGGGCCTGCTTGGCCGGGGCCTTCTTCGCCGCGCTTCTCGCCGACCCCTTCTTGGCCGGAGCCTTCTTGGCCGGGGCCTTCTTCGCGGGGGCCTTCTTCGCGGGGGCCTTCTTCGCGGGAGCCTTCTTGGCCGGAGCCTTCTTCGCCGCGCTCTTCGCCGGAGCCTTCTTGGCCGGGGCCTTCTTGGCTGCGCTCCTCGCGGGAGCCTTCTTCGCCGCGATCCTCGCGGGAGCCTTCTTGGCCGGAGCCTTCTTCGCCGCGCTCTTCGCCGGAGACTTCTTCGCCGCGCTCTTGGCCGGAGACTTCTTCGCCGCGCTCTTCGCCGGAGCCTTCTTGGCCACGGACCTCTGCGCCGGAGGCTTCTTGAGTCCGGCCTTCGCTGGCGCCTTCGCCGCGCTCTTCACCGGCGCCTTCTTGACCGCGGCCTTCTTCGCCGGGGCCTTCTTGACCCCGGCCTTCGCCGCGCTCTTCACCGGAGCCTGCTTCGCCGGAGCGTTCGCAGCGCTCTTCGAGGCAACCGGCTTGGCCGCCGCCGGCTTCGCGGGAGCCGGCGCGGGCGCCTTCGCGGCGCTCCTCGGGGCAACCGGCTTGGCCGCCGCCGTCTTGGGGGCAGCCTTCGGCGGCGCGGCCTTGCTCGCCGACGCCGTCTTCGCGGCTCCCTGGCTCGCGCCCTTGGCCGGCGCCGAGGGGGTGGTCTTCACGCTGTCTGCCTTCTGTCCGGTAACGGTGGTGACGGGCGCCGGCCCACCGGCGGCGGGCGCGGGAGCAGCGGTCGGGCCCGGGAGGGGCGCGGACCCGCTCGGCGGCGCGGCCTCGTCCTTCTTGCGGTGGAGCGCACGGCGTAGCCGTCCGCCGATACCGGCGCGCTCCGCGGCCATACCGCCCCCAGTCCCTAGACGTGGTCGATCACCAGATCACGAGCGTGCGGAGGATACGTCGCCGCTTCGGAAGCGACAAAGACACCACGCCGCGCGCAACCGCTCCGGTACCGCTACCGCGGAGATCCACGGGTCCTTCGCGCCTGACATAACGCAGAACACCGCCCAGATCTGCCCAGCCCCATGATCGACGGACACGAAGCGGCGGATCAGGCGGTGCTGCGAGCCTGAAAAGTGCCGCCGACCGTCCGTGGATCACGCTCAGAGGGGTCGGAAACCTCCCTGACGGGCGGCCGGGGGCGCCGGTAGAGTCGTCCCCGTCGCAGTGACGGGGACGAGTAGCGCCGCACGCAGCACGAAGCGACCCGGGGACGGTGCGAGCCCGGGTGCGTGCGCGGCGTGAAGATCACCCCCAGCGTGTCGCGGCGGCACGGCACGACCAGAGCGGGATCCGCCTCCCACCATGAGGCCGGCTCCAAGGAGGGTGGTACCGCGGGGCCCTGCCGGAACGGCAGTGAACGGCCTCGTCCCTCCGTCGACGAGCAGGCCCGCGACGGATGGATGTGTCGGACCGATGAAGAAGCTGCCCGCACAGGTAGATCTGCCTGCGCTCGAGCACGAGGTCCTCGCCCGGTGGGACGCGGGCAAGGTCTTCGAGCGCTCGCTCGACCAGACTTCCGCCGGCGAGCCCTGGGTGGTCTACGAGGGCCCCCCGACCGCCAACGGCCACCCGGGGACGCACCACGTCGAGGCACGCGTCTTCAAAGACCTGTTCCCCCGGTTCAAGACGATGCAGGGCCGCCACGTCCCCCGCCGAGCCGGCTGGGACTGTCACGGCCTGCCGGTGGAGCTCGCCGTCGAGAAGGAGCTCGGGTTCACAGGTAAAGGTGACATCGAGACGTACGGCGTCGCAGCGTTCAACGCGAAGTGCCGGGAGAGTGTGCTGAGGCACGTCGACGAGTTCGAGCGGATGACCCGGCGGATGGGCTACTGGGTCGACATGGGCTCGGCCTACCGCACGATGGACGCGTCCTACATCGAGAGCGTCTGGTGGTCGCTCAAGGAGATCGCCGACAAGGGGCTCCTCGTCGAGGACCACCGCGTCGCGCCGTACTGCCCCCGCTGCGGCACTGCGCTGTCCGACCACGAGGTCGCCCAGGGCTACCAACTGGTGATCGACCCTTCGGTCTACGTCCGGTTCCCCGTCACGAGTGGGCCGCTGAAGGACCTCGGCGCGGCTCTTCTCGTCTGGACCACAACGCCTTGGACGCTCGTCAGCAACACGGCCGTCGCCGTCCACCCGGATGTCACCTACGTCGCAGCCAGGGTCGGCGACGAGGTCCTTGTCGTCGCCGAGCCGCTGCTGCACAAGCTCGGTGCAGGCGTCGAGGTCCTGCAGCGGCTGCAGGGCCACGAGCTCGAGCACACGACGTACCAAAGACCCTTCGATCTTCTCGACATCCCGGGCGCGCACTACGTCGGGCTGGCGGACTACGTGACCATCGAGGACGGCACCGGGCTCGTGCACCAGTCCCCCGCGTTCGGCGCGGAGGACCTCGAGGTCGCCCGCCGCTACGGCCTGCCGGTCGTGAACCCCGTGCGCCCGGATGGCACCTTCCAGCCGGACCTGCCGCTCGTCGGCGGGATGTTCTTCAAGGCGGCCGACCGGGTGCTGGTCCGGTCCCTCGAAGAGCGCGGACTGCTGTTCCGCTCGGAGCCCTACGAGCACAACTACCCCCACTGCTGGCGCTGCGACACCGCCCTCCTCTACTACGCCCTGCCGAGCTGGTACATCAAGACGACCGCGATCAAGGACCGTTTGCTCGAGGAGAACGCCAAGACGGACTGGCACCCGGAGACGATCAAGACCGGGCGGTACGGCGACTGGCTCGAGAACAACGTCGACTGGGCGCTGTCGCGCAACCGCTACTGGGGCACGCCGCTTCCGGTCTGGCGCTGCACGGCCGACGCGGCACACTGGCGGGCGGTCGGGTCGCTGGCCGAGCTTGGCGCGCTCGCCGGGCAGGAGCTGTCCGCCCTCGACCCGCACCGGCCCTTTGTGGACGACGTCGTGGTGCCCTGTGCGACGTGCGGGGCCCACAGCCACCGGGTGCCCGAGGTCATCGACGGCTGGTACGACTCCGGCTCGATGCCGTTCGCGCAGGTCGGCTACCCGTGGTCCGGCGTCGAGCCGGCGTACCCCGCGCAGTTCATCTGCGAGGCGATCGACCAGACCCGCGGCTGGTTCTACACGCTCATGGCGGTCGGGACGCTGGTGTTCGATCGTTCGTCGTACGAGACGGTGCTCTGCCTCGGCCACCTGGTCGACAAGAGCGGCCGGAAGATGAGCAAGCACCTCGGCAACGTGCTCGACCCGTTCGAGCTGATGGAGCGGCACGGGGCCGACGCGGTGCGCTGGTTCATGCTCTGCGGCGGAAGCCCGTGGTCGTCGCGCCGGGTCTCGCACGAGGCGATGGACGAGGGCGTCCGAAAGGTGCTGCTGACCTACTGGAACACCGCTGCCTTCCTCACGCTCTACGCCGACGCCAACAGCTGGGCGCCTGACGCAGCTGCGGTCGACCGGCCGGCCCTGCTCGACCGGTGGGCGCTGTCGCAGGTGCACAGCACGGCGCTCGAGGTGACGGCCGCTCTCGAGAGCTTCGACTCGCTGCGCGCCGGCCGGGCCCTGGCCACCTGCATCGACGACCTGTCGAACTGGTACGTCCGGACCTCGCGCCGCCGCTTCTGGGACGGTGACCCGTCGGCGCTCACGACGCTGCACGAGTGCCTCCACGTCCTCACCCTGCTGCTGGCGCCGTTCACGCCCTTCATCACGGACGAGGTCTGGGACGCTCTCTACGCCCCGTCGGGCGAGCTCCCCGACTCGGTGCACCTCGCCACCTGGCCGCGCATCGACGGGTCGCAGGTCGATGACGGGCTGGCCCGCGACATGGCTCTGGTACGACGGCTCGTCGACCTCGGTCGGGCGGCTCGCGCCGAGTCCAGGACGAAGACCCGGCAGCCGCTGGCCCGAGCCCTGGTGAGCGCCGCCGGGTGGGAGTCGCTGCCGGCCGAGCTGCGCGCCCTGGTTGCCGCCGAGCTCAACGTCGTCGCTCTCGAGCGCCTCTCCGGCGACCTGGTCGATGTGACGGTGAAGGCCGGCTTCCGCGCCCTGGGCAAGCGCTTCGGCAAGCGAACGCAGCAGGTCGCCGACGCAATCCACGCCCTTGACGGCGCTGAGCTGGCGCGGGCGCTCGCGGCCGGCACGGCGGAGGTCACCGTCGACGGCGAGCCGCACAGCCTGAGCCCCGACGAGGTGATCGTCACCGAGACCCCGCGGAGCGGCTGGGCCGTCGCGAGCGCCCACGGCGAGACCGTCGCGCTCGACCTCGAGATCACCCCCGAGCTGCGCCGGGCCGGCCTCCTGCGGGACGTCGTGCGCCTGGTTCAGGACGGCCGCAAGAGCACGGGCCTCGAGGTCAGCGACCGGATCGAGCTGTGGTGGCGCGCCGACGGCGAGCTGGTCGAGGCGATCCACGAAGGCGCCGCCCGCCTGGCGGACGAGGTTCTCGCGGTGTCCGTCACGGAAGGCCCGCCGACCGCTGACCTCGCGGTCCACCGGGACGACGAGCTCGGCTTGACGTTCTGGCTGCGGGCGGCCGGCGGCTGAGCCGAACAGCGCAGCGCCGAGCCCGCCCGCTGGAGCATCCAGCCCCAGGTTCACCCGTTTGCCGCGCAAGGCTGAGCCTGTGGACGACCGATGGAAGGGAGGACGTTTCCAGCACACACGCCCCGGAGGACACGGTGACCGTCTACACCGTCGAGAGCCCCAAACCGGTCCACAAGTCCTTCCGCCTGACCCGGCCCGGGCACCTTGCCGTGCAGAGCCAGATCCGGCCGGCGCTCGTGCTCCCGGAGCGCGAGGCGCGCCACCTGCTGGCCGCCGCCACGCGCGAGGACGTCTCGCGCGGCGGTGTCTTCTCCGCCGGCCCGGCCGGCATCCAGGTCTGGAGCGGCCAGTGGGACGGCCCGGGCGGCAGCCACGGCAGCGCCGTGCACCTCGGCTCCGTGGACTGGTCCTACGACACGCCGGCCCGGCACTACATCACGGTCTACCGGGTGCTGGTGACCGCGTCCGGCGCCGAGCTGGGACTGGACACCGAGATGGTCCTGTCCCGCGTGATGGCGCTCGGCGGCCTGAGCTCTGAAGGCGCGACCCTGTCGATGGCGGTCCCGCCGCCGCGCGACCCGTTCCGATCGAGCGAGCTGAAGGCACGTGCCAGCACCGAGGCCGACCTGCTCTAACGAGCCTGCGCCTCAGCGGCCGCCGTTCCTACCCGGGGTACGGCGGCCGTTGTCTGTCCGCTACCGGGACGCGCGGGACCCGGACTTCTTCGCCGGGGCCTTGGCCGCCTTCTCCGGGGCCTTGCCGGTCTTCGCGGGAGCGGCCTTCTTGGCCGCAGCGGCCGGAGCCTTCACCGCTGCCTTCTTCGCGGGAGCGGCCTTCTTGGCCGCAGCGGCCGGAGCCTTCGCCGCGGGCTTCGTCAAGGCCACCTTGGCTGGGGTCTTGGACGGCGCCTTGCGGGTTGTGCGGGCGGCGGCAGCCGGCTCTGGGGCCTGCTCCAGCGGGACAGCACCCGCCGCAAGGGCCTCGTCGGGCTTGCAGACACCGCAGGCGGTGTAGGCCTCCTCCCGGGCCTGCTCGACCGCGACGTCCTCGGCCTCCTTGCCGGTGAGGTAGCGGCAGCCCGCGACGTGGTAGCGCGGCCGGCCGGCGACAACGAGCACCCTGCCGCTCACGGCTGGTGCGACGGCCTCCTCGGTGGGTTCCTCCGTTGCCGGACGTGACCGGGACGTGGCCGGGATGATGGCCGTCACTCCCTCGACGTCGCTGGACGTGGAGATCGCGGGCGCTCCCGCGGCGGTCTCTGGCAGCGGCTCGCCGCGACGCTGCAGGATCCCCACGATGAGGAAGGCGAAGGACACGACGCTGACCGCGATCGACGCGTAGACGAAGCCCAGTGCGGTCGAAACGAGGCCGATGACGAGCAGGATGAGCGCGACGAGGACGAGTGCCCCGCTGATGACGATCACGTGGTTTGTCCTCCGGTGGGTGCAGGCGCGGGAATCCTAGCGGCGTGAGCGGTGGGCCCGCTCAGCGCTCCGCCGGTGGCTCGGGGCCGTCGTCCAGCTGCTCGCTGAACGTCGAGGGCGGCACGATCGTGAAGGGACCGATCGGCTCAGGACCGGCCGTGGGCCGAAGGGGCGGTACGGCGCGCAGCGTCGGCGGCTCGGCCTCCCGCGGCGGCCCGGCCGGCGGCGGCGCGG
>JAOPVE010000425.1 GCA_025963185.1 Actinomycetes bacterium
AGGATCGCCCGGCGAGCACTCCAGGTGAGTGGGTTCGACCGGGTCTTCCCGATCGAACCCGGTTCTGACCAGGCCTGATAGCCCTCTCGCTGAACCGCGGTCAGGTCGCCGCCGTACCACCGAGCGTCACCGCCGCGTCGCCGACCAGGCGCTGCTGACGCTCAGGAGGTACGGCATGGGCCGCAGTTCGCACAGCGCCCCCGGTGGACCAGCCAAGCGCCTGGCCGGCCTGGTCTCCGGTCCCCGGCAGGAGCCGAGGCCGTCCGGCAACGAGTCCAGGCCGTCCGGGACCGAGCCGAGGCCGTTCGGGAACGAGCCCAGGCCGTTCGAGCCCAGGCCGTTCGGCAAGCAGCCGAGGCCGTCCGGCAAGCGGGTCCGGTCCCGATCCATCACCATGCCCGACAAGCGGACCGCCCTGATCGCGGGGGGAGCGGCCGCACTGATCCTGGCGCTGCTCGTCGCGTGGCTGCTGCAGAACAACCTGGGCTACGGGGTGACCGTGCAGCCGCAGGCGAACTCCCAGCCCGCCAACACGGGGCGCATCGTGCCCACCCCCGGCGCCGGATCCGCACCCGGCCGGCCCACCACGCCGGCCACCTCGAAGCCCGGTGTCGGGGCGCCCCCGTCCGGGCCGGTCAGCGCGCTGGACAGGCAGATGCTCGTCAAGCTCCGGGAGGCGAACCTGTGGGAGCTGCGGGCCGGGAACCTGGCGTCGAACCAGGCCGGATCCGAGGCGGTCAACCGGGCCGGGCTGCGCGTGGTGGACGGTCAGACACGGCTGGACGCGCAGGTCAGGGAGGCCGCGCAGGCCGTCCAGGTGGGGATCCCCGACCAGGCCACCCAGGACGAGCGCACGTGGATCCGCAAGCTCGAATCCAGCAAGGGCGAGCCGTTCGACCGGTTCTTCGTCAACCAGTTGCGCGGCTCCTACGGGGTGCTGTTCCTGCTGGTCGCCCAGGTCAGGGCCACGACGCAGAACAGCGTGATCCGGGATCTGGCGATCGGCGCGACGACGACCATCACCGACCACATGCGCGTGCTGGAGGACACCGGCCTGGTCGACAGCGAGACGCTGCGGAACGTGGCAGCCGGGATCCGCTAGGGCTTGTCCGGACCGGTCGTGCGTGCACGATATGCGTAGTTCGCGGATGATGGGGCGATGCAACTGCCCCCGTCGGCCGGGGATCTGCCCGCGCTCGACCCCGCGGACCTGCCCGCCAAGGTGATCGACGCCGTGACGTCCCGGGGTGGCGATCCGGACCACCCGGTCAGCGGGTACTTCTACGACCTCGCGGCCGCCGTGGAACGCGCCCGCGGACTCAAGGCCGCGCTCCCGCCGTGGGCCGAGGTCTATTACGCGGTCAAGGCGAACTCGTACGCGCCCGTGCTGCACGCGCTCGTCGGGCACGTCGACGGGTTCGAGGTCGCGTCGGCGCGGGAGGCCGAGCTTGCCGCGTCGATCCGCCCGGGCGTGAAGATGGTGGCCTCGGGGCCGGGCAAGAGCCTGCCCCTGCTCACCGCCCTGGTGCGGACCGGGGTGGGCACGATCAACGTCGAGAGCCGCCTGGAACTGCACCGAGTGAACGCGGCGGCCATGGCGGCGGGGCGGCGGGCCGCGGTGGCGATCCGGGTCAACCCGCAGCACGTCGAACTCGGTGGATCCCTGCGGATGGGCGGAACCGCGAGCCAGTTCGGCCTGCCCGAGGCCGCCGTACCCGACGCGATCGCGCTGGCCAGGAGTCTGCCCGCGGTGGACCTGGTCGGGTTCCACATCCACGCCGTCTGCAACAACCTGGACGCCGAGGCGCACGCGCGGTACGTCCGGTGGTGCCTGGACTGGTCCGCCCGGACCGCCCACACCCACGCCATGGACCTCCGGGTGGTCGACGTCGGCGGCGGCATCGGCGTGCCCTTCGGCACCGAGGATCCGTTCGACCTGCACCGCTTCGGTGCGCTGCTCGCCGAACTGCGGCCGCCCGACGGGGTGCGCGTGCTGTTCGAGCCCGGCCGGTACCTGGTCACCGAGTGCGGCTACTACGCGGCAGAGGTCACCGACGTCAAAGCCTCGGGCGGGACCATCTTCGCCGTGGTCAGGGGCGGGATCAACCACTTCCAGATCCCGACCTCGTGGGACCTGTTGCACCGCTTCGCGATCGTCCCCATTGGATCCTGGCCGCACTCCTACCCCCGGCCCGGCGCCGAGGACGTCTCGCTCACGGTCGTCGGCGAGCTGTGTACGCCCGAGGACACCCTGGCCAGGGACATGAAGGTGACGCGGGTCCGGGCCGGTGACGTGGTCGTCTTCCCGCTGGCGGGCTCGTACGGGTACGAGTTCGCGATGCCGGAGTTCCTCGGCCACCCACCCGCCACCCGCTCGCTGATCTAAACCCGCACCCCCCTGGCGCCCCGCGCCCGTTCCGAAGTGCGGCAACTACGACCGGCCAGGACCGGCCAGAGTTACCGCACTTCGGAACGACAGCGCCCGTCCCCACGAGTTACGGGTTGTTGAGGCCTCCGACGGTCTGGGCGATCCAGGCCCGGAGATCCGTCGCTGTGACGTCGGTGTAGATCGACGGCCCGGTCGCGCAGGTCGTGTCGCCGTTGCCGGACCGGCTGGTGATGCCCACGAGCGCCCACTTGCCGGACGTGACCTTCTTGAGCTGTGGTCCGCCCGAGTCGCCGTAGCAGGCGCCGGCGTTCCCGTTGGGATTGTTGGTGCACAGTTCGTGCGGTCCGTCGATGCCCTGGCATTTGGAGTCCGCCACCACGGACGTGTCCAGCTCGTTCGCCTTCTCCGGGGTGCCGCCGCAGCCGGGGGTCGGGCAGGTCTGGCCCCACCCGACGATCCGGGTGGCCTGGCCGATCGCCGGGGAGAACTGCGCCACGTCGTAGGGCACCGTGCTCACCGCGCTCGACAGGTGCAGCAGCTCGATGTCGGCGGCCGGGCTGCCGAGCGTCTGCGAGACGCTGACGACCGTTCCGCCACTGTGCTGCATCAGGCTGCCGACCCGCACGGAACTCGGTCCGCCACAGTGCTTGGCGCTCAGGGCCCACTGCGACTTGATGAGGATCCCGGTGCAGCCCCCGACGTAGACCAGCGGGTACGCCTCGCTGGCCGGGTGCCCGTTGATGATCGTGGGCCGGACCGACGCCGACGCGGACGTGGCACCGGAGGCCGCGACCGCCCCGGCCACCACGACGGCGGCCCCGAGCAGCGGGATCATGGCCTTCGCAAGCTTCCTCATCTGAGCTCCTTCAGTCGACGCGTGTGGGGACGGTCGGTCCTAGGAATTCGCCGCGATCGTCGAGACCAGCCAGTCGTGGACGGCGGGCGCGGTGGTGTCGGTGTAGATCGCGGGGGCGGCGCCGCAGACTCCGGTGTCGTCGCCGGGCCGGCTCGTGACCCCGACGACCGCCCAGGCACCGTTGACCTTCTTGAGCATCGGCCCGCCCGAGTCGCCGTAGCAGGCGCCGTTCTTGCCGCCCGGGTTCTTCACGCAGGACTCGAGCGCGTTGTTGATCGGAAGCTGGGTGTTCGTGCACTTGGAGTCCGCGACGAGCGAGGTGTCGAGCTCGTTCGCCAGTTCCGGCATCTCGCCGCACCCCGGGTTTGGGCAGGTGAGGCCCCAGCCGACGATCCGGGTGGCCTGGCCGATCGCGGGGGCGATCTTGGCGAGCGGCAGGACCGGGCTGCTCACCGCCTGCGCGAACGGGAACAACGCGATGTCGGCGGTGGGGTGCCGCAGTCCCCAGGCGCCGCCGTCGACGACCGTGCCGCCGCTGGTCGAGTGCACGGTGCCGACCCGGTACTGGAACAGCTCCAGGCAGTGCGCGGCGGTGAGGATCAGGCGGGGCGCGACGAGGACGCCGGTACACCCGCCGACGACCGCGAGTGGGTAGTTCTCGGTGACGGGACGGCCGCCGACGATCGACGGGCTCACGGTGGATGGCTTCTCCGCGGCGGACGCTCCGGTGACGCTGGTGGTGAGTCCCGCGGCGAGGAGCGCCACGGCCGCGAGAGGGATGGCAATCTTCGTGAACGTCCGCATCGAGGCGCCCTTTCGATACACGGGTGAGGTGCGGCAGATCGTGGCAGGGCCACTACGTCGTTTCAATACAAACGACTCCTGAATTCATTATCTGCGATCCGGATAATGGCTCTGAGCAGCGTGAATCGGCTCTCTGGCCGAAATTTCGGATCGACTGAATCAGGCGCCTGGATAACCGCCAACGCGGGCGCGCTCGCCGTTGCGGGTGAGGGATCCGATCGTCGCAGCACCGGCCGCGTCGCGCGCTGGTTCGCCGGTGTGAAGGAGCCCGATCCTGGGCACGTAGACGAGCATGGACGGTATGACTGGAAACCCCGCATGAGGACCGTCGACGCCGTCGTCATCGGCGCCGGCCACAACGGGCTGGTCGCCGCGAACAAGCTGGCCGACGCCGGCTGGGACGTGCTGGTCCTCGAAGCGCAGGCGGATCCGGGTGGGGCCGTGCGCAGCGGCGAGCTCACCGCGCCGGGCTACGTGAACGACCTGTGCAGCTCGTTCTACCCGCTCGGCGCCGGATCGCCGGTCATCGCCGGGCTAGGGCTGGAGGAGTACGGGCTGACGTGGCGACACGCGCCGACCGTGCTGACCCACGTGCTGCCCGACGAGCGGTCCGTCTCGCTGTACCGCGACCGGCACCGGACCGCCGAGTCGATCGCCGCGTTCCACCCCGCCGACGCCGCCGCCTGGGAAGCCGAGTGCGACCGCTGGGAGCGGATCGGTCCCGCGCTGGTCGACGCGCTGCTCTCGCCGTTCCCGCCGGTCCGCAGCGGGGTCAGGCTCGCGGCCAGGCTCGGCGCCGCGGACGGTCTCCGGTTCGCCCGGTTCGGCGCCTCGTCGGTCCGCGGCTACGCGCAGGAGACGTTCGCTGGCGAGGGCGGGCGCAACCTCGTCGCGGGAAACGCGCTGCACACCGACATCTCGCCCGAGGCCACGGGCGGCGCCGTCATCGGCTGGCTGCTGATGATGCTCGGCCAGCACCTCGGCTTCCCGGTGCCCGAGGGCGGGGCGGGGCGGCTCACCCAGGCCATGGCGGCCCGGTTCACCGCACGCGGCGGCCAGCTGGAGTGCTCGCGGCCGGTCTCGCGGATCCTCACCGCACGCGGGATCGCCGTCGGGGTCGTCGACGCCTCCGGCGAGGCGATCCGGGCCCGGCGCGCGGTACTCGCCGACGTCTCCGCACCCACGCTGTACACCGAGCTACTGAATCCGCAGATCCTGCCGGCCCGGTTCCGCTCCGACCTGGACCGGTTCCAGTGGGACAACGACGTCGTCAAAGTGGACTGGGCGCTCTCCTCGCCGGTCCCGTGGAACAACCCGGACGCGCACGGCGCCGGGACGGTCCACCTCGGCACGGATCTCGACGGGCTCACCGGGTACGCCGCCGACCTGGCCCGCGGCCGCCTGCCCGAGACGCTGTTCCTGCTCATGGGCCAGATGACGACCTCGGACCCGGTCCGCTCCCCGGCCGGCACCGAGTCCCTGTGGGCCTACACGCACGTCCCCCGCGGACTGCTCTGGACCGCCGACACCGCGGCCGGGTACGCCGACCGGATCGAGGAGCTGGTCGAGCGCTACGCGCCCGGGTTCCGTGGCCTGGTGAAGGCGCGGGCGGTCGCCGCTCCCGGGGTGGGCGGGCACGGGGACGTGGTCGTGAACGGCGGAACGGCGGCGATCAGCCAGCAGCTGGTCTTCCGCCCGGTCCCCGGACTGGGGCGCGCCGACACCCCGATCGACCGGCTGTACCTGGCGAGCGCGTCGGCCCACCCGGGCGGCGGGGTCCACGGGGCGCCGGGGAACAACGCCGCGGCCGCCGCACTCGCCCGCGCTGGCGCGTTCGGCGACCTGTACCGCGGCACGATCTCGGCGATCCACCGCACGATCTACCGCTGACCCCCACACCGAAGTGCGGTAACCAGGACCGGTCATGGCCGGTCGCGGTTACCGCACTTCGGCACGAGAAGCGGGGGTCAGCGCTGGTGGGCCATCGAGTGGTGGCGGCCCAGGGCGATGTCGGTGAGGCGGCGCAGCGACTCGCGGTTGCGCGCGTCGAGCAGCGGATCCGTCACCAGCGACGGGATCAGCTCGCCAGGCCCGCCGGTCACCTTCTCGGTCATCTCGATGCGAGTCCGCCCCGGACCGGCGGGGTGGAGCTCGATCCGGACCGTGGCCCGGCCAACGGGAAAGGCTCGCGCGTCGAGTACGAGCAGCCGGTTGGGCTCGCACTCCAGCACCTCGGTGGTGTCCGAGATCGTGAGCGGCCAGACCCCGACGGTGTGGTGGATCTGCGCGCCGGGCTCGGGCCAGTTCTCGTCCACGTCCCTGATGTGGCTCGCGCCGACGACCCAGCTGGCGTACATCCAGCCGTCCGACAGCACGGCGTACAGGTCGGGCGGGGCTACGGGTACCTCAAGTTTGACGGTCGACATGTCCGGTTCTATGCCCGACCGGCGACGTTTCACACCTGCCGGCGCCGTCCGCGTGACTGGTTAGCCGGCGAGAGCCGCGTCCACCGATGAGTAGCAGTCGAGCAGCTTGTTGAGGTTCGTGACCTCCAGGCTGCGGCGCAGCTGCTCGGACGGACGGGCCACCCGCAGCCAGCCCTCCTGGAACTTGGCCTGGTGATGCACGTGGATCAGCACACCGAGCGCGCTGGAATCCCAGAACGAGACTCCGGACGCGTCGATGACGATCCGCGGGTGGCCGGCTTCGATCTCGGCGACCAGGGCGTCCTGCAGGCGCTGGTGGTGGCCGAAGTCGAGAGCGCCCTCGGGCTTGACGACCACCGTGCCGTCGCCGGCCGCGCGCACGTCGATGGACAGGTCGGTGCTCGGCTCGCCGGTCTCTTGGCTCATGCTCACCTTCCACCCCCAGGTCTGAGCTGGCTCGCGCCGCTTTGCTCCGCCGGCGGGTGCCCTGAACGTTCCATTTTGCCAGTAGCCGCCCACCGCCGCGGCCCGGGACCGTCCCGCGCCGGAGTGTGCCGTCAGGCCCAGCGGGCGGGGCGGATCACCACGGCCTCGCGCGCGGCCGGCGGCTCGCGGTCCTGTCCGGTAGCGCGGATCGTCGCCCACACCACCTTCCCGCTGCCCGACGGCACGGATCCCCACGCCGCGGCGATGTTGTCGACCACGAGCAGGCCGCGGCCCCGGGCGGACACGGAGGTGTCGGGCCCGGTCTGGCGGGGCGGACGGGGGCACCCGTCGCGGATAGCCAGGTGGATGTACGGCACCCGGTAGGCGATCGTGACGTCGAACACGGTCCTGGCGTGCTCGATGGCGTTGGTGACGAGTTCGCCGGCCACGAGTTCGGCCTCCAGCGAGACGCCCGAGACGCCCCAGCTTCCGCACGCGGCGCCGACGGCCTGGCGGGCCTCGCGGAGCGTGCCGGGCTGGGGCAGCAGCCCGCGGAGCACGTGCCGGAGCGGAGCGGGGTGCCGGGCGGCCAGTTCGGCGGCCTCCGCTGCCGACCCGGCGACGTAGACCTGGCGGTCGAAGCCCGATCGGCGCAGCGCGTCGTGGATCCGGGGGTCGGGGGCGATGATCACGATCGGCACCCCGGCCGGACCGTCCGTCGCGGCCCGGATCGCGCTCCGCAGCACGCTGAGCGCGGCGGGCCTGGCGAGCACCACGTCGGCGAGGTCGAGGACGAGCACGGCAGGCTGGTCGGCGAGCTGTTTGCGCAGCGCCTTGCGGACCTCGGGTGCGGCCTCGAAGTCCAGGACACCGCGGATCCGCACGGTGACGACCGGGAAATCCGCCAGAGTCGTCACCGCTAGCACGCCGAGCATGATGCTCCCCAGGGGGCGGGCAAAACTCCCGAGCCAGCCAGTCCGCCGTTCGGACCCTGACAACCTACCCTGACAGCACGGGGTGAAACCGCTGCACACAGACCGTGACCTGGATCTAGCGGAGCGGCAGCGGGAGGGGGGAGTCCGGTGGAGCTACGCACCGGCGGAATGCTCGCCACGGTCACCCGCGCGTCCAGTCACTACACGCTGTGCCTGTCCGGCGACATGGACCTCGACGACGCCAGGTTCCTGCGCCGGGAGGGGTGTGTGCTGGTCAGCGCGGGTCCCCCGAGAATGCTCGCCGACCTCGGCGGGATGCGCTATTTCGGCTGCAGCGGCCTCAACGCACTGCTCGCGATCCGGCAGTCGGCGCAGGACAACGGCGGCTGCCTGTACGTCACCGCGATGTCGGCGACGGTCGAGCGGGTGCTCGACCTGACCGGCACCGCCAAGATCGTCGCCGACCGCGAGCAGGTCCTCGACTGCTGGCCGGACGCGCCGATCTAACGCGCGCCCAGCTCCTCCATCACGAGCAGCACGCCGCTGCCCGTGCCGGTGACGTCCACGAGCGCGCTGCACATCACGCGGACGTCGATGCCGCGGCCGCGCCGGTTCACCGCGAGAAGCTTCAGCTCGACGGGCTCGGACGGATCGGTCATCACGCTCCGGATCCCCGCCCTGAGCTGGTCGGTCGGCAGCCCGATGTCCAGGTTGAGGAAGTGCTGGCCGACGGCCTCGTCGCGGCGCAGCCCCCACATGTCCTCGGCGCGGCGGTTCCACGCCCGGACCCGCATGTCCGCGTCGAGCACGGCCACTCCCCCGCGCAGGCTCGTGAGGATCGCCTCCAGAAACGCGTTGGCGTCGTCGAGCTGCTCGGTACGGTCCCTGAGCTGGTCGTTGATGCTCTGGAGCTCGTCGTTGGTCGACTGGAGCTCCTCGTTCATGGTCTCCAGTTCCTCGTTGGTCGACTGGAGTTCCTCGTTGGTGGTCTCCAGCTCCTCCACCGTGGACTGGAGTTCCTCGTTGGTGGTCTCCAGCTCTTCGTTGGTCGACTGGAGTTCCTCGTACGCTGTTTCGAGCTGCTGGTTCGTGTGCTCCAGCTCGTCGTGCAGCCGCCGGGCGACGGTGATGTCGTTGAAGATCAGGGTCACGCCGAGCAGGTGGGAGGCCCCGTCCACGAGTGGCGTGACCTGGATGTCGAGGTAGGTGGTCTCGCCGTTCACCGAAGGAAATTCGATGTCGCCCACGCGGGCGGTCCGCCGCTCGATCTGCGCCTGCTCGATGTATCCGCGCAGCTCGGCGGGGCGGTAGGAGACGTCCAGGTCGCGGAAGGGCCGGCCGACGTCCTTGGCAGACACCCCCAGCAGGGTCTCGGCCTGCCGGTTGGCCTGCGCGACCAGCCCGTCGGCTGTCACGACGATCTGCGCGACCGGGCTCGCCGCGAACGCCTCGCCGCGGAGCGCGTCGAGCGCCACCAGTTCAGCCCGAGGCACGGCCGGCGGCATGTCGGCCATGAACCCGCCGTTGACGGGGCGCTCGCGGGGGACCTTGCGGAAGATCCGCCGCTTGAGGTCGACCGGCACGAACATGCTGGTGTGGCTGAGCAGCATCTCCGCCTTGCCGAGGAACAGCACTCCGTCGTCGCACAGCGCGAAGTGGAACCTCGCGAGGATCCGGGCCTGCGTCTCGGCGTTGAAGTACATCAGCGCGTTGCGGCAGACGAGCAGGTCGATCCGCGAGATCGGGGCGTCCTGAACGAGGTCGTTGCGCCCGAAGATCACCGAGCGGCGCATGTCCTTACGGAACACATAGCGATTCGCGGACGTCTCGAAATACTTTTCGAGGATCTCCGGGGGCAGCGACGACACGTCCCGCTCGCTGTACGAGGCGTGCCTGGCCTGGGTCAGCCCCTCCTCGTCGACGTCGGTCGCGTAGACCTTGACCCGCTTGCGGAACTGATCGATCCCGATCATCTCCGCGAGCACGATCGCGAGGGTGTACGCCTCCTCGCCGGACGCGCACCCCGCACTCCACACCCGGATCGTGGCCTCGTCACCCCTGGCCGCGATCATCGGGCCGAGCACTTCGCTGCGCAGGTGCGACCACGCCTCCGGATCGCGGAAGAACCCGGTCACGTTGATCAGGATCGTGTTGAACAGCGTCGTGAACTCCTCGGGATGCACTTCGAGGTAGTCCTGGTACTCGCCGTAGGTGGTCACCGGGACCTGGCTCATCCGGCGATGGACGCGCCGCATCAGGCTCGACCGCTTGTACCCGGTGAAGTCGAACCCGCGGACCTCCCGCAGGTGCACGAGCAGGTTCTCGAACTCCGGGTCGATCGTCGTCACTACTGGCCTTCCGGTCCGCCGCTCATTCACGGCCTATCTTCTTACGCCAGTGGTCCCCACGTCAGGCCAGGCTGGCTTCCGCCGTGTCGCCGGGATACGGGGTGGGCTGGTCGAGCCGCACGATCAGGTCGCGGATCAGCGCCGCCGCCGACGCGGCCTCGACGGCCGTGGTGGCGTACCGCTCGGCCGGGCCCGCGCTGCCCCGCGCCTCGGCCGCCGCGGACATCCGGCCGGACAGCGCGCTCTTCTCCTCCAGGCTCCGCAGCGCCATCCACAGGGCGCCTTCGAGGGCGCTGGCCTGCTCGTCCAGCAGGGTCTCGGGCGACCAGGCGTGCCCCACCCGGCACCGGTACCGGGGCACGGGCTCGCCGTCGAGCGCGAACAACGCGCCGTGGCAGCTCGGACACCCGAAGCCGGCGGGGTTGTCCAGGTAGCGCGGCTCGGTCACGGCGAACTCGGTCACGGCGATCTCCTCGGCAAGCTCTCCGTCAGCCACCTCTGCGGCGGGCCGCTTCGCGCCGGGCCGGACGCGCACCAAGCCGGGGCCGGTGTCGTCCCCGCGGCCGCCACCGGCGAGTTCGCCGATCAGCGGGCCCAGCGCGGTGGCCGGCAGCGACTTGTGGACCTCGACGTGCTCGATCGCGCTCCGCGGCATCGAGGGGTGCAGCGCGTCGGCCGGATCCTGGACCAGCGCGACGCCACCCCGGCGGACGATCGAGGCGAGCCCGCCCGTGCCGTCGTCGCGCGCCCCGGACAGCACGACGCCGATCACCCGAGGCCCGAACGCCCTGGCCACGGACCGGAACAGCGGATCCACGGCGGGCCGGTGACCGTTCTCGGCCGGTCCGCGCGAGAGGCTGACGTGCTCGTCCGCGACGACGAGATGGTGGTCGGCCGGGGCGACGTAGATCCGGCCGCACTCCAGCGGCTGGCCGTCGATCGCGTGCTCGGCCGGCAACGGTCCGGACCTCGCGAGGATCACCGGCAGCGCACTTGGCGAGCGCGGCGGGATGTGCAGCACGATCAGGACCGCCGCGGGCAGCCCGGCCGGGAGCCCGCCGACGAGCGAGCGCAGCGCCTCCACCCCGCCGGCTGACGCCCCGATCACCACGATGTCTCGCTCAGCCATGTTCCTCACCCTGCCACTCGGGGTTTCCATGGGGAAACACTCGCCGGGGGTCAGTCCGAGGGGCCGGGTTCTCCCTCGGCGGCGCGCCGGTGCCGGGCGGCCTCGGACCGGTGCTGGGCGGCGCTGCGCTCGTGTTCCGCTGCGGCCGGGCCGGCGGACAG
>JAOPVE010000036.1 GCA_025963185.1 Actinomycetes bacterium
CTCTTCCTTGGCGGAGGTGGGTGATCTGGTCACCCGTCGGCCGGGCGACCTGTCCACCCGGCGGCCGAGGTCACCGGCGCCGGACGGCGGGGCAGGAAGCGGTGCCGCCAGTGTAGGCAGGCCCACCCGCCCCGGCCGCCCGCACCACTCCCCCGGTCCGAACTGCGCGCCGCGACGCCGCGCCGGGCGGCACTACGGCACACGCTTCCCGACTGGTGCTGGCCCTGCGGGGCGTGGGGAGGGGGTCAGCCGCCGGCTACCGAGGGGAGGATCAGGACCTCGGAGGTGGCTGCCACGCGGGCCGCGATGCCGCCTGACAGCCGGGCGTCTTCGCCGTCGACGTAGACGTTGACGAAGCGGCGCAGTTCGCCCTGTTCGTCGCGCATGCGCCGGGCCAGGGCCGGATGGGTGAGCGCGACCGCGTCGAGGAGGTCACCGAGTGATGCCCCGTCGTCCACCGAGACCGTGAGGTGGGCTTCGCCGCCGGAGAACTGGCGCAGGGCACCGGGGAGCACGACCGTGACGGGCACCGGGCTCACCCCACCACGGCGGCGCGCACGCAGGTGACGTCGGGCAGGTGCGCCGCGACCTGCGACCAGTGCTCACCCTCGTCGGCGCTGGCGAACACCTCGCCGGTGCGGGTGCCGAAGTACACCCCCGCCGGATCGGCGTCGTCGGCACACATCGCATCCCGCAGCACCGCGCCGTAGAACCCACCCTCGGGCAGGCCGTCGGTCAGCGGTGACCAGTTCTTGCCCGAGTCTTCGGTGCGGTAGACCCGGCAGCGCTCGTCGGCCGGGAAGCGCATCCCGTCGGCCGTGAGCGGGAAGTTGTACGCGACGCCGCCGCGGTGCGGGTGGGTGACCATCGCGAAGCCGAAGTCGGCAGGCAGGGTATCGGCGATCGAGGTCCAGGTCGCGCCGTCGTCGCCGCTGCGGTACACGCCGTGGTGGTTCTGGAGGAAGAGCTGGGACGGATCGACGGCGTCGCGCGCGATCTTGTGCACGCACTGCCCGAACTCCGGCCACGGATCGGGGAGGAAGTACGCCTTCACCCCCTGGTTCGACGCGGACCAGCTCTCGCCACCGTCGGACGACCGGTAGACCCCACCCGTCGACATGGCGACCGTGACGCGCTGCGGATCGGACGGGTGCGGCAGGACCGTGTGGATCGCCTGACCGCCGAACCCGGCGCCCCACTGCGGGCGGTGCGGGTGATCCCACAGGCTGCGGACCAGCTCGAAGTGCTCGCCGCCGTCGGTGGACTTGAACAGGGCACTGGGCTGGGTACCCGCCCAGACCACGCCGGGCTGGTCAGCCGGACCAGGCTGGAGCTGCCACACCTGGCCGAGCGACTCGCCGGTGTCCTCGGGGAACGACAGCGCGCCGTGGTCGGGCTCCTGCCAGGTTTCGCCCAGGTCGTCGCTGTGGAACACCGAGGGACCCCAGTGTTCGCTGCGAGCGCCGGCCAGCAGCCGCGGGCGTTCGCCCCGGGTGTCGATGCCGATCGAATAGACCGCGTTCATGGCGAAATGTGGACCGCTGACTTCCCAGCTGGCCCTGCCGTCGCCGCTGCGGGCCAGGAACAGGCCCTTCCCCGTGCCGATCACGAGCAGTACGTCGGACACCGCAAGCCTCCTCGAACTCCGCCGGGCGCGCCCAATATCGCCCCTGACCTGGCGATCGGAACACTTTCACGACGGTACGACAAGACCGTCGGCGGACTGGTCAGGCGCCGCCCAGATCCGGATAAGGGTTGTTCGTCAAAGCACGGCAGGCAGGCGGCGGGGCAGCGGGCGAGTCTGCGAGGATCCCCCGGTGACGAAGTTCCGCCAGAACATGGCTGTCCCGCTGGCCGCCGGAGTGGCGCTCGCCGGCACCTCGGCGCTCGCGCTGCAGCGCTGGTGGCTGCTCCCGCTGCTGCTGATCCCCGCCGGGGTGTTGTGGTGGGGGCTGCGGTCGGGGGTCGACGCGAGCACCGAGCGGGTCCGGGTGCGGGCACTGGCGGGCAGCCGCGCGTACGGGTGGGACGAGGTGGCCGGGTTCCGGGTCGACGGGCGGCGGGTGCTGCTCGCGACCACGTCCGGCACCGAGGTGGCCCTCCCGGCGGTCACCCCGGCCGACGTGCCCCGGCTCATCGCCGCGTCCGGCGGCGCGCTGGAGAAGGCGCCCCGCCAGCCCGCCGATCAGTAGCCGTTGACGACCACGTTGACCAGCGGATCCCCGGCCGCGTACCGCCGCAACTGCTCGCCAACGAGCCGGTAGGCACGGGGTAGCAGGCCGGGCACCGATCCGCCGACGTGCGGGGTGAGCAGCAGGCCCGGCGCGGACCACAGCGGGTGACCGGGCGGCAGCGGCTCCGGATCCGTCACGTCCACGGCCGCCCGCAGCCGCCCGCTCGCGAGCTCCGCGTACAGGTCCTCGGTGCGCACCACCGGGCCGCGGGCCGCGTTGACCAGCAGCGCGCCGTCGCGCATCCGGGCCAGGAACGCCGCGTCCACGAGCCCCCGCGTCTCGGGGGTCAGCGGCACGAGGATCACCACGATGTCCGCCACCGGCAGCAGTTCGGGCAGCTCACCGGTGCCGTGGACCCCGTCCCGGGCGGTGCGCGCCACCCGGACGATCTCCACGCCGAACGGATCCAGCCGGGCGGCGAGCGCCGAGCCGATGGATCCGGCGCCCACGATCAGCACCCGCCGCCCGGCGAGCTCGGGGGTCGGACCGTAGTCCCAGCGGCCCTCGGCCTGGGCGAGCACGAACCGGGGCAGCTCACGGATCGCGGCGAGGATCACGGCGGCGGCCCACTCGGCCGTCGGCGAGTCGTGCACCCCGCCGGCGTCGCACAGCGTGACACCGTCCGGGATCGCGTTCACCCACGCGTCGGCGCCCGCGCTGAGCAGCTGGACCACGTCGAGCCCAGTCAGGCTGGACAACCGCGAGACGGCCGACCCGCTGGACAGGAACGGGGGCACCCAGAAGCGCACTCCCGCCGGATCCGACGGAAAGTCTGTGCCGTCGTAGACCTCCAGCTCGGTGCCCGGCGGCAGGGAGCCCATCAGCGCGCGGCCTTCGGGGTGAGCGATCCACACAGTCATGTACCCGACAGTCCCACACAGTCAGGTTCCCGACAGTAGAGAGCCTGTGGACAACCCGCCGCGGCGGAGCAGCGCGGCACGGGCGCGGATACGCTGGATCCCATGCGCCTTCCCTCCGACCGGGCGGCCGTGCGGGTGGCCGTGCGGGCAGCCGTGATCGCGGCACTCCTGGTGACGACAGGGTGCGCGTTCGGGCCGCCCGACGACACGGCTCAGGGCAAGCCGCCGAACCTGCCCCCGCCGCCGTCCCCGAGCGTCCCGGCGAACGGCGACGACTCGGTCGGCGTCCAGGTGCTCACCAAGAACCTGGCCGTGCCGTGGGGGCTGACGTTCCTGCCCGACGGGTCCGCGCTGGTCACGGAGCGGGACACCCGGCGCATCCTTCAGGTCACGCCCGGCGGGGTGGCCACGCCGGTGCAGACGCTGGACGCCGCGTCGAGCGCCGGCGAGGGCGGGCTGATGGGCATCGCGGCCTCCCCCAACTACGCCAAGGACAAGACGGTCTTCGTCTACTACACGACGACGACCGACAACCGCATCGCCAAGCTGGTGCTCGGTGGCGCGCCCACCCCGATCGTCACCGGCATCCCGGTCTCGGCCATCCACAACGGCGGCCGTCTCGCGTTCGGCCCCGACGGCTTCCTCTACGCCGGCACCGGCGACGCCTCCCAGAACGGCCGCTCACAGGACCTCAAGAGCCTCGGCGGGAAGATCCTGCGGATGACCACGGCCGGCAAGCCCGCCCCCGGCAACCCGTTCCCGAACTCGCTCGTCTACTCCTACGGCCACCGCAACGTGCAGGGCCTGGCCTGGGACGACCAGAAGCGCCTCTACGCCACCGAGTTCGGCCAGAACAAGCTCGACGAGGTCAACCTGATCCAGCCCGGCAAGAACTACGGCTGGCCCACGACGGAGGGGCCGAGCACGAATCCGAAGTTCACGAACCCGCTGGTCACGTGGAAGCCCTCCGAGGCGTCCCCGAGCGGAGTGGCGATCAGCGGCGACGCGATGGTCGTGGCGTGCCTCAAGGGCGAGCGGCTGTACGTGCTCAAGCTCGACGGCAAGGGCGGCGTCGACGGCGATCCGCAGACGATTCTGCAGGGCAAGTTCGGCCGGCTGCGCACGATCGAGAAGGCGCCCGACGGGTCACTGTGGGTGACGACGTCCAACCGGGACGGCCGTGGGTCCCCCGTGCCCGACGACGACCGGATCATCCGCATCCTTCCCCCCGGTAGCGGCGGAGTCAGCGTGCTGTGACCGATCCGGAGACGACCCCGGCGGGCGAACCCGGCCAGGCCGCGCCCACCCGGTTCAGGGGTGCGGCCGCGACCTGGCGGGCGGGCTGGCATGCGGTCAGCGGGATCGGCGGCCGGGTCCCCGCGCGGGTGCGGGTGGGGCTCGCGATCGTGCTCGTCGGTATCGCCGGGCTGCTGCTGGGCGCGGCGGTCGGCGGCCACTCGACCAGCGAGGTCGGGCCGTTCCAGGTGCAGTTCTCGGTCACCCCGTCCTGGCGCGGCGACTCCGAGCTCGACATTCCGCCGCTCGGCGCGGTCGTGGTCGACAGCCACGACGGCCCGGCGAAACTCAACGCCCGGATCGCCCTGCTCGACGAGCGCCGCACCCGCCAGCTCATCAGCAACCCGAGCAAGATCGAGGCCGCCTCCGCGGGTGCGGCCCACGACGTGCGGAACGCGATCGTCCAGGTCGCCGTGCGCACCGCGCTCGCCGGGCTGGCCGGGGCCGCGATCCTCGGGCTGGTCGTGTTCCGGTCGTTCCGCAGAGCGGCGCTGACCACGGGCGCGGCCGGGCTGGTGATCGCGGCGACGCTGGCCACGGCGGCCGCCACCTGGAACCCGGGCAGCATCCGCGAGCCCCGGTACAAGGGCCTGCTGACCAACGTCCCGGCGGTGATCGGCGACGCGCACTCGATCTACGACAACTACGGCGAGTACCGCGGCGAGCTGATCCGGATCGTCACCAACCTGTCCCGCACCTACGCGAACCTCTCCACACTGCCGGTGTACGAGGCCGACCCGAACACGATCCGGGTGCTGCACATCAGCGACATGCACCTGAACCCGACCTCGTTCGGCGTCGTCCAGGCGGTCACCAAGCAGTTCAAGGTGAACGTCGTGGCCGACACCGGCGACCTCACCCACTGGGGCACCCCGGCCGAGAACCGCTATGCCGACGCGATCGGCAAGCTGGGCGTCCCCTACGTCTTCGTGCGGGGCAACCACGACTCGCTGGGCACCCAGGCCGCGGTCGCCGCCGAGCGGAACGTGATTGTGCTGGACAACCAGGTGCGCAAGGTCGGCGGACTCACGTTCGCGGGCATCGGGGACCCGGAGTTCACGCCCGACAAGTCCGCGGGGGACGTGCTCGATCCGGAGCACGAGCGCAAGGCAGGCGACCGGCTGGCCGAGACGGTCGGGAGGTGGAACGCCGACCACGGCGGCCCGCCGTTCACGCCGTCGCCGGGACCGTCCCCTTCACCGGGCAGCACCCCGTCACCGGCGCCGTCGGCCAGTGCGTCGCCGTCGCCGTCGCCATCGCCCAGCCCGTCGCCGCGGCCGAGCCCGGGGGCGTCCACCGCGGCGGGCACCCACGAGCTGGTCGACGTGATGATGGTGCACAACCCGATCGCCGGTGAGCGGCTGGCCGACAGCGGTCCGCTGGTGCTCGCCGGGCACACCCACGTCCGCGAGGTGCGCGAGCTCGACAAGGACACGCGCATGATGGTCGAGGGCTCGACCGGCGCCAACGGCTTCCGTGGCATCGGCGCGGACAAGCCCAGCCCGATCCGCATGTCACTGCTGTACTTCTCGCCGTCCGGCGCGCTGCAGGCCTACGACGAGATCACGGTGAGCGGCGCGGGGCAGTCGACGGTCGAGCTCAAGCGCACGCTCGTCACGAAGCCCACGCCGGCGCGCTGACCCTGCGGCCGCGCACGAGCACCCACTCGCCGTTCGCCGAGACCAGCGCACCGCACAGCCACTGCCAGGCTCCCGCCGCGGCGAACCCCAGTCCGGTGCCGAGTAGCAGCAGACCGATGAGCGCGCTGAGGATCGTCGCGGAAGTCCCCGTTTCCGCCACTCCCGCCACCGGGCGGGTCGCCACGAGCGCGAGCCACGGCAGCGGCGACACGGCGCACAGGGCCGCGCCGGCGGTGAGCCGCAGGGTCCGCTCGTCGCGGCACTCCGCGCAGTACGGCCAGCCACGGGAGACGATCCGGCGGCCGAGGACCGCCGCTACAGCACCCACAAGCACGGCGGCCGGGCCCACAAGCCAGCGCGGCGCCGCCCCGGCCGGCACCGTGGCCGGCCCGCCGTGGCGCGAGCAGCACACCGGCAGGCCACCGGCCTGCACCCACGTCGTCCTCAGCATCACCCGCATACCCACCAGAACCCCGAGCCAGCCCCCAGATACGCCGGCGCCCTCCCGCCGCACCTTCCGCCCGCGCCGCCGCTCCGCGTCGGCCCGGGTTTCCGGAAGTGCGGTAACTGCGGCCG
>JAOPVE010000040.1 GCA_025963185.1 Actinomycetes bacterium
GGATGTCACCGTCGCCCACCAGTTCTACGAGGGCGGTGCGCCGTGACCTCAAAGCGGGCGCCGACCCGCACCGGTCCGTCGATGCATCGGACGGTGACCGACCGGGCGGAGCCACTGGCGTCCAGCACGCGGTCGACCTGCAGCGAGACCCGCTGTTCCGCGTGGCTGTGCTCGACCGCTGCCATGGCGAGCACTCTCGCTGCGCCCGCCTAGCCTCGGTTCCCAGGGCGAGCAGCCGGGGTAACGGCAGGTCAGGGATACATTCGATCGCCTGACCTGCCGTCCGGCGGGGCGGTGTTAGCGGTAGTTCGTGAACTGGAGGGCGATTCCGAAGTCGGACTCCTTGAGCAGTGCGATCACCGACTGGAGGTCATCCTTCTTCTTGCCGCTGACCCGCAACTGGTCGCCCTGGATCTGCGCCTGGACACCCTTCGGTGCCTCCTCGCGGATCTTCTTCGAGATCTCCTTGGCCTTGTCGCTCGCGATGCCCTGGACGAGCGATCCGGAGATCTTGTACGCCTTGCCCGACTGATGCGGATCGTCGGCGTCGAACGCCTTCATGCTGATCCCGCGCCTGACCAGCTTTTCCTTGAACACCTCGAGCGCGGCGCGGACGCGGTCCTCGGTGTCGGCCTGCAGGCTGATCGCCTCCTCGCCGGACCAGCTGACCGTCGCGTTGGTGCCGCGAAAGTCGAATCGCTGGCTGAGCTCCTTGCTGGCCTGGTTGAGGGCGTTGTCCACCTCCTGCCGGTCGACCTTGCTGACGACGTCGAAGGACGGGTCGGCCACGGTTTACAGCTCCTTACGGGTAGTCGATTGGAATGTCCCCGGGACGGTTCGCTATCCTGCCTCCTGCAGCCGCGTACTGCGCGGCCGCACCCCAGGCGGGTTGCCCGAGTGGCCAAAGGGAGTGGACTGTAAATCCATCGGCTCAGCCTACGCAGGTTCGAACCCTGCACCCGCCACACGTAGTCCGAGGGGCGCCTGACCAGCAAGAACGGGTCGGGCGCCCTTCGCCTGTCCGGCCAGGGAATGGAGCCCGGCGCGGTCAGGAGCGCCACTACCACTTGACGGCCAGGGTCACCGCGCTGACCACCAGTGCCACGGCTAACAGGAACGCTGCGATCAACGGCAGCATCACCCGGTCAGGGTAGGGGCGCCTCGCCGCGGGCGGATCCGGGTACCGCCGCGCAGGACGAACGCGGCCAGGGGTGCGGCCAGCAGAGCCCCCGCGAAGGCGATCGCCATGTCCTTGTGCGCGTCCCACTGGTCGCCCTGCTGGCCGTTGTAGGCCTCGGCGGCGTCCGGTGCGAGGGTCATCGCGATCGCCCACTCGAACAGCTCGTAGAACGCGCTCGTGGACAGCACGATCTCGGCCGCGGCCACCGCCGCCCACGCGGGCCGCCAGCCCCGGATCCCCGTGAAGTACCGGACCAGCACCGGCGCGAGGCACAGCCCGTAGCTGAGGTGGACCAGCCGGTCGAAGTGGTTTCGGTGCCAGCCGAAGGTGCTCGACAGTGTGGATCCGGTGATGGCGCGCCACCAGGCGTCGTAGGGGACGAAGCTGTAGATCCAGCGGGCGGCGATCGTGTGCAGGGCGAGGAACACCAGCACGAGCAGCACGGAGGACACCGGTAGCGCGAGGCGCCGCCGCGCGACCGCGAGCCCGGCCAGCGCGATCACGGTCAGGCTGTGGTGGAGGAGCTGCTCGGCGGGGAACGGTGGATGCCACCAGCTGGCGGCGAAGAGCACGCCGAACGCGGCGAAGGCGATCCGCTCGCCGGGACGAAGCCGCCCGCCGATCAGCCGCTCGCCGGGACGAAGCCGCCCGCCGATCAGCCGCTCGCCGGCCCGCACCCGCTCGCCGGTCGGCCGCTCGCCGCGCGGCGCTTCACCCGTGCGCGGGGGCGGTCCGGTTGGTGTGCGCATCGCTCGTCTCCCCGCTCGGTGGCCGGCCACCAGAGTGCCGGCTCGCGCAAGGGGGGTCAGGGGCGCACTTGCCCGCGGTCCGGGGCCGGGTGCTGCCGTCTGTGGCGGTGCAGATGCCGAGGACTCGGCCGTGGCTGGTCCATCCGTTGATCCGGCCGCGGTTGTCGCCGATCTGCACGCGGCCTCCCGCAACGTCGACCGCCGTCACGAGCGGCACCATTGACGAGCCCGTGGGGCGACACTGAACGGTGGACCCAGCGGCCACACGGCCGGCCATCGCTACGAGAAGTCCCCTCCCGGTGAGCCTGCCCGAATGGCCCGGCCGCAAGCCACCGTATTTCCCCGAAATGGCACCTGACCAGGGCCGACGTATCTGAATCGGGTTGACCCGGTCCTGTATCCAGGAACGAGCGGCGGAGCGGAGGGCAGCATGGGCATCAGCAGACGCACCCTGCTGGGCGGCCTGGCCGCGTTCGCCGGCGGTGCCCTCACGGCGGTCGCCGGGGACAAGGCCGCGCAGGCCATCACGGCCGACAGCCCGCTCCCGCTGGCGGGCGGGTACGCGCCCGGTACGCACAGTGACCGGCGGACCCCTCCCCGGCACTCGCACACGTCGGTCCGCTGGTCGGTGGACGTGAGCCAGAAGCTCGTCGCGCTCACGTTCGACGACGGGCCGATGCCGCGATGGACCCCGCAGGTCCTCGACATGCTCGACGAGCTCAAGGCGCCGGCGACGTTCTTCCTGGTCGGTGAGCGCGTGCGCGCGAACGCCCGGCTGATCCACGGCCGCCTGGGCAGGCACGAGGTCGCGAACCACACCTGGTCGCACCTGGACATGGCCAAGCGTGACTTCGGCGATCTCCACCGCGACCTGCTGCGCACGCATGTGCAGATCCGCACGGTTACTGGGCGTGAGCCGACGCTGCTGCGCCCGCCGTACGGGCACCTGGGCGGGAGCACCGTGCTCGCGGCGGCCGAGTTCGGCTACACGGTGGTCCTGTGGTCGCTGCAGATGCTCGAGTCGGTGTACGTGCACCACCCGGCTGGGCTGGCCGACTACATCGCCGGGGCGGCCCGGCCCGGGACGATCCTGCTCGCGCACGACACCGGTCCCGAGGATCGGCTGGTCGCGATCCGCAACCTGCCGCGGATGATCACCGGGCTGCGGCAACAGGGGTTCGAGCTGGTCACGGTGTCCGACCTCCTCGGAGCGGCCAGCGAGAGCCCCGCCGGGCCGAGCGCAACCGGGCCGAGCGCCGAAGGGGAGAGTGCCGCCGGGCACGCGCTCGGCGCGCCGCACTGACCGTCAGGAACGAGAACCCGGAACAGCGACCGGCAGCGGATCCGCGAGGGAGCCCGCAGGCAACGCGGTCAGCGTGAACCAGAACCGGCTGCCCCCGCCGGGGTTGTCGGACACGCCGAGGGATCCGCCGTGACGGTCGGCGATCCGGCGGCAGATCGCCAGGCCCAGCCCGGTGCCGGTGTAGTCGCGCCCCGTCTGGACCCGGTAGAACGGCGTGAAGATCCGCTCGTGCTCGCCGTCGGGGATCCCGATGCCACGGTCGGCGATCTCGATCCGCACCTGGTCGTCGCCGGGACGGGTGTGGGCGCTGATGTCGATCCGGGCGGGCTGGCCGGGGATCGTGTACTTCAGCGCGTTCCCGAGCAGGTTGTCGAGGAGCTGGCGGAGCATTGCGCGGTCGGCCCACACCAGCGGCAGCGGGCCGGTGTAGATGTCGGGGAACAGTGGCGGGCTGCCGGCCGGGGACGTCCCGCCCGAGCGCAGGTGCTCGGTGCGCTCGGCGACGACGTCCGCGGCGAGAGCCTGCAGGTCGACGGCCTCGGGTTGGCAGGCGCCGTCGCGCGCCGTGGCGTAGCTGAGCAGGTCGTCGATGAGGTGCTGCATGCGATGGGCGCCCTGGAGGATCCGGCCGGCGGCGGACTGGTCCCGGGTCGGCGGATCGCCTGGTTCGCCGGCCAGGCTGTCGCGCAACATCTCGGCGTACCCGGCGACGGCCGTGAGTGGCGACTTGAGGTCGTGCGCGACGACCCCGGCGAAGGCGCGCAGCTCCGCCTCGGTCGCCTCGCGGCGGGTCAGCTCGGCGTGCAGCCCGGCCATGGCCTCGGCGAGGGCGCGGTCGGCCCGCTTGCGCGCGGTGACGTCGTGGAACACCGCGACCGCCCCAGTCTGACCAGGCGCATTGAGCGGACGGCCCGAGACGGTGATGGCGATCCCCTCGGGCTGGCCGGCGTTCCGGACCACCATCTCGACCTGGTTGGTCGACTCGCCGCCCAGCGCCCGGACCAGGGGCAGCCGGTCTGCCGGGAACGGGGTGACGCCGTCCTCGGTGAAGATCCCGTAGTGCTCCTGCCAGTTGCTGGGTCCGCCGCGGTCCTCGCCGATCCCGAGCATCGCCTTCGCGGCCGGGTTGTGGAGCAGGAACTCGCCGTCGGTGTCGACGACGCCCACTCCGTCGCTGATGCTTTCGAGTACGGCTTCCAGTAGCCCGGCCTGCCGTCGCGCCTCGGCCTCGGCCGCCGACAGCTCCGCGGTGGCGACGCGCACCCGCTGTTGCGCCCTCGACCGGGCCGTGGCGAGCACGAACACCAGCGTCGTGAGGAGCAGGCTGACGAGCGCACCGGCCACCAGGACCGTGAGCGCGAGATTGCCGTCGGCGCCGGGCATGGCCGTGGAGTTGGCGTCGACGTGGAGCCGCCAGATCCGGTCCGCGACGGCCACGGTGAGATCGCCGTGCAGGTCTGGCTCGCCGGATCCGGCGTCGTGCAGCCGGGCCACCGGCACCTGGGTCCGGGTGCTGTTGGCCGCCCACAGGGTCACGTCGAGCAGGCCCTGGGAGAGCCGTTCGAGGGTGGTGCCGATGAAGTCCTGGCCGCGCAGGCCCATGAGGATCCAGCCGCGGAACGCGCCGCCCGCTTCGTACACGGGCGCTGTCAGGACGAACGAGAGCTGGCGCGCGCCCGGCGGGAGCCGCCGGTCGATCAGGAGCTGGTAGGTGTCCGAGGCGGTGACCGATCCGGTCCGGCGGGCCTCGGCGAGCGCCTGGGACGGCGCCGCGGCCTGGGCGAGGTCGATCCCGAGGGTGGAGGAGCGGGTCCGTGGATCCAGGGCCCGGCTGAAGATCCCGAACTGGTGCTCGCCAGTCCCGCGCGCGGGTTTGAGCGTGAGCGGACCGGCGCTGCGCGTACGCCAGTACGCCTGGACCGCGGGCACCTGCTCGGTGGCGGCGGGCACGATGAACGCGATCGAGCTCGCGCCGGCCAGGTGCATCGCGGCCAGCGGGGCGGTCGCCGCGGCGAAGACCGAGGTGGTGAGCACCGGGATGGTGCCGGTCGCCGCGGCGAGGGTCTGCAGCGTGTCGACGTACCGGCCGGTCTCCGTGCGGACGGCCGCGGTGAGCAGGCTCGTGCGCCGGTCGAACTGCTCGGTGGCGGACCGGCGTTCGGCCCGGTCGAGGACCCCGCCGACCACGAGGGTCAGCGCGATCCCGAGGGCCGCCGTGACCGCGGTCAGGAGCAGCGCGTACCGGTCCCGCCGGAGGGCGCTCGTGGGACTTCACCTCCTCGGGCTCGGCGCGCGTCCGGGCCGGTCAGGCACCGGCCACGGATCGGCGGCGAGCACGTGGGCCGACTCTGCAGCCCACTGTACGGACCCGAAGGGATTTTAGGTGATTAGAACGGTTTAGTCCGTTTATGAGGTCCGGGGACCGGACACCGAACCGGCCGCCAGCGACGACGCTGGCGGCCGGTTTCCCCCGTTCGGTGCGGTGCCCGCGCTCCTCACCCGTGGCCCCAGCGTGCGGCGGCCGTGGGTCACGAACTCGGTGCCAGACGAGAATGCGCCGGATCCCGGCCCGCCCGACAGCGACGACCGCCCGCACTGCTGAATTACGCAACCGCCCCGGCTCCCCGCGCCGGGCAGGATGGCCCCATGCACGACTTCTCGGACAAGCCGACCCTCTGCTGTGAGCGGATCCTGCTGCGCCCCGTGGCTCATTGCGGATCGCGCTGCGCCGGGACTACCGCGATCGGGGGCTCGGCGGCGAGGCGGTCCGCCTGGTGCTGGCCCACGCGTTCGGCACGGTCGGCCTGCACCGAGTCGAGCTGGAGGTCTACGCGTTCAACCCGAGGGCCCAGTCGGTCTACGAGCGGGCGGGCTTCGTCCGCGAGGGCGTGCGCAGGGACGCGCTGTACTGGGACGGCGAGTACACGGACGCGATCACGATGGCGATCCTGGCCCATGACTGGCACGCCATCCACGGCGGCGAGCGCTAACGGCCGCCGGGCTCATTTCGGCTGGTAGGACGTCAGCTCGTAGGTGACCTCGTCGCCGGTGACGTTGAGGCGCGGGTCGAACTGGATCCGGACGGGATAGCCGAGGTCGAGGTCGTAGGTGGCGGTGAAGCGCGCGTCCCGGTGGGAGTAGACGCGGTCGAAGAGGGCGTCGATCGACAGCAGCGGCGGCCGGCCGGCCGGCTGGAGCGCGGCCTTGCGCTGGAGCACGACGAGGGTGACGGGCCTGCCACTGCCGGGGCAGCGGCAGGTCACCGTCTCGGTGACCTCGTAGCTGATCCCGCCGTACCGTCGCCAGTTGTCCAGCGCGGTTTGGTCGGGGGCGCCCGGAGTGGCTCTCGGCGTCGGGGTGGGCTGTACCCGGTCCGGCGTGAAGCTTTGTGAGCCTTGCCGCGCGGACGCGCGCGCGATCGCCACGACGCCGAGCCCCCCCGCGCTCACCAGCACCAGCGCGGTGACGACGGACAGCAGCCAGTAGCGGGGAGCGAACGAGGGCATGCCCCGACCGTAGCCCGGATCGCCAAACACGGTTGGAGCGTGCACGATCCGGCCATGATTGAGACATGACTGGGCCCGAGCTGGCCGCCGCGCTGAGCGCGCTGCGGGACGAGGTGGCATCCGTGCGGCTGGGGCTCGCGTCGCCGGGATCGGCCAAGGCGCGCGCCGCCCAGTCCGAACTGGCCGGCCAGGTCGACGACTACCTGCTGCCCCGGCTGCGCCAGCTCGACGCCCCGCTGCTTGCCGTCGTCGGCGGATCGACGGGAGCGGGCAAGTCCACGCTGGTCAACACCCTGGTCGGGGACGACGTGACCGAGGCCGGGTGGCTGCGGCCGACCACGCGCGGCCCCGTGCTGGTGTGTCACCCGGACGACGAGCACTGGTTCACCGGCGACCGGGTCCTGCCCAGCCTCGCCCGCACCACGGGTGATCCGGCCACCCCGGCCGGGCGGACCCTACGACTGGTCGCACACGAGGCCCTCCCTCCCGGCCTCGCGTTGCTCGACGCGCCCGACATCGACTCTGTGGTCACCGAGAACCGCCAGCTCGCCGGGCAACTGCTCGCGGCCGCCGACCTGTGGATCTTCGCGACCACCGCCGCCCGGTACGCCGACGCCGTGCCGTGGGACCTGCTGCACACCGCCCAGGAGCGCAGCACGGCGCTCGCCGTGGTCCTCAACCGGGTCCCGCCCGAGGGGATCGGCGAGATCGGCACCCACCTCGCCGGGATGCTGGCCGAGAACGGGCTGGCCAGGGCAGTGCTGTTCGCGGTTCCCGAGGTGGCGCTGGCGACGGGGAACGAGCGGCTGCCGGCCGAGGTGGTCGCGCCGATCCGGGAGTGGCTCGGGCGGCTCGCGGGGGACGCCGAGGCGCGGGCCGAGGTGGTCCGGTCGACTCTGGACGGTGCGCTCGCGAGCATGCGCCAGCGGGTGACCATGGTGGCCCGCGAGACCGAGGATCAGCTCGCCGTGGCCGCCGCGCTGCGGGACGACGCCGCGGACCGCTACGCCGAGGCGGCCCGCGAGGTGGACGACGGGGTGCGCAGCGGAAGCATCCTGCGCGGCGAGGTGCTGGCCCGCTGGCAGGAGTTCGTCGGCACGGGCGAGTTCACCCGGAACCTGGAACAGCGCGTCGGGCGGATCCGCGACCGGATCACCGCGTTCGTCATGGGCCGTCCTGCCCCGACCGAGGCGGTGGAGGCGGCGCTGGAGAACAGTGTGGAGGCGCTGGTCCGGGCCTCGGCGGACGCGGCCGCCGAGCGGACCGCCGAGGCGTGGCGGCACCGTCCCGCGGGCCGCACGCTCCTGACCCGCGAGCTGGGCGCGTCCTCGCCGGGGTTCCGGGAGGCGGCCGAGCGGGAGATCCGCGGCTGGCAGGGGTTTGTCCTCGAACTGGTCGCGCAGGAGGGCGGCGAGAAGCGCACCCGGGCGCGGCTGGCGACCTTCGGCACGAACGGGGCCGGGCTCGTGCTCATGCTCGCCGTGTTCGCGCACACCGGCGGGCTGACTGGCGCCGAGGTGCTGGTGGCCGGGGGTACGACCGCAGTCAGCCACAAGCTCCTCGAAGCCGTGTTCGGCGACAGCGCGGTCCGGATGCTCGCCACCCGCGCCCGAGCGGATCTCGCCGAGCGGGTCGAGGCGCTACTCGCCACCGAGGAGGACCGGTACGCCCAGGTCATCGCCGAGGCCGCCCCGGATCCCGAGGCCGCCGCCCGCCTCCGCACGGCACTGGAGAACTATGAGCGGGCCAGGCGGGCGGCCCGGTGACGGCCCTCGCGCAGCGGCTCACGGCGCTGGACGAGGTGCTCGCGATCGGATCGGGCCGGCTGGATCCAGTCGCGATCGCCGCCGCCGAGCGGGTCGCGGGGAAGGCCACCGACCGGCTCCGGCTCGGCGAGGACCACACCGTGGTGGCGCTCGCGGGCGCGACGGGCAGCGGCAAGTCCTCGCTGTTCAACGCGCTCGCCGGGGCGGACCTGTCCCAGGTGGGGCTGCGGCGGCCGACCACCGGCACCGCGCACGCGGCCGTGTGGGGATCCGACGCGGCGGTGCCCCTGCTGGACTGGCTCGACGTCCGCCGCAGGCACCTGGTGACCGGCGATCCGGACCTGGCCGGGCTGGTCCTGCTCGACCTCCCGGACGTGGACTCGATCCAGCGCGCCCACCGCGTCGAGGCCTCCCGGCTCGCGGACCGGGTGGACCTGCTGGTCTGGGTCCTGGATCCGCAGAAGTACGCCGACGCTGCCCTGCACGAGGACTTCCTGGTCCCGCTGGCCGGGCACGCGGGCGTGATGCTCGTCGTCCTCAACCAGGTTGACCGGCTGCCCCCGCCCGCCCGGGAGGCCTGCCTGGCCGACCTGCGCGAGCTGCTGTCGGCCGAGGGGCTCGGCGAGGTGCCGGTCACGTCCGCGTCGGCCCGCACCGGCGAGGGCCTGGGCAACCTGCGGTCCGCGCTGGCCAGGCGCGTGTCGGCACACCGGTCGGCGGTCCGGCGGCTGGAGGCGGATCTCGGGGTGGTGGCCGCCTCGCTGGGGGACGTCTGCGGGCCGAAGCCGGCCGGGATTCCGAAGTCCAGCCGGGAGGCGCTGACCGCGGCGCTCGCGGACGCGGCCGGTGCGGACGTCGTGGCCTCGGCGGTCTCGGCCTCGCACCGGCTGCGCGCCCGGCGGGCCACCGGCTGGCCGTTCACGCGCTGGCTCGGGCGGTTCCGGCTCGATCCGGCGGCTCGGCTGCGGCTGCGATCCGCGCCCTCGGAGCTGATCCGGACCTCACTGCCCGGTCCCTCGCCGGTCCAGCGGTCGCGGGTCGACTCGGCGCTGCGGGAGCTGTCCGGCCGCGCGGCCGAGGGCCTACCGGATCCGTGGCCGGCCGCCGTGCGATCCGCCTCGCTGAGTTCGCGCGAGTTCCTGCCCGACCTGCTGGACCGCGCGGTGGCCGGCGCCGAACTCGGCGTGGGGCGACGTCCGCGCTGGTGGGGGGCGGTCCGGGTGGTGCAGGCGCTGTTCGCGGCCGCCGCAGTCGCGGGGCTGTTGTGGCTGGTGGTGCTCTTCGGGCTGGCGTGGCTGAAGCTTCCGGATCCGCCGCTGCCCAGGGTCGGGGTCCTCCCCTTGCCGACCCTCCTGCTCGGGGCCGGGCTGCTCGCCGGGCTCCTCCTGGCCCTGCTCAGCCGCTTCTTCGCCGGGATCGGGGCGCGACGGCTCGCCGCCAAGGCCCGCCGCCGGATCCGTGAACGGGTGCGGACGGTTGCCGACGAGCACGTGGCCGCACCGATCGAGCGTGAACTGACCGCCTACGCGGACCTCTGCGCGGCCATCGCACGCCTCTGACCAGCGCAAACGCGGACGATGTGATCCGGGTCTCATTGGCAACCGTCCGGCTACCGAACCGGAACCGGCCTCGATACCGAACGTCGTGAAAGTAGTGACTACAGCAAGCCAGGGACATGACTACGGGGGTCGTGATGACGATGGCAGCCAGCACCGAGAACCTGACCACGATGGCCAACGCACTGTTCGTGAGCACCCTTCAGCCGTCGGACGCTCCGGCGATCGAGCAGGTCGAAGAGGCGATCGTCAGCTGCCTGCGCACCTACCGCGCCACCGGGTGCGCCGTCCGCGCGGCCGCCGAGTACGGCGAGCACCCCGAAGAGGCCGCCAGCCGCATGCGCTGGGCGCTCAGCGTCGTTGCCTGAGTCTCCGGTCCAGCATTAGCTCGTCGATCGCCCTTCCGAGCTGCGCGAACTTCTCCGAGTTCGGCATCGGGGAGCCCGCCGGCCGGTGCGGATCCCGCTCGTGCGATCCCCGGTTCGACAGCATTGCCACGATGTAGTCCCGCCCCGGTTTTCCGGGCAGCGCGTGCACGATCCCCGCATCGCAGCAGGCCTCGATCGTCAGCCCCGTCTTGTGGGCGAAGCTCACCTCGGCAAGCCGCTGACCAGCGCGGATGTCCACCCCATAGGCTCGCCTCCCGACCGTGACAGCGCCGGACTCCGGGTCGATCCACCGCTCGGCCACCCGCTGCGGAATGCCCGCCGCCGGGTAGGGCAGATCCCCGAAGTTCGCGGTCGAGAGCGTGTGGTTGAGCCCCTGCTCGCCGAGCAGCCGCAGCAGCAGCTCCCACGATCCGGCCGAGACCAGCTCCGGTCCGGTGAGCAGCAGCCTGGCCGTGCTCCACGCCGTCATCCGGGCGCCCGACCAGCCACCGCCGTCCACCGGGCGAGTGCCCGCGAGGGAGAGGTCCAGCCCCCTCGCCGCGAAAAGAGCATTCAGCGGATCGACGGCCGAGCGCTCGTGGAGCAGCTTGACCAGGGCGCAGGTCGCCGGGTTCGACGACCACGTGATCATCGCGTCCAGGTACTCCCGGATCGTCGCGCTCGCCGGGCCGCCGCACGCGTCGTTCGGCGCCCCGGCCGGATCGAAGTCGTACCGCCCGCCGAGATCCACCGCCCCGGAGTCGGCCAGCCGGAGCACGCCGATCGCCACCATGAGCTTGAGCAGCGAGGCAGGGAAGGGCGGATCGGGCGCTCCCGGCGGATCCGGAAACTGGATTTTCCCGTCGCTCAGCAGCACGTTCGCCTCGGCGACCGGGCTCCCGGCCGCGTTCAGCTCGATCACCGCCACGTCGAGCACCGCGCCGGGCACATCGCCGAAGCCCACGGCACGAACGATCTCGGCCAGTTCCGCCTGCACGCCCGCACCGTATCGGCGAACGCTCAAATCTGGATCAAGGCAGGGAGCAACTGGCCTCACCCCTCCCCACACTGACGTCACACGACACGACGAGTGGGTACGGGGAGGTGCAGCGCGATGAACGTAGCGATCGAGAGCGCGACCTGGGGAGTGTCCGGACCGGACTTCCTGGTGGACTACGCGCTGGTGGCGGCACTGGCGCTGGGCATAGCCCTGGTGCTGCGCCGGCAGGTGACCCGGGGTGCGGACGACGGCAGCGCGGCCGTCCAGCCCGGACCGTACGAGGTCGCGTATCTCGCCGAGGGACCGGCGCGGACCGTCGCCGCCGCCCTCTCGGCACTGCACACGCAGGGCGTGATCACCCGCGACGGATCCGACCGGCTGTCCGTCAGCGGCGACCTGCCGGTGGCCGCCGACCGGCTGGACCGGGCGATCCTGGCCGCGGCCCGCGCGGGGCAGACCGTGACCGGACGGGACGTCCTCGACGACCCGGCCGTCCGGCGGGCGCTCACCGACATCGAGCAGAAGCTCCAGTCCGCGGAACTGCTCACCTCCACAGAGGACCGGGTGCGGACGCGCTGGCTGGCCCTCGTGCCGGTCGGGGCGATGATCGGGCTCGGCGCCGCGCGGCTGCTCGCCGGGTTGTCCGCGGGGCACCCGATCACCTACCTGCTGGTGCTGTGGTTCGTGACCGGGTACCTGGGACTGGTGATCGCGCTGCGGCTGCCGCGGCAGACCAGGGCGGGCCGCCGGGTCCTCGGACGGCTCCGTGACCAGCACCGCCACCTCGCCCCCGAGCTGTCGCCGGCCTGGAGCCTCTACGGTCCGGCGGGTGCGGCGATGGCCGTCGGGCTGTTCGGCGGGGCCGCGCTGTGGGCCGCGGATCCGGCGTTCGCGTGGGGCGCGGGGCTGATCCCGAACCGGCAGGTGGCGAACAGCTTCTGGTCCGGCGGGTCGGACTCGTCCTCGTGGGTGGCCGCGTCCTCCAGCTCGTGCGGCGGATCGTCGTCGAGCTGCGGCGGCGGATCCTCCTGCGGCGGGGGCGGCGGCTGTGGTGGCGGCGGGGGGTGTGGGGGATGACTGGCTCGGCTGCCCTTCCGGGGCCGGCCGCCGTTCCCGGGCGGGCCGGCGGAGCTGGGGCCGGGCTGGGCCTTCGCGGGGTCGGGATCGGATGGCGCCCCGAGATTTCCGGCTTCGTCGAGAGCCTGCCCGAGCTGGGGTTCTGCGAGGTGATCGCCGAGTCGCTCCCGCTGTCCGGCCCGCTTCCGGCCTCGCTGGCGGCGCTCCGGGAGCGGGGCATCCCGGTGATCCCGCACGGGGTCCGGCTCTCGCTCGGCAGCGCGGATCCCGTCGAGCCCGCCCGGGTGACCCGCTTCGCCGCCGCCGCCCGGATCACCGGGGCGCCCGTGGTCAGCGAGCACATCGCGTTCGTCCGGGCCGGGGGGATCGAGGCCGGGCACCTCCTGCCCGTCCCGCGCACCCGGGAGGCCCTCGACGCGCTCGCGGCCAACATCGCCCGCACCCAGGCGGAGCTGCCCGTACCGCTCGCCCTCGAACCCATCGCGACCCTGTTCGACTGGCCCGAGGACGAGCTCACCGAGGCCGACTTCCTCACCGAACTCCTCCACCGGACCGGCGCGCTGCTGCTCCTCGACCTCGCGAACGTCTACGCGAACGCCCGGAACCGTGGCACCTCGCCGATGGACCTCCTCGACCGCCTGCCCCTGGACCGGGTCGCCTACGTGCACGTGGCCGGCGGATCCGAACACGGCGGCCGCTACCACGACACCCACACCGATCCGGTGCCCGCCGAGGTGCTGGACCTGGTCACGGCCCTGTGCGAGCGCGCCTCCCCGGGGATCATGCTCGAACGCGACGGCCACTACCCGCCCGCCGCCGAACTCGCCGCCGAGCTGTCCGCGATCGCCACCGCGGCCGGGCGCGCGGCATGACACTCCGTGATCGCCAGGAGGCCCTCGTCGCCGCGCTGGTCGCCGGAGGCCCGCTGCCGGACGGGTTCTCGCCGGAGCCCGTCCAGGCCACGGCCGCGGCGCTCGCCCAGAAGCGGTCCGGGGAGGTGGCGAAGGCGTGGCCCGCGCTCGCCGCCGCGCTCGGTCCGGACTTCCCGTCGCTGTTCACCGCGTGGGCCGTCGGCCGGGCTCCCGCCGGATCCGCCGCCGACGGGTGGGCGTTCGCGCGGTCCCTCGGTGCTGACCTCCCAGAGCGGGCGGCGGGCGAACTGGCGGCGGCCGAGGTCCGCTTCGTGCTCGGGCCGGCCGGGGTGCGCCGCCGTTCGGGTCCGGCCCTGCGCAGGGTCCCCGGCGGGGTCGTGCTCCAGATCTTCGGCCGGATCGTCAGGCTGGGCCGCTAACCGTTCGCGTTTTGTCGTTGGGGGACGGCAGTATCACTGACGCCGGATCCGCACTGACAGGAGCGCCGCATGGAGTTCGCGATCGAGGCCGAGGGCCTGGTCAAGCGGTACGGATCCGTCCGTGCGCTCGACGGGCTCGACCTCGCCGTCCCGGAGGGCACGGTGATGGGACTGCTCGGGCCGAACGGCGCGGGCAAGACCACGGCGGTCCGCATCTTCACCACCCTGCTCGAAGCCGACGCGGGCCGCGCCCGGGTCGCCGGGTTCGACGTGAAGGCCGACGCCCGCGCCCTGCGCCGCGTGATCGGCCTGTCGGGCCAGTACGCGGCCGTCGACGAAGACCTCACCGGCTTCGAGAACCTCGACATGGTGGGCCGCCTCTACGGGCTGGGCCGTCGCAGCAGCCGCGAGCGCGCCCGCGAGCTGCTCGCCCAGTTCGACCTGGCCGAGTCGGGTGACCGGGTGGTCCGCGGGTACTCGGGCGGCATGCGGCGCCGCCTCGACCTCGCCGGCGCGCTCGTCGCCCGCCCGCGCATCCTGTTCCTGGACGAGCCGACGACCGGCCTCGATCCGCGCGGCCGCCTCGGCATGTGGGACGTCATCGAAGAGCTGGTCGCCGGGGGTACCACCCTGCTGCTGACCACCCAGTACCTCGAAGAGGCCGACCGGCTCGCCGACTCCATCGCGGTGATCGACCACGGCACGGTGATCGCGCGCGGCACCGCCGACGAGCTGAAGAGCCAGGTCGGCGGCGAGCGGATCGAGCTGCGGGTCGACTCCGCGTCCGACCTCGACCGGGTCCGCGGGCTGCTCAGTGCTGTCGCGGCCGGCGAGGCGATGTCCGACACGCGCACCCGCACGCTCACGGTCCCGGTGTCCGGCGGGTCCAAGACGCTGATCGAGGCCCTGCGCATGCTCGACGCCGAAGGCATCGCCGTCTCCGACATCGGGCTGCGGCGGCCCACCCTCGACGACGTGTTCCTGAGCCTGACCGGGCACGCCGCCGAGGAGAAGAAGGACGACGACGAGCCCGCCGGCGCCCGCCGTGGGCAGGGGGAGAACGCACGATGACCGCGGCCACCAAGGCGATCGGCGACGGAATGGTCAACGCCAAACGCAACCTGATCAAGATCAAGCGCGTGCCCGATCTGCTGGTGTTCTCCACCCTCTCGCCGATCATGTTCGTGCTGCTCTTCGCGTACGTCCTGGGCAGCGGCATCAAGATCCCCGGCACGTCCTACCGCGAGTTCCTCATGGCCGGCATCTTCGGCCAGACCGTGATCTTCGGCGCCACGATCACGGGCAGCGGCCTGGCCCAGGACCTCCAGCGCGGCATCGTCGACCGGTTCCGCTCGCTGCCGATGGCCCAGTCCGCGGTGCTCGTCGGCCGCACGACGAGCGACCTGGCGAACAACGTCATCGTCATCGTCGTCATGTCGATCACCGGCCTGATCGTCGGCTGGCGGATCCGGTCCTCGTTCGGCGAGGCGCTCGCCGGGTTCGCGCTGCTGCTGTTGTTCGCCTACGCGCTCTCGTGGGCGATGGCCGTGATCGGACTGGCGGTCCGCAGTCCCGAGGTGTTCAACAACGCCAGCTTCATTGCCGTCTTCCCGCTGACGTTCATCGCCAACACCTTCGTCCTGACGAGCACGCTCCCCGGTCCGCTCAAGGTGGTCGCCGAGTGGAACCCGGTCTCGGCCGTGGTCCAGGCGGCCCGCGAGCTCTTCGGCAACGTCCCGCCGGGCTCCCCGAAACCCTCCGCCCTCCCCCTCCAGCACCCGGTAATCGCCACCCTGGCCTGGTGCGCCGTAATCCTGGCAATCTTCGTCCCCCTGGCGATCCGCCGCTACAAAAAGGCAGTCAGCCGCTAACCCCCGCACCCCCTTCGGAAGTGCGGTAACCACGGCCGGTGGGGACCGGCCGTAGTTACCGCACTTCGGGGTCCGAGGGCACCGCGCTTCCCCCCGGCAAACTCCGTGCCATTGCGCCGGTCAGGTGTCTGTTTGCGCACGCTCGCGCGAACACTCACGAGCGGGTGGGCCGCCGGAATGGGTCAGGGGTGGCGCGGCCCCACCCTGCGGCGGCCCGCCGTGCCATTTCGAAGTGCGGTAACTATGGCCGGTCGGGGGCGGTTGTAGTTACCGCACTTCCGGGTGGGCGGGGCTTCGGCGGCGCGCCTCTCGCGGGGAATGGAAGTGGGGGGCGGTAGGGCGGCGGGTTTCGGGGACCCCGGCGGGACGTTGCCGAAGAGCTCGCGGGCCGCCTGGACCACGGCCGAGACCTGGTTCCACTCGGCGACCACCTTGAGCGGACCGGGGAGCGTGCTCGTCAGGACGAAGGTGTT
>JAOPVE010000065.1 GCA_025963185.1 Actinomycetes bacterium
TGCGGCACCTCAGGAGCCCGCACGCTCAGGAATCCGGCCTGCTCAGGATCCGGCGCCGTCAGCAACCCGGCACTTCAGGAACGACAGCACCGTCAGGAACGACAGCACCGTCAGGAACGACAGCACCGTGGTTACCCGAAGTGCCCGCGACGAGCCCGCGCAAAGCGCCCGCGCAGACTGCCCGTAGCACCGGAACCCCGCAGGTCAGAGCCAGCGGGCGTATGCGCGGTTGACCTCGGGGTCGCGGTCGGCGGAGTAGCCGGGGATCGGCTCGTAGCCGAACCGGCGATACAACGCGCACGCCGAGGTGTTGAGGGCGCCGGTTTCGAGGACGATCCGCACGCACCCGGATCGGCCGGCCGCGTCTTCGAGTGCCGCGAGGATCCGGAAGCCGATGCCCCGGCCGCGGTGGCCGCGCCGGACGTACATGCGCTTGACCTCGGCCGCCCCGGATCCGAAGGGCCGGAACCCGCCGCACCCGACCGCCCGGCGCCCGGCGTAGGCGACGAGGAACAACCCGTCCGGAGGGTGGAAGCCGGCCACGTCGCAGTGCGGGCTCTCGGCGTAGCCGTAGCGGGCGAGCTGGTCGGCGTGCAGGGCGGTGACCAGCTCCTGCGAGTGGGGGTGATCGTACGGGCGGGCGAGGAGCAGCAGTCCGCTTACCGGACGGCTTGTCGTGAGATCGAGTTCAACAGTCATCTTTTCAGAGAGCCCGTTCTAGTTCAGGAAGAATTTCGGCGACCAATTTATTACGTTTGCGCAGTTTCAGCGCCCGCCGCAACCCGTGCAGCCGCTCCGCGCACCGTCCTGACTGGACTCCGGCCACTCGCGGCAGCGCGGCCCGAACCGCCGCGCAGGCCCCGGCGATGTCGCCGAGCGCGAGGTGCGCCTCGGCGAGGTAACAGCCGTGCAGCAGGGCTGAGCGCTGGTGGTCGGCCTGCATGCTCGCGTTGCTCAGCGGCTTGAGCAGGTCCGTGGCCTCGGCTAGCAGCGACTCCCCGCGGCCGGGGTTGAGCTTCGCCAGGTCCACCAGCCCCTGACCGGACTCGGCGGCCAGTTGCTCGGCGGTGAAGTAGTAGAGAAACGCCGGACCGGACTCGGCGCCGCGGCGATCCCACAGGTCGCGCGCCGCCTCGGAGGCCGAACGGAAGCCGTAGACGTCCCCGGCCGAGGCGTGCGCCGTGGCGAGCCGCCCGGCGATCCGCGCCCGCGTCGTCACGTCCAGGGGCTGCGCCGAGCTGACCGCCGCCTCTGCCAGCCGGACCGCCTCGCCGGGCTGCCCCGAGTGTGCGGCCTGGTAGGAGAGCATCCCGAGGATGTTCGCCGCGCACGCCTTGTCCCCGGCCGCGCGCGCCGCCCGCAGCCCGAGCAGGAAGTACCGCTGTGCGACCCCGGACTCGCCCGCGTCGAAGTGCATCCACCCGGCGAGCTGGGCGAGGTTCGCGACGACGGTGAACAGCCGCTGGCCCACGTCCATGGAGTACGACGACGAGCGGACCAGGTCCAGGACGCTCTGCAGCTCATTCGTGACGTAGCGCAGACTCAGCGCGCCCCCGCCCTGCCGGTCGTCGAGCCGGCGCAGGGCCGCGATGTGGCCTGCCAGCAGATCCATCATCGGCGGCAGCACGCGCTCGGCGCCGAGGGCAGCCGGGACCGGGCTCGGCGTCAGCACGATCCCGTCGAGCGCCGAGTTGATCAGCGGCGGACCGCTGATCGCCCGGTACTCACGCCGCTCCACCTCGCCGAGCCCGGCCAGCTCGTCGAGCTGGCGCAGCGTGCCGTCGCCGGACCACGGCCCGGCCAGTCCGTCCCCGGCCTCGCGGGCCTGATCCGCCTCGACCTCGCGCCCGGGCCACAGCATCCCGACCGTCACCCGCTGGCCGAGGCGCTCTTCGATCAGCTCCGCCACGATCTGCGGCACCGGCTCGTACGGCCGGTATCCGTGCCGCAGCCAGTGGTAAGGGGTACTGGGATCGATCCGGTTGCGCTCCAGGCCCCGGCGTTCCAGCCGGGCGTTGACCGCGTGAGCCAGCTGTCTCGGCCTATACCCGGCGCGCCGCAGGAATTCCCGCAGCGTCTCACCGCCACTCATCCGGCTCGCCTTTCGCTTTTCACCAGCCGGTCACGCCGGGCCCATGTGAGAACCCAGCCGACCGGCTACGCCGGACTCTCCGAAAAGACCGGGGGGCGCCGCTATCGAACACCGCTGTCCCGGCGGATCCGCGTCGTGCCAGCTCATTCCCTGAGCCGCGTCTCGCTCGGCCGGAGATTCTCGGACGGACCCTAGCCGCCGCAATTCCCGCGCGCTGTCCCGCCGGACATTGGCCTCGCTACCTTCACAAACCCGTTGGGGGACCTCACGACCTTCACGCCGCGCAGCCGGTACCTGGGCCGGAACCCCCTCGTTGAGCACGCCGAGAACGTGCACGGCGAATTGCAGATCCGCTGCGCGAATAGATCCGCTGCATGAATTCGGTGGTCACTCCGGTGAATACCGAAAAGAACGGTGAACCACGAAAGGAATGTTGTGCCCGTGATCTCCCCGACGGCAGTCTGCGTTTGCGCTGACGCCGGGTGAACCGGGTGGGGCACGGCGGACGCCGCCTGCTCGGCGCCCGCCGTGCCCTCCCCTCGCCGCCGGATCCCCATCCCCGGCAGCTCTGATCTCCCGGCGGTGGCGCCGCACTCACCCCCTCAGTGCCCCCACCCCGCCACCGCCGGGCCCCCCACCCGCAGCTCGACCAGCCCTCGTTGGGAGGACGCCGTGCGGCCCGACCCTGCTACCGCTCCGAGTGACCCGCTGATCTGGGAGCTCGCCCGCCGGGCCATGTCCGACCACTCGCACGACAACCGGTCCGCGGACGGCCTGTGCCGCCGCTGCGGCCGCTCGTGGCCGTGCGGAGCCTGGCAGCGGGCCGACGACCTGGCCCGCCAGCTCCGAGTCTGGTAACCCCACACCGAAGTGCGGTAACCCAGACCGGTCAGGACCGGCCACAGTTACCGCACTTCGCAAACGGGCCGAGCCGCCGAGGGGCGGGAGGCTTAGGTGGGGCGGGGGGACCGTTCCGCGACCAGGTGGTGGAGTAGGGCGGCCATGTCCTCGGGGGTTCCCAGGCGGTAGGCCGCGAGGGTGTCGCCGCCGCCGATCTTCACCCCGACGTCGCCCTTGCGCAGCCGCGCGAAGGCCTTCTCGTCGGTGACGTCGTCGCCCGCGAAGAACACCGCCGTCGCCCCGAGCCGCTCGCGCAGGACGTCCAGGGCCGTGCCCTTCGACGCGCTGATCACCGCGAGTTCGAGCACCTTCTTCCCCGCGGTCACCTGGATCCCCGGCCAGGATCCGGGACCCTCCATCACCGCGCGCAAAATCTCGGTGGCCACCGAGTCCGGCGCGTTCCGGACGTGGACCGCCACGCTCGCGGGCTTGGGTTCGAGCAGGACGCCCTCGGCCCCGGCGGCGAGGTGGCCCAGTTCCCGGCGCAGCCGGCTGCGCAGTTCGAGCCGGCCGGGAGTCAGCAAGTCGCCGAAGCCGTGGTCGAACTCGGCGCCGTGCGATCCGACGAGGTGGATCTCCGGGGGCAGCTTCGACAGCGCCGCGAGGTCGTCCAGGGCACGCCCGGACACGACGGTCACCGACGTCGAGGGCAGCGCGGCGAGCGCGACCAGGGCGTCGTGGGACTCGGGCAGCGGCGCGGCCTGCGACGGATCCGACACGATCGGCGCCAGCACCCCGTCGAAGTCGACGGCGACCAGCAGGACCGGCGTGCGGACCAGTTCGGCGATCGCCCGCGTCAGCTCGGGACTCATAACGCGCTCGTCACGCCGAGAGCGGCCAGGAACGAGCGGGCCCAGTGCGCGACGTCGTGCTCGTGGACGTGGCGGCGCATCTTGCGCATCCGGCGGCGGCCCTCGCTCGGTTCGACGTGCAGCGCGCGCAAGAGCTGCTCCTTCACCCCGTCGATGTCGTGCGGATTGACCAGGTACGCCTGCCGCAGCTCGGCGGCCGCGCCGGTGAACTCCGAGAGGACGAGCGCGCCGCCGAGGTCCGGGCGGGAGGCGACGTACTCCTTGGCGACGAGGTTCATGCCGTCGCGCAGCGGGGTGACGAGCATGACGTCGGCCGCGTTGTAGAGCGCGACGAGTTCCTCCCGCTTGTAGGACTGGTGCAGGTAGTGGACCGCGGGCAGCCCGACCTTGCCGAAATCGCCGTTGATGTGCCCGACCTCGCGCTCGATCTCGTCGCGCAGCGCCTGGTAGTGCTCGACGCGCTCACGGCTCGGCGTCGCGACCTGCACCATCACGGTCTCGGGCACCGACAGGGTGCCGTCCTCCAGCAGTTCGTGGAAGGCCTTGAGCCGGGTGCCGATGCCCTTGGTGTAGTCGAGGCGGTCGACGCCCAGGATGATGTGCTTCGGATCCCCGAGTTCCTTGCGGATCTCGGCCACCCGCCGCTCGGTCGCGGGGGAGCGCACGATGTCCTCGATGCTCTCGACGTCGATCGAGATGGGGAACGCCTGCACCCGGACGATCCGGCCGTCGTACTCGACCTGCGATCCGGACGGTCGCAGGCCACGCACGGTGCGGCACAGTCGCAGGAAGTTCTGCGCGCCGCCCGGGAGCTGGAACCCGATCAGGTCGGCGCCGAGCAGCCCCTCGACGAGCGCGGTGCGCCACGGGAGCTGCATGAACAGCTCCTGGGGCGGGAACGGGATGTGCAGGAAGAAGCCGATCCGCAGGTCCGGGCGCTTCTCACGGAGCATCGCCGGGACGAGGTGGAGCTGGTAGTCCTGGATCCATACGACGGCGCCGTCGTCCGCCACGTCCGCGGCCGCGTCGGCGAACCGGCGGTTGACCTCGACGTAGTTGTCCCACCAGTGGCGATGGAACTGAGGTGCGGCCACAGCGTCGTGGTAGAGCGGCCAGAGCGCGCCGTTGGACAGGCCCTCGTAGTACTCCTCGACGTCGCGCTGGGAGAGCGCCACGGGGTGCATGTGAATTCCGTCCATGCTGAACGGCGGAGCGGCCTCGCCGGTGCGGCCCGCCCAGCCGATCCACGCGCCGTCGTGCCTGCGCATGATCGGTTCGAGCGCGGTGACGAGCCCGCCGGGACTGCGATTCCAGCTCACGTCGCCGTTGGGAAGCTGGACCTGGTCGACGGGGAGACGGTTGGCGACGACGACAAACGAACTCCGAGTCGACACCCCGGGGTGCTCCCTTCGATGGGTGACTGTCAGCAGGCCGACAATAGCGATCCGCGGCCGGCGATCCCGGCACCGGGCGCCAACGGAGCGAAGCCGAAACCGCCGCGTCTCACACCGGAAACACTCTTCCCTTATCCGCCATCCGGCCTGCCGAAACGTGTTTCCAGCGTGGCGAGGGTCAATTGGGGCCCGGGTACTGGCAGGCCGCGCGGCGTGCGGTTGCCAGGTCCTCGCCCGTGAGGCCGGCCGGAGTGGCCTTCTCGGGGTGTCCCGGCGGCACCGACAGCACGTCCGCCGCAGAGGTCGGGCCGTCGCCGCCGAGGCACGCCGTGGCCGCGAGCAGCGCCCGCCCGGTGCCGGGGCGCGGTCGCCAGGTGGCCGTCAGATCCGGGTCCGTGGTCATCCGCAGCTGCTGCCACCGGACGTCGCTCTTCCCCGGACCGACGGGAAGCCCCACCGCGAACCCCGCGATCTGCACGTTCTGGCCCGCGCCGGAAAGAGCCACCGACCCGTCCTTCGCGCGCGTGAGCCGCAGCGAGATCGACTCGGGGATCGGCATGTCGTGCGCACAGCGCGACGGCTTCGTCCCCACGGGGGGATTGCCGTGGACCACGGCCGACGCCACCGTCCCGCCGGACGTGAGAAACCAGCGCACGTCCGGG
>JAOPVE010000073.1 GCA_025963185.1 Actinomycetes bacterium
TCACCGTCGACGAGGTCAACGACGCCTTCAAGGCCGCCGCCACCGAAGGCCCGCTGGCGCCGTACATCGACTACTCGACCGATCCGATCGTGTCCTCCGACATCGTCGGCTCGCCGGCGTCGGTCACCTTCGACTCGCCGCTGACGCTGGTGATCGGCGACAACATGGTGAAGGTCGTCGGCTGGTACGACAACGAGTGGGGCTACTCCAACCGCCTCGCCGACCTGGTCACGTTCGTCGGCGCGACCCTCTAAGGCCGTGCGGACCCTCGACGACCTGCTCGCCGAGGGAGTCTCAGGTCGGCGCGTACTCGTGCGCGCCGACCTGAACGTCCCTCTGGACGGGCAGCACATCACTGACGACGGCCGCATCCGGGCCGTCCTGCCGACCGTCACCGCACTGCGGGACGCCGGCGCCAAGGTCATCGTGTTCTCGCACCTGGGCCGCCCCAAGGGCGCTCCGGATCCGAAGTACACGCTGGCGCCCGTCGCGGTCCGCTTCGGCGAGCTGCTGGGCACCCCCGTCGCCTTCGCCGCCGACACCGTGGGCGAGTCGGCGCAGGCCACCGTCGCCGGGCTCGGCGACGGCGCCGTCGCCCTGCTGGAGAACCTGCGCTTCAACCCGGGCGAGACCAGCAAGGACGACGCCGAGCGCCTGGAGTTCGCCAAGGCCCTCGCCGCGTTCGCCGGCCCGGACGGCGCGTACGTCAGCGACGGCTTCGGCGCGGTCCACCGCAAGCACGCGAGCGTCTACGACCTGGCGAAGCTGCTGCCGCACTACGCGGGCAAGCTGATCGCCCGCGAGCTGGACGTGCTCGCCCGGCTCACCGACTCGCCCGAGCGGCCGTACGTGGTCGTGCTGGGCGGCAGCAAGGTCTCCGACAAGCTCGCGGTGATCCAGGCGCTGCTGCCCAAGGTCGACCGGCTGCTCGTCGGCGGCGGAATGTGCTTCACGTTCCTCGCCGCCCAGGGTCACGGCGTCGGCGGATCGCTCCTGCAGTCCGAGATGATCGGCACCTGCAAGGACCTGCTCGCCCAGGCCGGGGACAAGATCGTCCTGCCGGTCGACGTGGTGGTCGCGGACGCGTTCAGTGCCGACGCCAACACTCAGGTCGTGCCGGCCGACAAGCTGGAGGGCGACTGGAAGGGCCTGGACATCGGTCCCGGCACGGTCGCCGAGTTCTCCCAGCACCTCGCGTCCGCGAAGACGGTCTTCTGGAACGGCCCGATGGGCGTGTTCGAGCTGGCCCCGTTCGCGGCGGGTACCAAGGCGATCGCCGAGGCCGTCGCGGCCGTCGACGGGCTGTCGATCGTGGGCGGCGGCGACTCCGCCGCGGCCGTGCGGGTGCTCGGGCTCGACGAGAACGCGTTCGGCCACATCTCGACCGGCGGCGGCGCGTCGCTGGAGTACCTGGAAGGCAAGGTCCTGCCGGGCATCGCCGTCCTGGCCGACGACACCGCCCAGGAGGCGTGAGCATGGCCAAGAAGAACCTCCAGCTTCCGGACGGCCGCCGGCCGCTCATCGCCGGAAACTGGAAGATGAACCTGAACCACCTCGAGGCGATCGCGCTGGTCCAGAAGATCGCGTTCAGCCTCACCGAGCAGCAGCTCACGGCCGTCGAGGTCGTCGTGCTCCCGCCGTTCACCGACCTGCGCAGCGTACAGACCCTCGTGGACGGCGACCGCCTGCTGATCGGCTACGGCGCGCAGGACCTGTCCCAGCAGCCGAGCGGGGCATACACCGGCGAGATCAGCGGCGCGATGCTGGCCAAGCTGGGCTGCTCCTACGTGGTCGTCGGGCACTCCGAGCGGCGGCAGTACCACGCCGAGGGCGACGCCGTGGTGAACGCCAAGGCCAAGGCCGCGTTCGCGAACGGCATCGTGCCGATCGTGTGCGTGGGCGAGGGGCTGGAGATCCGCGAGGCCGGCAACCAGGTCGAGTACACGGTCGCGCAGCTCGACGGCGCGCTGGCGGGTATCCCGGCCGAGCAGGCCGAGAACGTCGTGATCGCCTACGAGCCCGTGTGGGCGATCGGTACCGGCAAGGTCGCCACCCCCGAGGACGCGCAGGAGGTGTGCGCGGCGATCCGGGTGCGGCTCGGCGCGCTGTACTCGCCCGAGCTCGCGGACAAGGTGCGCGTCCTCTACGGCGGATCCGTGAAGTCGAACAACATCGCGGGAATCATGGTCAAGGACGACGTGGACGGCGCCCTGGTGGGCGGCGCGAGCCTGGACGGCGACGAGTTCGCCAAGCTCGCGCGCTTCCCCGAGCACGCCGTCGTGGGTTGAGTTCGCTGGCCACCGTTCTGGTGGTCTGCGGCGGGGACGATCCGGCGAGCGACGCGCTCGCCGGTCTCCCCGCCGGAGCGTGGGTGATCGCCGCTGACGGCGGGATCGCCCACGCTTTTGCGTTGGGCCTGCCGGTGCACGAGGCCATCGGCGACTTCGACTCCGCGTCCGAGGCCGCCGTCGAGCGGGTGCGGGCGTCCGGCGGGCGGGTGGTCCGCTACCCGGTCGCCAAGGACGCCACGGATCTGGAACTCGCCCTGACCGCCGCTGTGGCGCGGAGTCCCGAGGAGGTCGTCGTCATCGGCGGCCACGGCGGCCGCTTCGACCACTGGATCGCCAACGCGCTCCTGCTCGCCGCGCCCCGGTTCGCCGGCCCGCGGATCGAGGCCCGGATGGGCGCGGCGACCGTCACGGTGATCCGGTCGGGCGCGCCCGTGGCCCTCGCCGGGCACCCGGGCGACCTCGTCTCGCTGCTGCCCGTACACGGTCCCGCACAGGGCGTGGCAACCGGTGGACTCCTGTACCCGCTGGTCGGCGAGGACCTGCCGGCCGGCACGACCCGTGGCGTGAGCAACGTCTTCACCGGCGCCGAGGCGGCCGTCTCGCTCTCCGCCGGCGTCCTGCTCGCCGTCCAGCCCGGCTGATCGCGCACGCGCATCGTGACCGTGCGATGCGCCGACACGCGCGAGTTCACATTCACTTCACATCGGTTGAACCCGGCTCGTGCCGGGTCCCGTACTGCTGGGTGAGTCTGGCCGGAGGGGATTCGGCGGGACGGGCAGCAGGTGGGACCTTCCCATCTCGCGGACGGATGGGCGCGCGTGGCTGCCGGCTGTTGTACAGGGCCCCCGAACATGGGGAATAGCGGGTAAGCGTGACGTGCCAGAAGGGTTGATTCTGGTGCACGAGCACGATCGAACTCCTGTCAGGCGTGGCCGAGTGGTCGCAATAGTCGCCGGTGTCGCCGCGATCGGAGCTGTGATGGCCGGTACGGCCTTCGCTGCCTCCGGATCCGGAGACCAGGGCGCGGCGAACGGCGCGGCAAACCCGGCGGACTGCGCGGCCGTGCTGCAGCAGTTTGGCGTCACGAGCGCCGACGCTTTCACCAAGAGCGACGCCGCGCGGACCGCAGTCAAGGCGGCCAAAAAGGCCGCGGCCGCCGAGAAGGGCAAGAAGAAGAAGGGCAAGGGAGCCGCGGACGCCAACGCCGGTGCCAACGCTGGCGGTAACGCCAACGCTGGTCAGGACGCGAACGCCAGTGCGAACGCCAATGCCGGTCAGGACGCGAACGCCGGTGCCAACGCTGGCGGTAACGCCAACGCCGGTCAGGACGCGAACGCCGGTGCGAACGCCGGCGGTAACGCCAACGCCGGTCAGGACGCCAACGCCGGTGCGAACGCCGGCGGTAACGCCAACGCCGGTGCCAACGCCGGTGGGAACGCCAACGCTGGCGGGAACGCCGCTGCTGGTCAGGACGCCAACGCGGGTGCGGCTGCTGGTCAGGACGCGAACGCCGGTGCCAACGCCGGTGCCAACGCCGGTGCTCAGGATGCGGCCAGCGCTTTGACCGCCGCCAAGCAGGCCGTCGCGGACGCCAAGACGGCCACGAAGGAACTGCGCAAGCAGCTCAAGGCCGCGCAGGACTGCGCTACGCAACAGGCGGCCGGGCAGAACGCCGGTGCGAACCAGAACGCCGGTGCGAACCAGAACGCCGGAGCGGGCCAGAACGCGGGTGCTGACCAGAACGCCGGTCAGAACGCGGGCCAGAACGCCGGTGCAGACCAGAACGCCGGCCAGAACGCCGGTGCGAACCAGAACGCCGGAGTTGACCAGAACGCTGGTCAGAACGCGGGCCAGAACGCCGGAGTCGACCAGAATGCCGGTCAGAACGGTGCCGCCGTGGATCCCAACGCGGGCAACCTCGGTGGAGTCAGCGACGTGGGCGGCAGCGCCAGCACGAGCGGCAACTGACAGCCCGTCCGCCGCACAAGTAAGGCAACTGAGCATGACCGGCCACTGAGGACGATCAGTTCCCAGGACCGAGCTGTCCGTCACTGGAGGCCCCCGCAACGACGCGGGGGCCTCCCGTGCGTCCGGGCGCAGCATGGCGACCGGCTGCGAGGATCGGCTCATGCGCGCGGTGATCTTCGACTTCTTCGGCACCCTGACCGATCCGGCCGCCGAGGACGGGCGCCGGGCCCTCGCGCATCGCACGGGCGAGTTGCTCGGCCTGTCCGGTCCGGTGTTCTGGCAGGCGCTGTCGACGAGCTTCCCCGAGCGGATCACCGGAGCCCACGGCGACACCGCCGCCACCCTGGCGGGGCTCGCGCGGGCCTGCGGTGCCGATCCGGGGGCGGATCAGCTCGCGCGCGCCATCGAGCACCACCGGGTCGGCGGTGAGGCGCTGCGGCGGCCACGCACCGAAGCCCTCGGCGTACTGGCTGAACTGCGCAAACGCGGCTTCCGGATCGGCCTGGTGAGCGACTGCGGCAGCGAGCTGGTCGAGACGTGGGCGGCGTCGGTGTACGCGCCGCTGGTAGACGCCACGGTCTTCTCGTGGGCGGAGGGGTGCCGCAAGCCCGATCCGCGGCTCTACGCGGCGGCGGCCGGGCGGGTGGGCGCCGATCCGGGGGAGTGCTGGTACGTGGGCGACGGGGGTGGGCGGGAGCTGTCCGGCGCGCGGCGGGCGGGGATGCGGCCGGTCCTGGTGACGAACGCGCTGGTGCCGGGGGCGGCGCGGCACCGGGTGGATCCGGACGACTTCGGCGGCGGTCACCTGCCCGATTCCGTACCCGACCTCACCGCGCTGCTCCCGCTGCTGGGCCGGGCGCGGGTGAGCCCGGTATAACTCCGGGATGGACGCCGAGATCCCCGAACTGCCGTTTCCGCTGCGCTGGTCGCCTGATCCGGAGGGCTGGTCTTTCGCTGAGGGTGTCCTGACGATCACGGCGGGTCCCCGAACCGACCTGTTCACCAGCCCCGAGGACGGCACGGCCCGCGCCGAGGCACCGCTGCTGCTGGGCCGGTACCCGGGAGACTTCCAGTTCTCTGCCGAGGTCACGCCCGCGTTCGCCGGATCCTTCGACGCCGGTGCCCTGATCGTCCGGGAGGCCCCGGACCGCTGGCTCAAGCTCGCGTTCGAGATCTCGCCGCAGGGCACGCCGATGGCCGTCTCGGTGGTGACCAGGGGCGTCTCGGACGACGCGAACGGCTTCCCGCACGACGGCCCGTCGCTGTGGCTGCGGGTGTCCCGGCGCGGTCCGGCGTACGCACTGCACGCCTCGGCGGACGGCTCGTACTGGCACCTCGTGCGCCACTTCGCCCTCGGCGGCGGAACACCGGACGAGGTCGAGGTGGGTTTCGCGGCCCAGTCCCCGGTCGGCGAGGGCTGCACGGCCACGTTCTCGTCGATCCGTTTCAGCCCCGGCACCCTCGCCGACCTGCGCGACGGCCACTAACCCGCCCCTTCCCGAAGTGCGCAGCACGAGCTCGGGGTAGCGGGGCTCGGTGAAGCCGGCCGCGCGGTACAGGCCGTCGCCGTCGCCGGTGGCGTGCAGGGCGATCCGCGTCACGGGGGTTTCGTCGCGGTACCAGGCGAGCAGCGCGCCGAAGCAGGCACCGGCGTGGCCGAGGCGCCGCCGCCGCGGATCCGTCGCGACGTTGAACACGTGCCCGCGCGCCCCGCCGACATTGGACGGGCTCGGCGCGCGGAACTCCACAGTGCCCGCCGCGCTGGCCACGACGCCCAGCCCCGGATCGTCCACGACGAACGCCGCGAACCGCCCCGGATCCGCGAGCGCGTCGGCGAACCACCGTTCCGCCCCAGCCCGCCACTCCGTGCCTTCCACGTCATCGCCCATCGCCTCGCACATCACCGCGCGCATCCGCACGAGCGCGAGCGCGTCTGCGGGACCGGCCCGCCGCACACCAGACATGGCGACATTCGACCACGCAAAAGCCCCGCCGGTCCTGGGAGGGGGATCCCAGGACCGGCGGGGCCGGCTCACACGTGCCGCTGACTACCTCAGGGGGTGAGGATCAGCTGCGGGCGGGTGGCCGTGTTGGTGGCCTCGAGGCTCGCGAACTGGACGCGCACGTCGGCGGTGGCGGGGTCGGCCAGCGCGATCGACACGATCCCGTCGCTGGTGAGGTCGGCGTTGACCGCGTCGGTGACGTCGAAGTCGTAGTAGGTGCCGGTGGCGCCCACGGTCACCGTGCCGCCCGCCGCGCCCAGCGCCGGGCCGGGCCAGGTCAGGCCCGTGTCGGCCCAGGTGTTGTCGGCGACCGGGTAGGCGGTCACGGGCACGTTCGTGGTGGCGTCCTTCGACGTCACGTACATCCGCAGCTTCGCGGACGAGACGTGCTTGAGGGCCGTCGAGGTGTCCAGCCGCAGGTAGGCGCGGCGGGTGTAGCGGCTGTCCTTGGACGTCTTGACCTCGAGGGTCGAGGCGCCCGCGCTGCCCGCGCCGGTGGCCTGGACCCAGGCGTCGGCCTGGCAGCCCTTGATGTAGCACGTCACCATCTGCAGCGCCGGCTTCGGGGTGAAGTCCCGGCGGATCAGGCCGCGGTTGTTCTGGTGGTACGCGCCGTCGACGTTGAGGTCACGGCTGGTGTACCAGAACGCGTTGGTGATCTGCGGGTAGTTCGCCTGGATGTACTCGAGCGACTGCTTGAGGTAGACGGCCTGGGTGGCCTCGCTGACGCCGAGGTACCAGGTCGGGGTGCTGGCGGTGTTGTCGTGAGTGGACCAGCCGAACTCGGTCATCCAGATCGGCTTGGCGCCGTCGCCGTTCGCGGCCATCAGGGTCTCGAGCGCGTCGAGGTGGGTCAGGCGCTGGATCGTCGTGCCGCCGGTGTCCGGGGCGTCCGGCGGCAGGTCCGCCTTGCCCTGGTAGGGGTGCACGGCCATGACGTCGAAGAAGTTCTTGCCGCCGTTGGCGTAGACCGAGCTGATGAAGTTCGTGTCCACGTACATCGTGCCGCCCGGCATGACCTGGGCAGTCGGGCTGCCCGCCTTGACGGCCGGGTAGGCGGCCTTGAGCAGGTTGGTGTACGCGGCCGGGTCGACCGGGCTCAGGAAGTCGCTCGAGTTCGGCTCGTTCCAGACCTCCCAGGCCTGGATCTGGCCGGCCCACCGGTTCGCGGCGAACTTGATCGCGTTGGCGTAGTCCGCGACGTTCGTCGGCAGGACGCGGCTGTTCGTCGATCCGCTGGCCCACTGCGGGGTCAGCCAGAACGTGCCGAGCACCTTCAGGCCCCGCGCGTTCGCCATCTGCACGGCCTTGTCGACCTGCGGGACGCCCCACACCGTGTCGAACGTGCCCTTCTTGGGCTGGATCATCGACCACGAGATGTCGATCCGGACCCAGGTCGCGCCGGCCGCGGCCACCGTGTCGAGGATCTTCGCCTTGTCGTCATCGGACAGTTCGGCCCAGGTGCCGTGGAACTGCGTTCCGAACGCGACCTTCGCCGTGGTGGCGCGGGGCGCGGGCGGTACATCCGCGGCGTGGGCCGCGGCGGCACCGTTGAGGGCGAGCGCGGAGCCGACGAGTGCGGCGGTGACGGCGGCGAGGCCGATCCGTGAGAAACGGGTGGCGAGCGGGGTGCGAGGGCGGCGTGTGAGCATGCCCCAGACTTCGGCTCGGCCAGTGCCCGCAACCGGAGTCGCCGGGGTGCCGGACGGTTGCCCACTCCCGCCACGCTCAGGGAACTCCCAGGTTCACCCGAACGGCTGATCCGTGGCCTGTCCGAGCGGCCGGCCCGCACACCCACGGACGGGGGATCGCAGGCGCGGACGGCTGATCTGCACCTCCGCCGGATCCGCCCCGCACCCGCCCTCGCACCCCCCGGCTCGGCCCGGCACCCGAACAGGACTCCAGAACGAGCGGCGCCCGCCTCCGCACGGGTGCGGGGCGGGCGCCGGACAGGTGCGCGGAGGGTGCTCAGGCGACGCTGGCGATACCCCGGGGCAGGAACCGCTGGCCCGTCACCTTCTCGGCGACTCCGGTGCGATCCAGGTAAGGGGTGATTCCACCGAGGTGGAACGGCCAGCCCGCGCCCAGCAGCATGCACAGGTCGATGTCCTGCGGCTCGGCCACCACGCCCTCGTCGAGCATGAGCCGGACCTCCTGCGCGAGCGCGGCCACCGCCCGCTCGCGCACTTCGTCACCGGACGGGCCGCCCTCCCTCGGCCCGTACAGCGCGGCGATCTCGGTGTCGATCACCGGGCTGCCGGTGTCCCAGGTGTAGAACGCGGTCTTGCCGGACTCGACAAGCTTGCGCATGTTCTCCGAGACGTAGAACCGGTCGGGGAACGACTCGTGCAGGGTCTCCGACACGTGCAGCGCCACCGCGGGCCCCACGAGCTGGAGGAGCAGCAGCGGGCTCATGGGCAGGCCCAGCGGATCGAGCGCCTTGTCGGCCTCGGTGAAGTCGGTGCCCTCGTCGATCGCCCTGGTCACCTCGCCGAGGAAGCGGGTGAGCAGCCGGTTGACCACGAACGCGGGGGCGTCCTTGACCAGCACGCACGACTTCTTGAGCTGCTTGCCGACGGCGAACGCGGTCGCCAGCGTGGCGTCGTCGGTCTGCTCCGCCCGGACGATCTCCAGCAGCGGAAGAATCGCCACCGGATTGAAGAAGTGGAAGCCGACGACTCGCTCGGGGTGCGCGAGCCGCGAGGCCATGTCGGTGATCGACAGCGACGAGGTGTTCGTCGCGAGGATGCACTCGGCGCTCACGACGGCCTCGACCTCGGCGAACACCTTCTGCTTGACCGCCAGGTTCTCGAAGACGGCCTCGATCACGAAGTCGGCGTCGGCGAAGGCGTCCTTGGTCAGGGATCCGCTGATGAGGGCCTTGAGCCGGTTGGCCTCGTCGGTGCCGATCCGCTTCTTGGCCGCCAGCTTGTCGATCTCGCCGTGCGCGTACCCGACGCCCTTGTCCAGGCGGTCCTGGTCGAGATCCGTCAGTACCACCGGGACCTGGAGGCGGCGGGCGAACAGCAGCGCGAGCTGGCTCGCCATCAGCCCGGCCCCGACGACCCCGACCTTGGTGACCGGCCGCGCCAGCGACTTGTCCGGCACCCCGACCGGGCGCTTGGCCCGCTTCTGGACCAGGTCGAACGAGTACAGCCCGGCCCGCAGCTCGTCGGTCATCACCAGGTCGGCGAGCGTCTCGTCCTCGGCGGCGGTGCCCTCGGCGAAGCTCGCCGTGCGGGCCAGCTCGATCAGCTCCAGCGCCTTGTACGGAGCGGGGGCCGCGCCGTGTAGCTTGCCGTCCGCGATGGCCCGGCCGCGCGCGATCGCCGCGTCCCAGCCCTGGCCGCGGTCGATCTCGGGCCGGGTGACCGCGATGTCGCCGCGCAGCACGCCCGCCGCCCAGGCCAGCGAGGTCTCGATGAAGTCGGCCGGCTCGAACAGCGCGTCGGCGATGCCCAGCGCGAACGCGTCCTTGGCCTTGAGCATCTTGTTCTGGTTGAGCGCGTTCTCGATGATCACCGTCACGGCCTTGTCGGCCCCGATCAGGTTCGGCAGCAGCTGCGTGCCGCCCCACCCCGGCACGAGCCCGAGGAAGCACTCGGGCAGCGCGAGCGCGGCCGCCCCGGCCGAGAGCGTGCGGTACTGGCAGTGCAGTGCGATCTCCAGGCCGCCGCCCATCGCCGCGCCGTTGACGAACGCGAACGTGGGCACGCTCGCGTTCTTCAGCCGGGCGAACACCCGGTGGCCGAGCCGGCCCAGCTCCAGGGCCTGGCCGCGCTCGGTGATGAGCGGCATCCCCTGGATGTCGGCGCCGACCGCGAAGATGAACGGCTTGCCGGTCACGGCGATCGCCCGGACCCCGGGGGAGCGCGCCTCGATCGCGTCGAGCGCCGAGTCCAGGCTCGCCAGCCCCTCCGGCCCGAACGTCGAGGGGCGGGTGTGGTCGTGCCCGTTCTCCAGCGTGATCAGCGCGACGTCACCGTCCAGTCCGGGCACGCTCACGTACCGGACCAGGGCCTTCGTGACGACTTCGGCGAACGCGGTCATGCGGCGGCTCCGGTGTAGTTCGGGTTCTCCCAGATGACGGTGCCGCCCATGCCGATGCCGATGCACATGGCGGTCAGGCCGTAGCGGACGTCCGGGCGCTCCGCGAAGTGCCGCGAGAGCTGGGTCATCAGCCGGACCCCCGAGCTGGCCAGCGGGTGCCCGATGGCGATAGCCCCGCCCCACGGATTCACCCGCGAGTCGTCGTCGGCGATCCCGAAGTGGTCGAGGAAGGCCAGCACCTGGACCGCGAACGCCTCGTTCAGCTCGAACAGCCCGATGTCGTCGATCGACAGCCCGGACCTGCGCAGCGCCTTCTCGGTGCTCGGGACCGGTCCGTACCCCATGACCTCGGGCTCGACCCCGGTGAAGGCGTACCCGACCAGGCGCATCCCGATCGGCAGGCCCAGTTCGGTCGCGGTGTCCTCGGCGGCGATGATGCTGGCCGTCGCCCCGTCGTTGAGGCCGGCCGCGTTGCCCGCCGTGATCCGGCCGTGGGGACGGAACGGCGTCTTCAGGTTCGCGAGGTCGTCCAGCGTCGTGTTCGGGCGGGGCGGCTCGTCGGCGCTCGCCAGTCCCCAGCCCAGCTCCTGGGACCGGGTCGCCACGGTCACGAGGTCCGCCTGGATCTTGCCGTCCGCCATCGCCTTCGCGTACTTCTGCTGGCTGCCGAGCGCGAACGCGTCGGACCGCTCCCGGGTCAGCTCCGGGAACCGGTCGTGCAGGTTCTCGGCCGTCTGGCCCATGACCAGCGCCGACGGATCGACGAGCTTCTCCGCGATGATCCGCGGGTTCGGGTCTACCCCCTCGCCCATCGGGTGGCGCCCCATGTGCTCGACCCCGCCGGCGATCGCCACGTCCAGCGCGCCCATGGCGATGCCGCCGGCGACCGTGGTCACCGCGGTCATGGCGCCGGCGCACATGCGGTCGATGGAATAGCCGGGGACCGACTTCGGCAGGCCCGCCAGCAGCGAGGCCACGCGGCCGAGGGTGAGTCCCTGGTCGCCGATCTGGGTGGTGGCGGCGAGGGCTACCTCGTCGACGCGTTCGCCCGGCAGTTCGGGGTGGCGCCTCAGTAGCTCGCGGATGCAGCGGATGACGAGATCGTCGGCGCGCGTGCCGGCATACATGCCCTTCGGGCCTGCCTTGCCGAAGGGGGTGCGCACTCCGTCGACGAAAACCACGTCACGAACGGTTCGGGGCACGGGCCCTCCCAGGGATGCGGTTTTGACGTGCAGCAAAATGCTACTCGCGGGTAACTAGTCCCGCAGCCGCCTGTCATTGTGACCTAGCGCATAGTCCGGACCACCGACCGCCGCACCTGTCCCCGGTTGCGAAACCCCGATATGCCCCACCCGTCATCGCGCAACTGTCGGGGAAAGCGCGGCTTCGCGCGGCGGTTTGGGCGCGATTACCCGAACAGTCCCGTTCGCAGGAGGGCGGGCGCGGGACAGGACGGCTGGCGCGGGAACGGCGGGCGTGCGGGAACGGCGGGCGGGTGCGGGAACGGCGGGCGGTGTCGCGGGCGCGCTGGGCTTAGGCGGTGAGGGCGTCCGTGAGGGCCTTGGCCGCGAGCTGGATCTGCCACTCGCGCGCGCCGTAGCCCCGCAGCGTCTCGCCGACCGTGGCGACGTCCAGCGGATCGGGAGGCGACCACGCGAGCCGGCGGACGCTGTCGGGCGCGAGCAGGTTCTCCGTCGGCAGGTTGTGCTCGGCGGCGAGCGCGAGCATCTCCTGCCGGGCCGCGGCCAGGCGGGCTGCCGCGGCGGGATCCCGGTCGGCCCAGCGGTGGGCTGGCGGGGGGCCGTCGCCGCCGCTGCCGGTGGCCGGGAGTTCCCCGTCCGCGAGGTCGCGGGCCGTGGTCAGGGCGCCCAGCCAGACGCTGGCGAGGCGGCGGGTGGCGCGGCCGGAGAAGACGGGCAGGGCGAGGAGCCCGCGCTCGTCGGCGGGATCGGCCTGGGCCGCGGCCACGATCGCCGAGTCGGGCAGCACGCGGCCGGGTGCGAGGTCGCGCCGCTGGGCCAGCTCGTCCCTGGCATCCCAGAGGGCGCGGACCCGGGCGAGCCCCCGCGCGCTCCGGACCCGGTGGATGCCCGAGGTGCGGCGCCACGGCTCGGCGCGGGGGGCGGCCGGACGGCTCGCGGCGAGCGCGGCGAACTCCTCCTGCGCCCAGCCGAGCTTGCCCTGGCTCTCCAGCTCGGCGGCCAGCGCGTCGCGCAGCTCGATGAGCAGCTCGACGTCGAGGGCGGCGTACGTGAGCCAGGCGCGGGGGAGCGGGCGGGTGCTCCAGTCCGCAGCGGAATGGCCTTTTTCCAGCGAGTAGCCGAGCACGCGCTCGACCATGGCCCCGAGGCCGACCCGCTCGAAGCCGGCCAGGCGCCCGGCGAGTTCGGTGTCGAACAGCGTGCGGGGGCGCATGCCCAGCTCAGCGAGGCAGGGCAGGTCCTGGCTGGCGGCGTGCAGGACCCATTCGGCGCCGGCGACGGCGGTGTCGATGGCGCCGAGGTCGTCGAACGGCAGCGGATCGATGAGTGCGGTGCCCGCACCCGCACGCCGGAGCTGGACCAGGTAGGCGCGCTGCCCGTACCGGTAGCCGGACGCGCGCTCGGCGTCGATGGCGACCGCGCCGACCCCGGCGGCGAACAGCTCGGCGATCTCGGCGAGCGCGGCGGGGGTGTCGACGGGCAGCGGCGTGCCCTCGCGTGGTTCGAGCAGGGGGGTGGCGGCCGGGCCGGAATCGGCGGCGTCGTCGGCGGAAGCGGCCGCGGCAGAGCCGTCCTCCACTGTTGGTTCTTCCGTCATCGCCGCCTCCTCCACCCGACCACCGTATCGGGGTGTACGGGTGTCCCGTGTGACGGCACGCACGTTTGCCGGCCGGACGGTGTCTCAGAGCCTCACCGTCAACTGGAGCGTCGCCCCGCCGAGCCCGAAATGGTGCCGTACGGCACCAGAACGGCGAACCCGTGATGCGGCGTGGCCGAACCTCCGACAACCACGCCGAGCGGATCAGGCGCGCGCGGGCCGGCCGTCGTTGGCCGCGAGCAGCGTCACGCCGGGCGGCGGCAGGCCCGCGGTGGACGCCAGCAGCGTGCACCACGCGGACAGGTGCGGCCCGAGCTGCTCGTCCAGCGGGGTCCAGGACGCACGGAGTTCGACGTCGGCGGTGTCCGGCGGGCCGGCCAGGTCGCCGAAGCGGGTCGAGCAGATCTGGGTGACGGTGCCCCCGGCGGCCGTGTAGCGCGCGCGGTTGAGGTCGAGGGCGTCGATGAGCCAGCTCCAGCCCACGGCGGCCAGCATCGGATCCCCGGCCATCTCCGGTTCCAGCTCGGCGGCCACGTACGTGACCACGCGCAGGGTGCCGTTCCAGGCGTCCTGGCCGTCGGGGTCGTGGAGCAGTACCAGCCGTCCGGTGGCGACCTCGTCGTCGCAGCGGTGGACGGCCGCGCTCATGGCGAAGCTGAACGGGGCGAGCCGCTGCGGCGCGGCGACCTCCTCCAGGGAGATCTCCGCGCGTGGCCGGACCCCACGCAGCCCGGCGATCGCCCGCGAGAAGCTCTCGGGAAGACCGCCGAAGTCCGCCATGCCGCCGAGCGTATTGGCGATCCGTTGCGAGCGACACGGCGGCGCGCCGACGGGCGCGGTGGCCGAAGAAATTGCAGACGTGGAAGCATCAGGAACCATGACCCAGATGGCCGGATCCCTTGCCCAGTCAACGTTTCTGCGCGCATGCCGGCGCGAAACGGTGCCATTCACCCCGGTGTGGTTCATGCGCCAGGCGGGACGCTCGCTGCCCGAGTACCGGGACCTGCGGATCGGCACGGGAATGCTCGAATCCTGCCAGCGCCCGGACCTGGTCACCGAGATCACGCTCCAGCCCGTCCGGCGGCACGGGGTGGACGCGGCGATCTTCTTCTCCGACATCGTCGTCCCGCTCAAGGCCATCGGGGTGGACCTCGACATCGTCCCTGGGGTGGGTCCGGTGGTGGCGTCGCCGATCCGGTCCGCGGCGGATCTGGGGCAGCTGCGCGAGCTGGAGCCCGGCGATGTGCCGTACGTGACCGAGGCGGTCCAGGCGCTGGTCCGGGAGCTGGGCGCCACCCCGCTGATCGGGTTCGCGGGCGCGCCGTTCACGCTCGCGAGCTACCTGGTCGAGGGCGGTCCCTCGCGCACGCACGCGCGCACGAAGGCGCTCATGTACGGCGATCCGGAGTTGTGGCACGCGCTGTGCGAGCGGCTGGCGTCGATCACCTCGGCGTTCCTGCGGGTCCAGATCGAGGCGGGCGCGTCGGCGATCCAGCTGTTCGACTCGTGGGCCGGCGCGCTCTCGGAGTCCGACTACCGTCGCTACGTGCTCCCGCACTCGGCGCGGGTGCTGGGCGGCGTGACCAGCGTCCCGCGGATCCACTTCGGGGTGGGCACCGGCGAGCTCCTCGCGGCCATGGGTGAGGCCGGGGCGGACGTCGTCGGGGTGGACTGGCGGATCCCGCTCGACGTCGCCAGTAAGCGGATCGGCGGGGACAAGGCCGTGCAGGGCAACCTGGATCCGGCGGTGGTCTTCGCGTCCGAGCCGGTGATCGAGTCGCAGGTCAAGCGGATCCTCGACGAGGGCCGAGCCGCCCCCGGGCACGTGTTCAACCTCGGGCACGGCGTGCTCCCCGAGTCCGACCCCGGGGTGCTCACCCGGATCGTCGAGCTGGTCCACGAGCACGGCCGCCGCGCCTGAGCCGCGCGGCGGCCGTCCCCGTTCAGCCGCGCGGCGGCCATCCTCGTTCAGCCGCGCGGCGGCCATGCCCGGTCAGACGGTCGGTGCTGGGGCGGGCTGCGGGGCCGGGGCCGCGGGCTTGC
>JAOPVE010000086.1 GCA_025963185.1 Actinomycetes bacterium
CGCCCGCCACCCCGGCCGGACCGCGGGGCCGCGCCCCCCGGCTCGTCGCCAGCCGCAGCCGCGCCCCCGAACTGGTCACCAAGGTCGCCGCCGAGCTGGGCGGGGAGATCGTGCCGATGGGATCCGCGGGGGCCAAGGTCGCCGCTGTGGTGCTCGGCGAGGCCGACGTATACGTCCACGCGGGCGGCCAGTACGAGTGGGATTCGGCCGCGCCCGTCGCCGTCGCACTCGCCGCCGGCCTCTACGCGGCGCGGCTCGACGGATCCGCGCTGGAGTACAACCGCGCCAACCCCTGGCTGCCCGACCTGTGCGTCTGCGCGCCGAGCATGGCCGGCGCGGTCCGGGCCGCGCTGGCCGCCCACGTGGGTGAGGCCTGATGCGCACGATCGAGAACCCGCTGGTCCGCGCGGCCGCAGGAAGCTACTTCGGGCTGCGCCGGGGCTACTACCGGCTGCGGTACCGGAACTTAGAGATCGGGCCTGGGGTGCTGTTCATCGGCCGCCTCAAGCTCGCCCGCGGCACCCGGCTGTCGTTAGGCGCGCACTGCCGGATCCGCAAGACCGTCATCGTCAACGGCGGCGGCCACGCCACGGTCGGCGAGCACACGCTGCTGAACGGCTGCTGGATCGGCACCAGCCTGAGCGTCGACATCGGCGCCTGGTCGCTGATCAGCGACTGCAACATCTCCGACACCGACTTCCACAACCTCGCCCCGCGCGAGCGGCACCTGCCCGCCACGCCGAAGGCGCTCGCGCCCGTGGTGATCGGCCGGAACGCGTGGGTGGGCGCCCGGTCCGTGGTCCTCAAGGGCACGACGATCGGTGACGACTCGGTGGTGGGGTCCGGCTCCGTGGTCCGGGGCGAGGTGCCCGCGGGCGTGGTCGTAGCCGGGAACCCGGCGGTCGTCGTGAAGACCTTCTCCGCGGATCAGCGCAGCGCCCCCTCGGGGCCACCGCACGCGCGAGTGCCTGAGCAGCGGGTTCTGGCCGATCTGCCCGCGCTCGTGCCGTCGCCTCACGGATCCGGACCGAACGGGCAGGTACCGTAGGTGCCGGCTCGCAGGGACAATTCGCCGGAGATCGAGCGCGCCGGGACCGCCCGCACGAGCGCGTCTGCGCAGGGTGCAGGGCAACACAGGTGAGGGGATCCGCCATGGACGCCAGCACGGGGTCGAGCGCCCCGGTCGTCGCCGCAGCCGACCTTCGGGCCGCGCTGCGCCAGCGCTGGTGGCTCGTCGTCATCGTCACGCTCGCGGGGGTGGCGCTCGCGGCTGTCGCGATCCGGGTGATACCGCAGACCTACCAGGCCACGACGACCGTGCTGGTCCAGGCCGCGGGCGCCGACAGCTCCTCCTCGTCGGGCGGCACCGGCACCAAGAACGCGGTCATCAACCTCGACACCGAGTCGCAGATCGTGCCGAGCGCGGCGGTCGCCGAGCGGGTCCGCGGCCTGCTCAAGACCCCCACGTCGGCGTCCGACCTGGCCGACATGATCACGGTCGAGATCGTGCCGAACGCCACGGTCCTCGCGATCAACGCGGTCGCCAGCACGCCGATCGACGCCCAGCGGATCTCCCGCACGTTCGCCAAGGCCTACCTCGACCAGCGCGAGGAAGCCGCGAAGGCCGACATCGCCGCCAGGACCAAGCTGCTCACGGACCGGCTCACCGACGCGAACAAGCAGCTTCAGGCCGTGGCAGGGCAGGTGGCCGCGCTCGCCGCGAACTCGCCCGACCGCGCCTACGCCGACGCCCAGAAGCAGGTCCTCACCAACAAGGTGCAGAACCTCACCAGCCAGCTCAGCGACCTCCAGGCCCTCACCGTCACGCCGGGCCGGGTGCTGAACGACGCGGCCCTTCCGACGGATCCGCAGCAGCCCCCGCCCTACCTGCTGCTGCTCGCCGGGCTCGTCTTCGGACTCATCGCCGGCGCCGGGCTCGCCCTCCTGCTGGCCCGCCTGGACCGCCGCCTCCGCCGCCCCGCCGACATCTTCGCGCTCGGCGACGTGCCGCTGCTCGGATCCGTCCCGCCCGGCCGCCCGGCCGCGCGCGGCACGTCCCTGCCCGCGATCGCGCCGAGCATGACCCCGGTCGGTCAGGCGTTCGGGCAGATCCGCAACGACGTCACCACCGCGCTGCCGCGCCGGCCCGCGAGCCTGCTCGTCGCCGGCACCGAGGCCGGCACCGCGAACAGCCTCGTCGCGGCCAACCTCGCCGTGGCGATGGCCCGGTCCGGCGCCGCGGTCCTGCTCGTCTGCGCCGACCTGCACGGATCCACCGCCGAGCGGATGCTCGGGCTGGAGGGCCTGACCAGGTCCGAAGGCCTCGCCGAAGCGCTGTCCGGCAAGGCCGAGCCGCTCACCCTGCTGCGGGCCGCGCCCGTGGTCCCCGGGCTCTGGGTGCTCGGGGTCGGGCGCGCCGGTGACGCCGCCGCCGAGCTGCTCCAGTCCCGCCAGCTGGAGTGGGTGCTCAGCGCGGTCCGGGGCGAGTCGTTCGTGATCCTGGAAGCGCCGCCCACGTCGTCCGGCGCCGAGGCGCAGGCCATGGCCCGGCTCTGCGACGCCGCGATCCTGGTGTCCGAGGTCGGGCGCAGCAAGCTCGACGACATCGACGACGGCGCGCACCAGCTCGCACGGGTCGGCACCCGGCTGCTCGGATCCGTCGTGGCCGAGCGCCAGGCCACCCCGTCCCGCAAGCGCAAGGGCGGGCACACGAGGACCACGCCGATCGCGCCTCCCGTGGACGCGGCCTCCCGGCTCGCTGGGGCGGGGCTCGGCGAGAACACGGTCGCAATCACGCCCGACCAGCTGTCGGCGCTGCGGTCCGGCCAGGCCCCGCAGTCCTCTCGGGCGAGCCTGCGTGGCGGCGGCGGCGAGGGATCGATCGATGGCTTATCGAGCCAGCCGGAGCCCGCTGCCGTGGAGGAGTCCGCGACCTACTCCAGCACGGTCTACCGGTTCACCTCGGACGACGACGACCCACCGAGCCACCTCCCGGACGCACTCGACCCGCTGCCGGATCCTCCGGTCAACGGATCGCTCAACGGCCACGGCCTCTTCGCCCGCACCGAAGTGCTCGCCGTCCCCGGGGTCAGCCTCGCCGACGAGAGCGTCCCGGCCGGCGACCTCGACGGGTTCCCGGCCGGCGACGCCGACGGCGTTGGTGACGAGGCGGCCGAGGACGACACGACCACCGTCCTCGCCACCCCGGACGAGCGCGCCGAGGTCAGCACCGTCGCCGACAGCGGCGAGGACGGCGACGGCGAGGCGTACAGCGACTACACAGACGGCGAGGGTGAGACCTACGGCGACGCCGGAGACCTGCCCGCGGTGCCGGTTCGCGGCGCGGCCGAGGTGCCGGCGCCCCGCAGCGGCGACTCCGGCCAGTACGGCAGCGCCCAGTACCGGGCCGCCGAGTACGGCAGCGCCCAGTACGGCGGCACCGAGCACGGCGCGGCCGGGTACGGCGGTGCCGGAGAGCCGGGGCCGGGTGACGAACCCGACGCCGACCCCGGGGACGGCGAACTCCAGCGCGGTGAACTCGGGGACGGTGAACTCGGGGACGGTGACGCCGACGAGGACACCGTCGCCCAGCCCGCCACCAGCGACGACGACACGGTCGCCACGCCCGCAGCCGGCGGCGCGACCCCGGCCAGGCGGTGACGGCAGCACGATGACCGGCGGATCGGTTCGCCGCGCTCTCGCGGGCGCGGCGCTGGTGACGGTGACCGCACTCGCCAGCTGTAGTTATCCCAAGCCCACCGCGGCGCCCCCGGCCGAGACGCCGTCCGCCGGCGCTTCGGCGAGCGCGTCGCCGTCCCCGGCGGCCGACACGAGGCCGAAGGCGCCGCTGACCGGCGCGCCCGTGGATCCTTCGGTGGTGGCGCGGTCCGCCGTGGCCGTCGCGGTCACCGGGTCGAACCCGTCCGGGCTGGACAAGGCCGACGTGGTGATCGAGGAGCAGAACTCGCCGGTCCGGTACGTGGGGCTGTTCCAGTCGCAGGACAGTGCGCAGGTCGGGCCCCTCGCGCAGACCCGCCCGAGCGACATCATGGGACTGACGATCCTGCGCCCGGTGTACGGCTTCCGGGACGGTCCGAACGGGATGGTCGACCAGGTCACCCGGTCCGCGCTGCTGGGGATCAACTCGGCAACCCACTCGGCGATGTACACGGCCAGCGGATCCGACCTCTACGCCTCGACGTCCACCCTGCGGGCCGGGGCGTCCGCGCCCGCGGCGAAGCCGATCCTGGTGTTCGGCGACGGGATCACGGGTGCCGTGGCGGGTGGGAAGCGGGCGAGTTCGGTGCTGGTCAGGCTGCCCAAGGGCCAGCAGGTGTGGCGCTACGACCCGGCGAAGGCGTCGTGGCGGCGCGAGTCCGGCGGCCCGGCGATCACCGTGAAGAACCTGATCGTGCAGGTCGTGGAGTACAAGGACGTGAGCTTGAGCCACCGCTACGGCGGATCGGACATCAGCGCGAAGATGTTCGGGTCCGGCCCGGCGTACGTGGCGAGCGGACCGCAGGCGATCTCCGGGAAGTGGAGCAAGCCGGGCCTCCCGCAGCAGACCAACTTCCTCGACGCGCAGGCCGTACCGGTCCGGCTCGCTCCGGGCACGACGTACGTGATCCTCGCCCCGACCGGATCGGCGGTCACCTCCGGGTGAGCGCGTCCGCCGTCGCCGCGGTCTCGCCGGTCACCGGCGGGGCCGTCGCCGCGCCCACGACGCGCCGCCGCAGTCCGGTCAAGCGGCTGATCCACACCAGGCCCGGCTGGCCGGTCGTCGCGCTGCTGGCCGGCTACCCGATCTGGTGGGCGCTGGGCTTCGGCGTGCTCGTGTATCCGCTGCTCGCCGTACCGATGTTCGTGCACCTGCTGCACCGGCGGCCGATCAAGCTGCCGCCGGGGTTCGGCCTGTGGGTGCTGTTCCTGGCGTGGCAGTTGCTCGCGATCCCGGCGCTGGCGCTGAATCCGCCGGGCACGGTCACCGAGACGGTGACCGGGCGCCTGCTGGCGGTGCTGATCCGGCTCGGCAGCTACCTCGCGGTCACCGTGATGCTGCTGTACATCGGCAACCTGTCCGAGAAGGAACTGCCCCGCCAGCGGCTGGTCAAGCTGCTGGCCTGGATGTTCATCGTCACCGTCGCGGGTGGGCTGCTCGGCGTCCTGTCGCCGACGTTCAACTTCACGTCCCCGCTGGAGCTGGTGCTGCCGCACGGGATCCGCGCGAACACCTACGTCCAGAACCTCGTGCATCCCGCGTCGAGCCAGGTGCAGGACGTACTCGGCTACTCCGCGCCCCGTCCCAAGGCGCCCTTCGAGTACACGAACGCGTGGGGCAACAACGTCTCGCTGTTCGCGATCTGGTTCGTGACCCTGGTGGTCACGGGTGGGCTGGCCAAGCGCCGCGCGCTGAAGTGGCTGACGCTCATCGGGGTGCTGTCGATCGCCGCCCTGCCGATCATCTACTCGCTCAACCGCGGCATGTGGATCGGCGTCGGCCTCTCGGCGATCTACGTGACCCTGCGGCTGGCCGCGCGGCGGAACTACGGTCCGCTGGGGGCCATGGTGCTCGCCACGCTGATCCTCGGACTGGTCGTGATGGTGACCCCGCTCAAGGACATGATTTCGAGCCGGCTCCAGCACGGGCACAGCAATCAGGTGCGGAGCAGTCTGTCCGTCGAGACGATCGGGCTGACGAACGACTCGCCGATCCTCGGTTACGGCAGCACCCGGACCGTCGCGGGCAGCGCCGACTCGATCGCCGTCGGCCGGAGTTCGTCGTGCGCCAAGTGCGGAAACTTCAACCTCGGCAGCAACGGCCAGCTCTGGCAGGCCATGATCGCGGGCGGCTACGCGAGCGCGGGACTGTACATGGGCCTGTTCGCCTACCTGGCCTGGCGATATCGGCGCGACCATAGCGCCATCGGGATCGCCGGGAGCACCGTCATGCTGCTCGCGCTGTTCTATTCGCTCGTCTACAACGCGTTCCCCACCCCGATCGCGTTCTACTTCCTCGCCCTCGCCCTGCTCTGGCGCAACGAGATGGACCAGGCGACCGGCGAGCGGCGAACGTGGAACCTCGGGCCGCGCGCCAAACCAGGGATCGGTGTGGCATGACTCGCAAGCAGTACCTGCTCGATACTGCGGCGCTGCTCTGGCCGGGGGAGGGGCGGGCCACCGCGGGACGGTCCGGGCCGGGGCGCCCGACCCACCTGCTGGTGCCGTCGGCCACCGATCCACGGCTCATGGTGCCGTCCGCCCGCCGGGCCGGGGCCGCCGCGGTGCTGGGGTACGGCGGGCACGGATCTGCCCAGGCCTGGCTCAAGGCCCGCGTACTCGCCGCCGCGATCGCCGCCGGAGCGGGGCGCGTGGTCATGCCCGGCAGGCTCTGGATCGGCGACGGAGAGCCCGGCCTCGACGAGCACCTCGCGTCGATCCTCGGGCGGCCGGTGCTGCTGGCCCTGCACATCGGCCCGCCGCGGGCCAACCGCAAGCCGGTGCTGCAACTGCTCACCCCGCGCGGGGAGACCCTGGCGTTCGCCAAGCTCGGCGTCAACGAGCTGACCGCCCGGCTGGTCGACGCCGAGGCCGCCGCGCTGGCCGCCGTGGGCGCGGCCGCACCGGCCGGGATCGCCGTTCCCGAAGTGCTCCACCACGGCAGCTGGCACGGGGTGCAGGTGCTCGTGCAGTCGGCGCTGCCGGTCCGCCGGTCGCGGCCTACCCCGCCCGCGCAGCGGCTCGCGGCGATGGCCGCCGTGGCCCGAACCGGCGCCGACGCCCAGGGCGGGATCCTCGACTATGTCCGTAACCTGCGGGAACGCATCGCCGCGCTGCCGGATCCCGGCGCCGCCACCGACCTCGGCACCGCCGTGGACCGGGTCGCCGCCGCCGGCCGCCCCCTCACGACCGGCGCCTGGCACGGCGACTGGACCCCCTGGAACACCGCGTTCCTGGCCGACCCGGGCACGGTCCTGGTCTGGGACTGGGAGCGCTACGCGACGGGCGTGCCGGTCGGCTTCGACGCGATCCACCACCACCTCCAGACGGGCCTGGCCGCCGCCCGGGGCCGTCCGCTGACCCCGGCCGTGGCGCTCGCGACCATCGCCGCCGCGCCCGAGTTGCTCGCCCCGTTCGGTGCGGCGGCTCCCGCGGCGGCCGACACCGCGGTGCTTTACCTGGCCGAGATCGCCAGCCGTTACCTTGCCGACAACCAGGCGCAGGCCGGGGGAGCGGTCGGGCGGGTCGGCGAGTGGCTGCTGCCGGCGCTCCGCGCCGCGCCCACGGCCAGCCCGGCCCGGCCCTGACCATCACCCGCTAGACCCGAATTCCGACCTGAAGGATCGCCCGCCATGTCACCGAAGTCGCTGCCGGACCCGCTCCAGCGCGCCGCCCGCCAGGTCTCCACGCGGTACGGGCAGCTCACCTCGGGCGCGCGGATGACCCCGTCGTTCCTCATCGTGGGTGCCCAGCGCTGCGGGACCACCTCGATGTACAAGACGCTCTCGGGCAACCCGGCGATCCTGGCCGCGGTGCTGCACAAGGGCGTGCACTACTTCGACACTGGATACGGCAACAGTTTCGCCTGGTACCGGGGCCACTTCCCGCTGCAGTCCACGGCCCGGCGGGTGGAGAAGGAGACCGGGGTCGCGCCGATCACCGGCGAGTCCAGCCCGTACTACATGTTCCACCCGCTCGCCGGGGCCCGGATCGACGCCGACCTGCCCGGGGTCCGGCTGCTCGTGCTGCTGCGCGATCCGGTCGAGCGGGCCTACTCGGCGCACGCGCACGAGCTCGCGCGCGGCTTCGAGACCGAGGCCTTCGAGCGCGCCCTGGAACTGGAGGAGCAGCGGACCGCAGGCGAGGAGGACAAGCTCGTCGCGGATCCGGAGTACCGCAGCTTCCACCACCAGCACAACGCCTACATCGCCCGCGGCAGGTACGCCGACCAGCTCGAACGGCTGGAGAAGACCTTCGGCCGCGACAGGATCCACGTGGTGGACTCTGGCGACCTGTTCACCGATCCGGGACCGGTCTTCGACGGCATCACCAGCTTCCTGGGCCTGCCCGCGTGGCGGCCCGCCGAGTTCAAGCAGCACAACGCCCGCCCGCGCACCACGATGGCCGAGAGCCTGCGGGAGCGGCTGCGGGCGGGCTACGAGTCCGCCGACGAGCGGCTCGCCACCTGGCTCGGCCGCGCCCCGAGCTGGCGGCGGTGAGCCAGGCGGTCAGCCAGACGCCGTCCCAGCCGGGCACGGCGGCCACCCGCAAGCTGGCCCGGCACGGATCGGCGAACCTGGCCGGCGCCCTCGTCACCGCGATCGCGGGTTTCGCGACCGTCGTGGTCGTCACCAGGGCCGTCGGGAAGGCCGAGGCCGGCGCGTTCTTCTCCGCCACCTCGCTGTTCCTCATCCTCTGCTCCATCGCACGGCTCGGCACGCCTACGGGAGTCGTGTGGGCGCTGGCCCGGTACCGCGCCCTCGGCCAGCGCGAGCGGATCGTCCCCGTGCTGCGCACCTCGCTGGTCCCGATCGCGGTGCTCGGCGTGGTCGCGGGGATCGTCATGCTGCTCATGGATCCGCGCTCGGCCGCGGTACTGCTGCGCACCGACGGATCCGCGGGGGACGCCGGCTTCGTCTCGATGGTCCGCGCGCTCGCGCTGTTCGTGCCGGTCGCTGTCGTCTACGACACGCTCACCGCGGCCACCCGCGGGTTCGGCAACATGCGGGCCACGGTCCTCGTCGAGCGGGTCGGCCGCCCGGCCGGCCAGCTCGCGCTGCTCGGCGCCGCCGCCCTCGGATCGTCCGCGGTGTGGCTCACGGCGGCCTGGGCGCTGCCGTACCTGCCCGCGTTCGCGGTGACCGTCGCGATGCTGGTCCGGCTCGTGCGGCGCGACGAGCACGGGATCGACGGAGGCGGGATCGACGGAGAGCCGGTCGCCGCACCCGCCGAGTCCGTCCGCCGGGAGTTCTGGCGGTTCACCGCGCCCCGCTCGCTCGCCACGGTCGCCCAGATGGCCTCGCAGCGGCTCGACATCGTGCTGGTCGGGGCCCTGCGCGGACCGATCGAGGCCGCCCTCTACACCGCGGCCACCCGGTTCCTCGTTGTAGGACAGACCGCCGGGCTCGCGCTCTCGATGTCCGCCCAGCCACTCCTCGGATCCCTGCTGGCCCGCGACGACCACGCCGAGGCCAACCGGGTCTACCGGACGGCGACCGCCTGGCTCGTGATCGTCACCTGGCCGCTCTACCTCGCGATGCTGGTGGGCGGCCCGGTACTGCTGTCGATCTTCGGATCCGGCTACGAGGCCGGGCTGCCGGTGATGGCGATCCTGTCGCTGTCGATGCTCGTGGCGACCGCCTGCGGGATGGTCGACATGGTGCTCACGATGGCCGGCAAGACCACCTGGAACCTCGCGAACACCCTGCTCGCGCTCGGCGTCCAGATCGGGCTGGACCTGCTGCTGATCCCGGACCACGGGATCCTCGGGGCGGCCTGGGGCTGGGCGGCCGCGATCGTGGTCCGCAATGTGGTCGCGCTCGTCCAGATCGGCGTCTCGACTGGGATGAACCCGTTCGGGCGGGCGACCCTCGTGGCGGGGGCGCTCGCGGCCGGGTGCTTCGGCGCGGTGCCGGGGCTCGCCCGGTGGGCGCTCGGCGGATCCGTGGCCGTGGTGTTCGGATCCCTCGTCCTCGGCGGCCTGGCCTATCTCGGAGCCCTCTACGGCGCCCGGCACGTCCTGGAACTCCGCCAGCTGCCGTTGCCCCGAAAGCTGCGCCGCCTGCTGAAGTAGCCGCCCATTGTTAGCGGTTATGGCCGACCGCCTCCGGCGAGTCGTGCCATGAACCGCTAACAAACGTACGGCTCGCGCGTGGGCTCGGTGGGTCAGCGAATGGCGTAGTAGGGCGAGACGTTGATCGGGGCGGGGCCGCCGTCGCCGTCTCCGCACAGCCAGCCATAGGTCCACGGAAGGACCAGGTGGCCGCCGTCGTCGGACGGGTACACCTCGACGAACGTCGGCTGCCACGCTTCGGCGCCATCGTCGTCACGACCGGGCGGAGGGCATGGACCGTTGACGACCCAGTCGATATCGGCGGCCGCCCGCTCGTACGGCTGAAGCGCGACCTCCACGACAGGCCGGTCAGACGCCGGGGCGTGGACTGCGTCGGTGGGCAGTGTGTGACCGTTCTTCGCCACCAGCTGAAGCCCGCTGTAGCCGGTCAGCGTGCAGGCCGCGCCCTCGTTTCTCAGCAGGATCCGCGCGTACCTGTGCCCTGCGGCGGCATCGGTGAATTCCGTGGTGACGTCGACCTGGTAGGTGGTGCATCGGGGCGGTCCGCCGGTTTCCGCGTTGGCCGCGGCGCCCGTCGTCAGGAGCGCTCCCGCGGCCGTCGTCGCTAACAGCGCACGCCAAAGCACGTCAGTACGCATAAGATCCCCGTTTTTCGGCCAGTTTGCTGACCTGTGGACCGTACTTCGAGGGCGCAACAGCGCGTCTACAGCGGGAACGGCTCGGCCGTCGTGAGGTCGTCCAGGCGGTAGCCGTAGGCGGTCGCGCGCTTGGCGAAGTCGCGCTCGATCCGGCGCCGGCGGCCACGGTCGAGGAGCGATCCGGTTGCCATCGCGTCCCAGGCCTGCTCGTAGGCGGTGCTGCGGTCCGGCCGGATCCCGCCCGCGGGGATCGGTGTCGCCAGGTCGAGGAACTCGCCGACCTGGCCGAGCG
>JAOPVE010000090.1 GCA_025963185.1 Actinomycetes bacterium
GGCGGCACCAGAACCCCGGCCCCGGCGGGCGAGTACGGGTGCCAGACGTGCGCGCGGTCGGCCGCGAGCACCGCCTCGCCGCGCCCCGATGGGTGCACCACGTCCGTCTCCCACGTAGGTTGAGGTGGGCCGTGAGGCCCGCGCGAACGTATAACAGTATGCTCGTACTACTTCATGCCGGGTCTTGCCGCAGGCCCCGCGAGACTCAACCTCCCGAGAGGAGCGCCGCGCCGCATGGCCAAGATCAAGGTGACGAACCCGGTCGTCGAGCTCGATGGCGACGAGATGACCAGGATCATCTGGCAGTTCATCAAGGACCAGCTGATCCTGCCGTACGTGGACGTGCCCCTGGAGTACTACGACCTCGGGATCGAGCACCGCGACGCCACGGACGACCAGGTCACTGTCGACGCCGCCCACGCGATCCAGCGGCACGGCGTTGGTGTGAAGTGCGCCACCATCACCCCCGACGAGGCCCGCGTCGAGGAGTTCGGGCTCAAGCGGATGTACCGGTCGCCCAACGGCACGATCCGGAACATCCTCGGCGGCGTGATCTTCCGCGAGCCGATCATCTGCGACAACATCCCGAAGCTCGTGCCCGGCTGGACCAAGCCCATCGTCGTCGGCCGTCACGCGTTCGGCGACCAGTACCGCGCCACCGACTTCAAGGTCCCCGGCGAGGGCAAGCTCACTCTGACCTTCACGCCGAAGGACGGATCCGAGCCGATGGAGTTCGACGTCTACGACTTCCCCGGTCCCGGTGTCGCGCTGGCGATGTACAACCTCGACTCGTCGATCCGCGACTTCGCGCGTGCGTCGTTCCGGTACGGGCTCGCCCGCGACTACCCGGTGTACATGTCGACGAAGAACACGATCCTCAAGGCCTACGACGGCCGGTTCAAGGACATCTTCGCCGAGGTCTTCGAGGCCGAGTTCAAGTCCGACTTCGAGGCCGCCGGGCTGACCTACGAGCACCGGCTGATCGACGACATGGTCGCCGCCGCGCTCAAGTGGGAGGGCGGCTACGTCTGGGCGTGCAAGAACTACGACGGTGACGTGCAGTCCGACATCGTGGCCCAGGGCTTCGGATCGCTCGGCCTGATGACCTCCGTCCTCATGACCCCCGACGGCCAGACGGTCGAGGCCGAGGCCGCCCACGGCACCGTGACCAGGCACTACCGTCAGCACCAGCAGGGCAAGCCGACCTCCACGAACCCGATCGCCTCGATCTTCGCGTGGAGCCGCGGGCTGGCCCACCGCGGCAAGCTGGACAGCCTGCCCGAGCTGATCGGCTTCGCCGAGTCGCTGGAGAAGGTCTGCGTCGCGACCGTCGAGGGCGGCCAGATGACGAAGGACCTGGCCCTCCTCGTCGGCCCCAACCAGCCCTGGCTCACCACCCAGGACTTCCTCTCGGCCCTCGACGAAAACCTCCAAAAGGCCATGGCCTAACCACCCCCCCGCCGAACCCACCATCCCGAAGTGCGGTAACTCCGACCGGTCCCGACCGGCCGCGGTTACCGCACTTCGCGGTTCCCGGCTCGCCGCCGTGGCCGGAGCGGCTAGGGGGCGCCGAGGTGGGTGCGGATCTCGTCGATGATCGCCAGGATCGCCGTGGTCTCGGCGAGGGGGAGCAGGGGTGACTCGGTGGCGCCCTCGGTGATCAGCGTCGCCGCGTGGGCGGCCTGGTAGCAGAGCCCCTCGTGGCCGCGGATCGTGTCGCCGTCCGGGCGGACCAGGCGCGCGCCGTCGCGGTGGACGTAGGTCAGCTCGGTCGGCGTGTAGAAGTCCGCGGCGAGTTCGACGCGGGCCACGGTGCCACTCACGGCCGCGACGGTCGGGGTCCGCGCGAGCAGCGTCGTGCCGACCTGGGCCACCGCGTCGCCGTAGCGCAGGGTGACCGCGGACTGGGCGTCGACGCCGGTGAACGCGAGGCTGCCGGTCGAGGTGATCTCATCGGGACTGGCGCCGAGCACCATCGCGGCGAACGAGATTGGGTAGATGCCGAGGTCGAGGAGGGCTCCGCCGGCGAGTTCGGGCGCGTAGAGGCGGTGGTGCGGATCCGGGGCGAAGTACTGGCCGTGGTCCGCGGTCACGACCATCACCTCGCCGAGATGACCGTCGGTCACGAGCTGACGCAGCACGTCGATGTGCGGCAGGAAGCGGGTCCACATCGCTTCCATCGCGAATACCCCGGCCTTGCCCGCGGCCGCCGCCACCTCCGCGGCCTCCGCCGCCGTGCGGGTGAACGCCTTCTCCACCAGCACGGACTTGCCTGCCTCGATCGCCATCAGCGCCTGGCGATGGTGCTCGCTGTGCGGAGTCGCCACGTAGACGATGTCGACGTCCGGATCGCCCACCAGCTCGGCGTAGGAGCCGTATGCGCGCGGGATGCCGTACTCGGCGGCGAACGCGGCCGCGCGCTCGGGCGACCGGGAGGCCACGGCGGCGAGTTCCTGGCGGGTGTGGCGGCGCAGGGCAGCGGCGAACTGCGAGGCGATCCAGCCGGGGCCGAGGATCCCCCAGCGCACGGGCGGGGCGTCGCGCGGATCCGGAACGCGGCTCTCGGGAAGGGCGGTGAGTGCGGTGGTCATGTCGGCTCCTTCGCACGGGCGGTCGCGTTCAGTGTCGCCTCCGTCGCAGCGCCCACCAACCCAGAATCAGATCGGGGGCATAGGGTCGTACTGGATGCCCCGGCGGACCGCCCTGGCGCGATCGGCCCCCGCGAGCCGGACCACCAGGTAAAGCGCCATGTCGATACCCGCCGAGACTCCGGCGGACGTGATGACGTCCCCGTCGTCGACGAACCGCTCGTCAGCCCGCACGTCGATCGACGGATCCAGTTCGGCGAGCTGCCCGAGCGAGCCCCAGTGCGAGGTGGCCGGGCGCCCGCGCAGCAGCCCCGCGGCGGCGAACACCAAGGATCCGGTGCACACGCTCGTCATCAGCGGTACCACGGCCCGCTGGGCGCGCACCCATGCCAGGTGTTCGGCATCGCCGAGCTGCGGCCGGGTGCCGCGCCCGCCCGGGTGGACCAGCACGTCGTACCGGGGCGCGCTCGCGAACGAGTGGTGCGCCTCGACAGTCAGCCCTTTGGAACACCGCACCGGGCGGCCATCCCGCGACAGGCACGACACCTCGACCCGGTCCTCGGGAAAGTTCTTCGCCCAGAACGCCAGCACCTCCCACGGCCCGACCGCGTCGAGCTCTTCTACCCCGTCGAACAGCACGATGCCGATGTGGCGGATCTCGTCAGCAGCCATGCCCCGATCACATCAGCCAGGGGCAACCGGTGGGCGCCACGGCGTGACCCACGCGGTCTCCGGCCAGCCCTCCAAGCCCGCCATCAGCGGGATCGCGGTCGCGCCGTCGACCGACTCGCGGATGATGTCGGCGTGACCCGCGTGCCGGGACGTCTCCTGGATCAGGTGCAGCAGCACCCACCGCACTGACCAGGCCGTGACCTCCTGCGGGAACCAGGGAACGTCGCCCGGCTTCGGCACCGGCGTGTTCAGGTCGGGGATCGACGCGATCACCGACTCGGTTTCCTTCGCGACCTCGTCGTAGCGCGCCAGGACACTGGCCAGCGTCTCGTCGTCGCCGAGCCGGAAGTTCTCGGCGTACGCCTCCATGGACTGCCCGCCGGGCCGCTGCTGGACGATGTCCATCCAGTTGTGCTCGACAAACGCCACGTGCTTGACCAGCCCGCCGACACTGAGACTGCTGACGGTCGGGGTGAGGCGGGCCTGCTCGTCGGTGAGCCCGTAGGCCGCCACCCGCATGAGGTCGCGCTGGTGGGCGAGGTAGGCAAGCAGGCCGTCTCGCTCGTCGGTCACCGGCCGGACATTTCCTGGCATGGCGCCACCCCATCTCGTCGGATCCTCGAACTCGATCCTGGCACCCGCCTCCGACAAAATCGGCGGACCGCCGCACCCCTCGCACGGCAAGATCGCCCCATGACGTGGACAGCACCCGAAGCCGACCGACCGCACACCCCCAAGGCCGCGGACGAGCGCGCCAGCCTGCAGGGATTCCTCGACCACCACCGCGGCACGCTGCTCCAGAAGTGCGCCGGACTGACGGAGAGTCACCTGCGCAGGAGGGCGGTCGAGCCGTCCGGGCTGTCGCTACTGGGCCTGGTCCGGCACATGACCGAGGTCGAGCGCAGCTGGTTCCGGCGCTGGATTGGCGGGGATCCGTCGATCCCTCAGCTGTACTGCACGCCCGAGAATCCCGACGGCGACTTCGACGACGTCGACACGGCGGACGCCGAGGCCGCCTTCGCCGCGTACTCCGGGGAGATCGCGCTCGCCGACGCCGCGGCCGCCGGGCACGACCTCGGCGAGACCTTCACGAGCCGCCGCGGGCAACAGCTGAGCGTCCGCTGGGTCTACCTGCACATGATCGAGGAGTACGCCCGCCACAACGGCCACGCCGACTTCCTGCGCGAGCGGATCGACGGCGCCACTGGCGAATAACCCACCGCGCGACCGTGTGGCCGCTCAAACTGTCGGGGTTGTTGCGGCTCTGGTGCCCGATGACGGCACGAATACCCGAACAGTCCGGTTCGGAGGGGGCCCGGGCGCGCTACTCCAGCCCGCCCGGCCACCCGCGCCGGAGCGGGCCCGTCAGGACAGGCGGCGGGCTCCCGGGGAGGGCACGGCGAGGAAGGTCTCGGGCGCGCCGAAGCCCGCCGCGTCGAAGGCCTTCGCCACGGCGGCCGCTACCTCGCCGGCCCGGGACGAGCGGACCAGCGCGATCACGCACCCGCCGAACCCGCCGCCGGTCATCCGGGCGCCGAACGCCCCGGCGGCGACGGCGGTGTCCGCGGCGAGGTCGAGCCGGGGGACCGTGACCTCGAAGTCGTCCCGCAGCGAGGCGTGCGAGGCCGTGAGCAGCGGACCGATCGCCTCGACGTCCCCGGCCGAGAGCAGCGCGACGGTGTCGAGTACCCGCTGGTTCTCGGTCACGACGTGCCGGGCGCGCCGGCGGAGGAGGCCGGGCAGCACGCCGAGATCCGGGAGCGTGGCGTCTCGCAGTGCGGCCACCCCGAGCTGCCGGGCGGCGTCCTCGCACGAGGATCGCCGTTCGGCGTACTCGCCGTCGACCAGCCGGTGCGGCGAGCGGGTGTCGACCACGAGTACGGCGAGACCACGGGAGGCGATGTCGAACGGCACCTGCGAGACCGCGCCGGACCGGGTGTCCAGGAACAACGCGTGCCCGTCCTCGCAGAGCACCGCGGCGGACTGGTCCATGACCCCGCAGGGCATCCCGACGTAGGCGTTCTCGGCGCGCTGGGCGAGCAGGGCCTGCTCCCGGCCGGGTACGGACAGTCCGCCGAGGTCGAGCAGGGCACGCTGGACCGCGCACTCCAGCGCGGCCGAGGACGACAGCCCGGATCCGGACGGCAGGTCGGACGTGATCTCCAGCTCGGCGCCGGGCACGTCGAGCCCGGAGTCCAGCATCGACCAGACCACGCCGGCCACGTACGCGCCCCAACCGGTCACCGAGCCGGGCGCGAGGCCGTCCGCGGTGAACTCGACGGCGGGTGAGGCCCACGACGACCGGGCCACCCAGCGGCCCGGCGCCGAGCGCCGGGCCGCGACCGTGACCTGCAACGGCAGCGCGAACGGCAGGCAGAACCCGTCGTTGTAGTCGGTGTGCTCGCCGATGAGATTGACCCGCCCGGGCGCGGCCCAGACCCCCGCGTCCGGCACAGCACCCGACGCCGTGCCCGGGGTCATGCCCGGTGGGCCCGGTGGAACGCCCAGGCGTCGCCGATGATCGCGGTGAGGTCGGCCTTCTGCGGCTTCCAGCCCAGCTCGGCCTTGGCCTTCTCGGACGAGGCGACCACGACGATCGCGTCGCCGTCGCGGCGGGGCGCGTGCTCGACGGGCACCGGGGCGCCGGTGACGGACCGGACGACCTCGATGACCTCCTTGTTGGAGAACCCGTTGCCGTTGCCAAGGTTGAAGATCTTGTGCTCGCCGGGGTTGGCCGCGCCGAGGGCCAGCAGGTGGGCCTGGGCCAGGTCTTCGACGTGGATGTAGTCGCGGACGCAGGTGCCGTCGGGGGTGGGGTAGTCGTCCCCGAAGAGCATGAGCTTCTCGCGCTTGCCGAGGGCCACGTCGAGGGCGATCGGGATCAGGTGCGTCTCCGGATCGTGCCGCTCGCCCCACCGTCCGGACGCGCCGGCGGCGTTGAAGTAGCGCAGCGAGACCGCGCCGAGCCGGTGCGCGGAGGCCTCCCAGGTCAGCATGGTGTCGACCATGTGCTTGGAGACCGCGTACGGGTTCTGCGGGTCGATCCGGGCCTGCTCGGTGAGCTGCTCCATGCCCTCGGCGGCGTACATGGATCCGGTGGAGGAGAAGATCAGCCTCGGGACCCCGGCCGCACGGACGGCGGCGAGCAGCGCGACGGATCCGAGCACGTTGCTGTCCCAGTACTTCTCGGGCAGCACGACGGATTCCCCGGCGGCGATCTTCGCGGCGAAGTGCAGGACCCCCTCGAAGCCCGAGCCGGGGGTGAGCACCTGACCGACCTGCTGGAGTTCGAGCTGGTGGAAGTCGGCCCCTTCGGGCACGGCGTCCCGGTAGCCGGTCGACAGGTCGTCGACCACCGTCACGTCGTGGCCCGCCGCGACGAGCTGACTGGTGACGACGCCGCCAATGTATCCGGCGCCTCCGGTGACGAGCAGTTTCACGGTTTCCGGCTCCTCATATCTGGGCGGGCTGTGCCTGGGCGGTTATGTCTGGGCATCGCGCAGTAGCTGCGCGGCGTGCTCCGGGGCGATGTCGTTGATGAACACGCCCATGCCTGACTCTGAGCTTGCAAGATACTTGAGCTTGCCTACGCCCCGCCGGATCGAGAACACCTGCAGGTGCAGATACGCCTCGTCGTGCCCGGTGCGTACCGGAGCCTGGTGCCACGCGGAGATGTACGGCAGCGGCGCCCCGAAGAGCCGGTCGAGGCGCCCGAGCAGGCCGAGGTAGAGGACGGCGAAGTCGTCGCGCTCGGCGGACGTCAGCTCGGGCAGGGTCAGCACCCGGCGCCGGGGGTAGAGGTGCACCTCGAACGGCCAGCGCGCGGCGACGGGCACGAACGCGACCCAGTGCTCGGACTCCGCGACCACCCGCACCCGCGCGGCGAGTTCGGCCGCGAGTACCTCGGCGAACAGGCCGGGCCGGGCGGCGGCGGAGGCGAGCATCCGCTCGGTGCGGGGGGTGACGAACGGGTAGGCGTAGATCTGCCCATGGGGGTGGGCCAGCGTCACGCCGATCTCGGTGCCGCGGTTCTCGAAGCAGAACACCTGCTCGACGCCGGGGATCTTCGCGAGGGCCTCGCTGCGATCCGCCCAGGCATCGACGACGGTGCGAGCCCGTTCGGCGCTGAGCTCGGCGAACGAGGAGTTGTGGTCCGCGGTGAAGCAGACGACCTCGCAGCGGCCGATCCCGGCGCGGCGGGGGAACGGGTCGCCGCCGGGCAGCGGATCCGGCTCGGGGGTTCCCGTGGCCAGCGAGGGGAAGCGGTTCTCGAACACGACCACGTCGTAGTCGTCCGCGGGGATCTCGCTCAGCCGCCCCGGCGCCGACGGGCAGAGCGGGCATTCGTCGGCGGGCGGCAGGTGGGTGCGGTCCTGGCGCTGCGCGGCGATCGCGACCCACTCCGAGAGCACCGGGTCGTACCGCAACTCGGACGCGGGCCGCTGCGGCGGCAGGTCGCGGCGGTCGTGCAGGTCGCGCACCACGCCCTTGGCGACCGAGCTGTCGTCGTCGAAGTAGATGAGCTCCCGGCCGTCGGACAGGGTGGTGGCCGTCCGTCTCATTCGGCACGCTCCGCGGGCTGCTCGGGGCTGACGAGGGCGAGTTCCCCTGCCTCGGCCGAGAGGGTGTCGCGGGCCGCCTGGGTCAGTCCGTCGTCGCTGATCACGATGTCGGCGTCGGCGAGCGCGGCGATCGAGCTGATGCCCACGAGTTCCCACTTGCTGGAGTCGGCGAGCACGGCGAGCCGCCGCCCGGCCGCGACGAGGGCCCGGTTGGTCTCGGCCTCCATGAGGTTCGGGGTGGTGAAGCCGCCGCGCGCGTCCATGCCGTGTACCCCCAAAAACACGACGTCCAAGTGCAGTGAGCGGATCGCCGAGACCGCGAACGGTCCGACCAGCGCGTCCGAGGGGGTGCGCAGCCCGCCGGTGATGATGACGGTCTGGTCGGGGCGCCCGGCCCGGTAGAGCACGTCGGCCACGGGGATCGAGTTGGTGACGACTGTGAGTCCGGCGACGTCGCACAGGTACCGGGCGAGGGCGTGGGTGGTGGTGCCGGCCGAGATGCCGATCGCCGATCCGGCCCGGACCAGGCTCGCGGCGTGCCGGGCGATCGCGTCCTTCTCGGCGAGCAGCCGCGAGGACTTGACGGCGAACCCGGGCTCGTGGGTGCTGTGGTCGGTCAGCGCGGTCGCCCCGCCGTGCACTTTGGACAGCAGCCCGCGCTCGGCGAGTGACTCCAGGTCACGGCGGATCGTCATGTCGGAGACCCCGAGCTGGCGGGTGAGGTCGCTGACCCGCACGCCACCGGCACGGCGGACTTCCTCGAGGATCAGGGCCTGACGTTGCTGGGCCAGCACAGTCGCTACTCCCTGTGGTGTTCGTGGGGGCGGCCGCCGGACGCGGCGGCAGCGTCCCATTGAGCGTTGCGGCTGGCAGCCGAGAAGTCAACACGATCAAACACGATGCGACGGATCCCTCACTCGGCCCGAACGCCCGGTACGGCGTGTAACCATCGTGATTCCCCGTGGTGAAATCGTGACATCTGCGCCCTTGACGTGCTCATCCGGCGAGGGATGGGATGTGGTGACTTTTGTTAAGTCCCGTTTGAACAGTGCGCAGCAAGCTCGTTTCCGTAGCGATCCCGGAGGTCTGCATGCCGAACCGCCACCCCCTCGCCAGCACGCCGCTCGCCCAGACTTCCTACGCGCCCACCCGGCGCAGCGTCCTGCGGGGC
>JAOPVE010000091.1 GCA_025963185.1 Actinomycetes bacterium
GGCGCGGGCGCCAGCGCTGCCCGGGGCCGGCGTCGGGGTCGCGGCCTACGGCGACGGCCCGGCGCTGGCGGCCGCACTGGACGGGGCGGACACCCTGTTCCTGGTGTCGGCGGCCGAGTCGGCGGACCGGATCCGCGAGCACACCTCGACCGTGGACGCGGCGGTCGCGGCCGGGATCCGCCGGATCGTCTACACCTCGTTCCTCGGCGCCTCCCCGGACGCCACGTTCACCCTCGCCCGCGACCACTGGCACACCGAACAGCACGTCCGGGCGGCCGGAGTGGACTTCACGTTCCTGCGGGACAACCTCTACCTGGACATGTTCCCGCTGTTCACCGGCCCCGACGGGGTGATCCGCGGGCCCGCGGGCGACGGGCGGGCCGGGGCGGTGTCGCGGGACGACATCGCGGCCGTGGCCGTGGCGGTACTGCTGGATCCGGCCGCGCACGCCGGCGCCACCTACGACCTGACCGGGCCGGAGTCGATCAGCCTGGACGAGGCCGCCGCCGCGCTCACCGAGGCGGCAGGCAGGCCGATCCGGTACCACGCCGAGACCCTCGACGAGGCCTACGCGAGCCGGGCGGGCTACGGCGCCCCGGACTGGGAGGTGGCCGGCTGGGTGACCTCGTACGCGGCGATCGCGACCGGCGAACTGGACGTGGTCACCAGCGCCGTCACCGACCTCACCGGCCGCCGCCCCGCCAGCCTGCGTGAATTCCTGGCGGCCCACCCCGAAGCCCTGCGAGCCTGATCCGGGACAATTCCCGCGCGGGACGCGTTGGGCTGGACGACCGGTGGGCTGGCGGGAGGGGGCGCATGTCGGCGCAGGGAACACGAAAGCCGCTGGGCATTGTCAGCGCGGCGGCGGTCATGGCGGTATTCGTCGGGCTGTTATGGATCCTCGAGTTCGCCGACGAGGCGTCCGGTGGGCGGCTCGACACGTACGGCATCTCGCCCCGGGATCCGGCCGAGGTGCCCGACATCTTCACGGCCCCGTTCCTGCACGCCAGCGCCGAGCACCTGTCGGCCAACTCGATACCGCTGTTCGTGCTCGGGGTGATCGCGGCGATCCGCGGGCTGGGCAAGTTCTTCGCGGCCAGCGTGATCATCATCTTCGTCTCGGGCACGGGCGTGTGGCTGACCGCCCCGACGGGCACCGTGACCCTGGGCGCGAGCGGCCTGGTCTTCGGCTACTTCGGGTACGTGCTGCTCCGTGGCTTCGCGGACCGGCGGCCCTCGGACATCGTGGTCGGCGTGATCGTGGCGATCCTGTACGGGTCGATCCTGTGGGGGGTGCTGCCCGTCGATCCGGCGGTGTCGTGGCAGGGGCACCTGTTCGGGCTGGCCGGCGGCATCGGGGCCGCGTTCATGCTGCGCGATCGGCGGCCCCGGGAGCTGCGCTGACGATCCGCGATGAGCGTTTTCGCCCGGATTCGGCGGCCAAGCCGGGGTGTGGGGCCGGTATCCAGGCGTGCTGTGCGCGCTCTGCTGGGGGACAGCGATCCCAGGCCGGCAGGAGATCAGAACGATGTTCCCGAAGAAGATCGCCGGCCTGACTACCGCCGTCGCGCTCGCGCTGACGGCCGCGGGCTGCGCCGCCGCGCCCACCGCGCTGACGGCCCCCGCCGCGTCGCCCAGCGGCGACGCGAACCTGCATCCGTGCGGGAACGTCGAGGCCATCACCGCTCACCTGCACGTGCCCATGGCGAACTGGTATCCGCAGGCCAAGCCGTTCGACGGCAGGGTCGCGGCCGCCGTGAGCACCGCCGCGACCGGCGTTCAGCGCGAGGTGGCCGGCAGCTCCGGCCCGGCCCGGACGGCGATCGAGGGCTGGGCCACCTCGCTGGCGGCGATGGGCACCGCGATGCACGGACGGGACAAGGCCCTGGTCCTCACCCGCGCCACGGCGGCCCAGAAGAGCCTCGCGACGGTCCGGACGGTCTGCAACTTCCAGGACCGCTGACCCCTTCCCGAAGTGCGGTAACGGCGACCGGTCAGGACCGGCCGGAGTTACCGCACTTCGGGCGAGACAGAGCGCCCCGGGTCCGACGTCGTTGTCGGGCCCGGGGCGCTCTGGTCTAGCGAGCGGTCAGCTCAGTTCAGCTCGCCGGAGTGGGAGCCGGAACCACCTTCCGCTTGCGGCGGGCGACCGTGTTGTAGGTCACCGCGACCGCCGTCAGGCCGGCCAGCAGGATGCCGAACCCGCCCAGAAGCAGCGTGGTCATCGCGCTGCCGGTGATCGGCAGCGCCGCGCTCGCCACCGAGAGGCCCGGATGCGGGACCCCGGTGCTGGGCGTGACCGCCCCGCCGGGAACCACCGCGCCACCGATCGCCGCCTTCTTGATGACGGTGATCGCCAGGGTCATGTACCGCATGTTGCCGGACGGGTTGAGCCCGGCCACCGCGATCGTCCGGCCGCCCGTGCCGATGTTCGCCGGGATCTGCACCGCGACCTTGAACCCGCCACTGGAGTTCGTGGTGGTCCGCAGGCGGATGTTCGGCCCCGGGTAGATCCCCAGCGTCAGCGGCGTGTTCGGGCGGAACCCGCTACCGGCGATGTTGGTGGTCTGGCCCAGTCCCAGCCGGGTACCCGCCGAGCTGGTGAGCGTGCCGTTCGCCTTCGGCACCGCGGACGGCAGCGCCGGCCACAGCGTGAAGCTCGCCGAGGAGTCCGACCACGTCGTCCCGGTGTTGCCCACGCCGACCGCGCCGACCTTGAACGTGTACGCGAGACCGTTCACCAGATTGTCGAAGCGGCAGGACCGGAACGCCGTGTTCGTCTGCAGGCACACGGTGTTGTTCGGCGTGCTGACCACCCGGTACGACTGGATCCCCGCGCCCAGGTTCTGCGGCGCTGTCCAGGCGACGATCACCGAACGCGGACCGAGGATCTGCGCGTCCACACCCCCCGGAGCCCCGGGCGGGCCGACCTTGAACGGATCGGACGTGGCCTCGGACTGCAGGCCGCCCTCAGCCGCCGTGAACAGCGTCACCGTCGCCGTGTACTCCACGCCGGGGGTCAGCTTGTCGAGCAGGCACGCCAGGTCCTGCGGAGCGGCGTCACCCGACACGTCGGCGCAGATCGACGGCAGGTTGTCCGTGCCGGTGCCCGTGTTCGGATCGACGGTCACGTGGTAGTGGTCGACCGTCACTCCGTTGGGCGCCGTCCAGGTCAGGATGGCCGCGCCCGGACCGGCGATCACGCTGCCGATCGTGGGCGGATCCACCGAGGACGGCGCATCCGTCACCGTCACCGTGTCGGACGTGTCCTGGCTGGACAGCTCGCCCGCAGTGAACGCGGTGACGGTCACCGTGTAGTCCCCGCCGACGATGCCGGTGAGCTGGCAGGTGAACGGAGACGCGTCGTCCGTGCACGTGTGCTCGCCGGAGTCGGGATCCGTGGTGACCACGTAGTGGTCCACCGGCAGGCCCGTGGTCGGACCGGTCCAGGTGACCGTGATCATGTTCTGCCCGCCGGTCACCTGGGTGATGACCGGAGCGTTCAGGCCGGTCAGCGTGACCGGCGAGGACGCCGCCGGAGTGGATCCGAGGCCGTCCGCCGCGACCGCCGTGACGATCGCCTGGTACGTGTCGCCGGGGGTGAGCCCGTCGAGCACGCAGGAGAACTCGTCCGTCGTGTCGGTGCAGGCGTGCGATCCGGTCGAGGGGGTCGTGGTGACCACGTACGACTCAACCGGGACCCCACCGGACGCCGGCGCGTGCCACGTGACCGTCGCCTGGCCCTCACCGGTCTCGGTGAAGCCGGTGACCTGCGGCTCGTTCGGCGGGCCAGGCGTCACCGCGGCCGGATCCGGCGAGGCCGGAGCCGAGTTGCCGCCCATCGCGTTCGCGACCACCGTGATAGTCCACGCACGGCCGCCGGTCAGGCCGGTGATCGTGCACTCGGTCGCGGACGGGCCGGCGCTGCAGGTCTGGCTGGTCTGGCCGTTCGCGGCCGCGGTCGCCGTGAATCCGGAGACCGTGGCACCGCCCTCACCCGCGACCCAGTCGACGGTGATCTCGCCGTCGCCCGGTGTCGCCGTGACCCCGGTCGGACTGGCCGCCGCCGCGCTCGGCGTGGCCAGGACCGCGTTGCTCGGCGGCGAGTTGCCCGCCGCGCCGAGGCCGTTCGCCACCACGTAGATCGAGTACTGCTGGCCGTTGGTCAGCCCCTCGAGCTTGCAGTGCAGGGTGCCCTCGGGAACCGCGCAGGTGTTGCCGCCGGTCGCCACCACCGTGTAGCCGATGATGCCGTCACCGTCGTCCACCGGTGCGGTCCAGAACACGTCCACGTAGGCCGGCCCGATGACCGTCCTGGTGATGTGCGGAGCGGTCGGAGGCGCGGCCGGAGTGACGGTGCCCGAGATCGCGAGCGTGCTGAAGTTGTTCTCGTCGCCCGGGCCGTAGGTACGCACCGAGAGCTGGTACGTGACCTGGTTGGTCGCGGCGAGAACCGTGCAGAACCGCTGGGTCCGGACCATCGACGTGCAGGTCTTGTCGTCGTCGGTGCCCGGTGCGTCCGCCACCACCACGTACCTGGCGAACGCGGTGCCGGACGATCCGCTGCCGGTGGTGTCCGACGACGGTGCGGTCCAGTTGACGGAGATGAACCCGTCACCCGCGGTCGCGAAGGCGTTCGCCGGTGCCGGCGGCGGGCCGGCGACCATCGAGGTCGACAGCGCGCTGGTGTGCACCGGACCACCGCTGACAGCGGCGAGGACCCGGAACTTGTACGCCGTGCCGGTGGTCAGGCCGGTCACCGTGCAGCTGGTCTCGTCGGGGTCCGCGGTGCAGTCGGTGCCGACGTGGGTGGTCCCGTTCGAGGCCAGGTAGGCCTGGACGGTGTACCCGGTCACGTCGGACCCGGACGCCGGGGTCCAGTGGACGGTGATCTGCTGGTTGCCCGGCACGAGGGTCGTCGGCGTCGCCGTGTTGACGGACGTCGCCGAGATCGTCATGCCGCCGGTGGTCACCGCGTTGACGGTGAACGTGTACTGCGTGGCCGGGTCCAGCCCGGACACCGTGCAGGTCAGGCTCGCGTCGTCGTCGATCGTGCCGCAGCCCGACACGCCCAGACTGGGCGAGGTCGTGACCGTGTAGTGGTCGACGGTCGACTCGCCATCCGCCGGCGCGGTCCAGGTGACCGTGGCGGACGTCGTGTCGAACGCGACCTGCACGTGCTGCGGCAGGCTCGGGGCGATGAACCCGTGGTTGTTGCTCGTCGCGGTACCGAGCGCGGTGTCCGTCGCGCCGTATGCGGTGACGGTGAACGTGTAGTCCACGTCCGCCATCAGTCCGGTCACGGAGCACTGGGTGAGCTGCCCGGAAGGCGTGCAGCTGCCGTCCCCGTCCGGCCAGCCGCCGTCCGGCGCCGGCGTCGTGGTCACCACGTAGTGGTCGACCGGACCCGACGACGCCGTCCACGCGATCAGCGCGGCGTTGACGCCGGGCGTGATCGACGGCGCGCTCGGCGTCCCCGGCGGACCGGGGATCGTCGCGGCCGAGGTCAGCCCGCCGGTCAGCGATCCGCCCCCGGCGATGTTGGCGATGACCCGGAACTTGTAGCTCGTCCCCCCGGTCAGGCCGGTGACGTCACACGTGGTGGCGTTCGGCGCCGCGGCGCAGTTGGTCCCGGCCGGAGTGGTGCCGTCCGAGGACAGGTAGCCCCGGACCGAGTACCCACTGATGTCCCGGCCGGACGCCGGCGAGAACGTCACCGTCACCTGGTGGTTGCCCGCCGTGACGCCGGTGATGGCCGCCGCCGTGACCGCCGGGGCCGCCACCGTCATTCCGCCGCTCGCCACGGCCGTGACCGTGAACGCGTACGACGTGCCGGGAGTCAGCCCCGTGACCGTGCAGGTCAGCGTGCCGGTGCCCAGGCTCGGGCAGGCGGTCACGTTGGTGCTCGGAGACGACGTGACCATGTAGTGGTCGATCGTGCCGGCCCCGTCCGCGGGAGCGACCCAGGTCACGTCCGCCGTGGTGGTCGCCCAGTCGACGTCCACCGCCTGCGGCATGGTCGGCGCAATGAAGGCGTCGTTGCTGCTCATCGCGGTGCCGAGCGACGAGTCCGGCGCCGCGTACGCGGTCACGGTGAACGTGTAGTCCACCCCGGCCGAGAGGCCGGTGACCGTGCACTGGGTGGGCAGGGTCGACGGCATGCACGTGCCGTCCCCGTCCGGCCAGCCCCCGTTCGGCACCGGCGCGGTCGACACGACGTAGTGGTCGACCAGACCCGCGGACGCGGTCCACGCGATCGTCGCGCTGCCGAGACCTGCCGTGATCGACGGCGTGCTCGGTGTTCCCGGCGGACCGGTGACCGTCGTGGCCGAGGTCAGTCCGCCGGTGAGCGATCCGCCGCCGGTGACGTTGGCGACCGCCCGGAACTTGTACCCGGTGCCGCCGGTGAGACCGGTGACGTTGCACTGGGTCTCGATGGTGGTCGCCGTGCAATCCGTGCCGGCGTGGGTGGTGCCGTTCGAGGCCAGGTAGGCCTTGACGGTGTACCCGGTGATGCTGGCCCCGGATCCGGCGCTGAAGTGCACAGTCGCCGACGCGTTACCCGCCGTGACGCTCGTGACGGTCGGCGCGGTGACCGCGTCGGCCCCGATGGACATGCCGCCCGAGGACACGGCCGTGACGAAGAACGCGTACGGGGTTCCTGCGGTCAGGCCCGTGACCGTGCAGGTCAGCGGGCCACCGGCGGTGACGTTCGAGCAGCCGGTGACACCGCTGCTCGGGTTGGACGTGACCGTGTAGTGGTCAACCGTGCTCGCGCCGCTCGCGGGAGCGGCCCAGGTCACGTCCGCGGTGGTGGTCCCCCAGTCGACGTCCACGGTCCGCGGATCCGTCGGGCCGACGAAGCCGTGGTTGTTACTCGTGGACGTGCCGAGCGAGTTGTCCGATGCGCCGTACGCGGTGACGGTGAACGTGTAGTCCACCGCGGCGGAAAGCCCGGTGACGGTGCACTGGGTCAGCTGGGCGGACGGGGTGCAGGTGCCGTCCCCGTTCTGCCAGCCGCCGTTGGGCACCGGCGCGGTCGTCACGACGTAGTGGTCGATCGGACCGGACGAGGCGGTCCACTGGATCAGCGCGGCACCGTTGCCGGGCGTGATCGACGGAGTTCCCGGGTTGCCAGGAGGCCCTGCCGTGGCGCTCGTGGCGGACAGTCCGCCCGTGAGCGATCCGCCGCCGTTGATGTTGGCGATGACCCGGAACTTGTACGCGGTCCCGGCGGTGAGCACCGTGACGTCACAGCTCGTGGCGTTGGCCGCCGCGGTGCAGTCGGTGCCGCCGTGCGTTGTCCCGTCCGAGGCCTGGAAGGCGCGGACCGTGTAGTCGGTGATGTCCAAGCCCGAAGCCGGGCTGAAGTGAACGGTCACCCTCTGCACACCAGGGGTCAGGGTCGTCACCGTCGGTGCGGTGACCGGAGTTGCCGCGACGCCCAGGTTGCCCGCCGTCACGGCCGTGACCGTGAACGCGTACGGCGTGCCCGCCGTCAGGCCCGTGACCGTGCAGGTCAGCGCGCCGCCGGTGCCCACGTTCGGGCAGGCCGTGACACCGCTGCTCGGCGACGTGGTCACCTCGTAGTGGTTGATCGTGCTGCTGCCGCTCGCCGGGGCGGCCCAGGTGACCACGGCGGACGTGGTGGCCCAGTCGACGTCCACCGTCTGCGGGACGGTCGGCCCCACGAACGAGTGGTTGCTGCTGGTCGACGTGCCGAGCGAGCTGTCGGTTGCCCCGTACGCCGTCACGGTGAAGGTGTAGTCCACCCCGCCCGACAGGCCGGTGACGGTGCACTGGGTCGGCAGGCTCGACGGCATACAGGTGCCCGCGCCGTTCGGCCAGCCACCATTGGGGACCGGCGCGGTCGTCACGACGTAGTGGTCGATCGGACCGGACGAGGCCGTCCACTGGATCAGTGCCGAGCCGTTGCCGAGCGTGATCGACGGCGTGCCCGGAGCCCCCGGCGGACCGGGGGTCGTGCTGGCCGCCGTCAGCGCACCCGTGAGCGTTCCGCCGCCGCTGACGTTCGCGTACACCCGGAACTTGTACGCCGTTCCCCCGGTCAGGGCGGTGACGTCACAACTGGTGCCGCTGACCGTGCAGTCCGTCCCGACGTGGGTTGTGCCGTCGGAGGCGAGGTAGGCCTTCACGGTGTAGTCCGTGATGGTCACCCCGGATCCGGCCGTGAAGGTCACGGTCGCCCTCGCGTTGCCCGCGGTCACGCCCGTGATCGTCGGCGCGGCGACCGCGGTGGCCGCGGCCGAGCTTCCGCCCGTCGAGACGGCGGTGACCGTGAACGCGTACGACGTACCCGGAGTGAGCCCCGTGACCGAACAGGTCAGCGGGTCGCCCGCGAGCACGCTCGTGCAGGCCGTCACGCCGCTGCTCGGCGACGAGGTGACCACGTAGTGGTGGACCGCGCTGGCACCGGTCGCCGGTGCGGTCCAGGTGACCGTCGCCGCCGAGGTGGTGGTCCAGTCGACGTCCACTGTGCGTGGCACCGTCGATCCGATGAAGGCGTGGTTGTTGCTGCTCGACGTTCCGAGCGAGCTGTCCGCCGCGCCGTACGCGGTGACCGTGAACGTGTAGTCCACTCCGGCCATCAGGCCGGTGACGGTGCACTGGGTGGGCAGGGAGCTCGGCACACAGGTGCCAGCCCCGTCCAGCCAGCCGCCGTTCGGCGCGGGTGCGGTCGTCACGACGTAGTGGTTGATCGGAGCGGCCGAGGCCGTCCACGCGATGTCCGCCGAGGTCACCCCGGGCGTGATCGTCGGCGTACCCGGTGCTCCGGGCGGACCGGGGATCGTCGTCCCCGACGTCACACCACCCGTGAGGGATCCGCCGCCGCTGATGTTCGCGACCACCCGGAACTTGTAGGCCGTTCCTCCGGTGAGGACCGTGACGTCACAGCTGGTCTCGCTGATGAGGGCCGTGCAGTCCGTGCCCGCCGGGGTCGTGCCGTTACTCAGGTAGCCCTGGACGGTGTACCCGGAGATGTCAGCCCCGGATCCGGCGCTGAAGTGGACGGTCGCCTTCGCGTTGCCCGCCGTCACGCTCGTGACAGTCGGCGCGGTGACCGGATCCGCCGGGACCGTAGCCCCGCCGTCCACCACCGCGGTGACCGTGAACGCGTAGGCCGTACCCGCGGTGAGTCCCGTGACGTGGCAGGTCCGCGGATCGGCGCCGGTCGCCACGCTGGCGCAGGCGGTCACGCCGCTGCTCGGGTTCGAGGTGACGACGTAGTGGTCGACCGTACCCGCGCCGTTTGCCGGTGCGGTCCAGTTGACGTCCGCGCTGGTCGCGGTGTCCCAGTCGACGTCGACCGCACGCGGGACGCTCGGCCCCACGTACGACATGATCGTGTTCGAGTTGGTCCCGAGCGAGGTGTCCGTGGCGCCGTACGCGGTGACCGTGAACGTGTACTGCACGTTGACGTGGAGTCCGGTCACCGTGCAGGAGGTCCCCGCCGAGTTGGTCGAGCAGGTGCCCTCCCCGTCGGGCCAGCCGTCGGTCGGCACCGGCGTCGTGGTCACGACGTAGTGGTTCACCGGCGCGGCAGCCGCGGTCCAGTGCACGACCGCGCTGCTGAGCCCCGGCGTCACCGACAGTCCGCCCGGCTGGCCGGGAGGTCCGGCGACGAAGTCGGACGTGGCGCTGCTGGCGGTCGAGCCGGTTGCCGCAGCCTCGTTCGAGGAGCTGTAGGCGGTGACGACCACGTGGTACGTCTTGCCCTGGGTGAGCACACCGGTCGTCGTGCAGGTGAGCGGCGGAGTGAACGGCGTGGTCAAGGTGCAGGACCGGGTCGTGCCGCCGTCGCTGGAGATCGCCTGGACGACGTAGTGGTCGACCGCGATGCCGCCGCCCGGCTGCGTCCAGATAACCGCCACCGTGCCGTTGCCGTTGGTCACGGTCTGAATCGCGGACGTGATCGACGGCTGGGTCGGCGGTCCGGGAGTGAACGAGCTCGACGCCACGCTCGCGGGCGAGGTGTAGCCGTTGGTGACCGAGGTCGCGGTCGCCGTGAACGTGTAAGCCGTCCCCGACGTCAGCCCGGTGACGGTGCACTCGAGCGGGTTCGCGGCGACGGCGATCGGGCAGGTCGCTCCACCCGGGGAGGCCGTGACCGTGTAATGGTCGACGCCGCCGTCGGCTCCGGCGAACGACGGCGCTGTGACCCGCACAGTTACGGCGGTCTGGCCAGCGACGGTGTTGCCGTTGTCGATTGTCGGGGAGCTCGGCGACCCGGCCGTGACCGTGTTGCTCGCGGCCGAGGTGGCGTTCCCCTGGTTGGCGGGATCCGGCGAGACGGCCATCACCTGGAAGGTGTAGCTGGTGCCGGGCGTGAGTCCGCCGACCGTACAGGCCGTCGTCGCGGCGACCTCGGCCATGCAGCCCGTCGTGACGACGCCGCCGCCGCCGGTCGCGTTGGTGACCTCGTAGTGGCCGAGCGGGCCCTCCACGGCGGCGGTCGTCCAGGTGACCCTGGCGTGTGTGCCGTCCGCGATTGGCTGCGCCTTCACGTTCGTCGGCGTCCCGGGCGGACCGGGGATGTACGCCGCCGAGGCCGTGCTGGCCGTCGAGTTGCCCGTAGCACCGGGGCCGTGCGCAACCACACTGAACGTGTAGGACGTGCCGGGGGTGAGCCCGGTGACGTCACAGTCGTGATCCGCCCCGCTGTCGTGGTCGGTGTCGCAGTGCGCGCCGCCGGGGCTGGCCGTCACGGTGTAGTACGAGACCGGCGCCACCACGTTCGTGACCACTGTGACCGTCGCGGAACTCTGCTTGGCGACGGCGGTCGCGATGCCGGGCTTCGCCGGCGGCCCGGGGATCAGCGCGGTGGCGGTCGCCGGCTCGGATCCGCTGCTGTCGTCCACCGAGTTGTACGCGTAGACGTTCACGTCGTACGAGGTCCCCGCCACGAGCTGGCCGATCACGCACGTCAGCACGCTCACCCGGCAGGAGTTCACCGTGGTGACCGTGTTGTGCGGGCTAACCGTGACGACGTAGTGGTTGATGTCGAGCGACGGCGCCGTCCAGGTGACCGCGATGCTCCGGACCCCTGGCGTGGCCGCGGTGATCGTGGGCGCGTCGGGTGGTTCCAGGTCCAGTGTGTGGATCCCGGCGGCCCGCTTGGGCGTCGCCGTCTTGGGGGTAGTGGTCGTGGGCTTCGCGGAAGTCGTGGGCTTGACGGCGCTCGGCGAGCTCGACGGAGTCGCGGCGGTGGAGGACTGGCCGGCTGCGTTCCCCGGTGAGCCGCTCGACGATGGTGCCTGTCCGGGCGGAGCGGCGGCCGCGGGCTGGGCAGCGATGCCCACCAGAGCGAACGCCCCCACCAATACGGTCACGCCTGTCAGGGACCACCAGAAGCGCCGTTGGCGTTCGGGTGGCCGGACCAGTTCAGTCACCGGTTTACCCCCAGTTATCTGCGCCGGTATGGCTCCCCCACCACCGGCAGTCAACAGCCGGAATATAGGCGAACGGTATATAGATCGCAAAAGGCCATGAACTGGTCGATATCGTGTCGTAATCAGCTCCCGATATCAAAGAGGGCTACACGACGCAAAGGAAGGCAACCGCGAGCGACGTCCACAGAAATCCACGGCGAACCACAGCTACGGGCGGTCCGCCAGCCACCCACGGGTGCCATCCGGGTGCGAGCCGGGTGCAGCGTCCCGCCCCCACCGCGAAGTGCGGTAACTGCGGCCGGTCCTGGCCGGTCG